>JANRLU010000175.1:0-7164 GCA_033762275.1 Thermonemataceae bacterium | reverse complement strand
CCACCCAAACCCTGTAAGGCGGGACGAACCGCATTCCAAGAAGCATTCGTAATATTTCCTTTATTAAACACTAAGACATAACTATTGTTAGGTATTTGAGCCAAAGCACTCGCAAAATTTCCATTTTGGAGTGTTGTTGCATTAAAGTAATAGACCACTGAGGGTCTTTTTCCGCAAATAGACACACCCGTATTGCTTCCACCAAAAATCTGGTAAGGTAATTTGCTTTCTTTTTCAAAAACGACCAAAAGTAAAGTGTTGGCAAAACAAGGGTCTACATCATAACTCGTAATCAGTGGTTGGTCATTGAGCAAACAAGTCGTATTTACGTAACTTGTACCTGCTACGGTGCTATTTTTACCAAAGGTTGTAACCCTTATTCTGTTCTGCACCTGCTGAAACTCCCATTTTCTTTGTGTGTTGTTCTTAGTAATTCCCAAGTCAGCACTCTTGGAAAATTGAGGAAAATGACTTTGAGACCAGCCCACAGGACTATTTTTGATATAAATAAAACTACTTTCGTCCCACAAAATATTTGGATTACTAATGGCATCTGCATAATTCACTCGCCAATAATATACCACGCTATCCGAAGGAAGCACATCTGTAAGCAAAGAGGTTTCCCAAGAACTTATGCTACCCGCTGGCATTACTTGCGAACGTTTGATAGGGCTGTTGAATGTGTTGGTTGTATCTATTTCAAAAATAATATCTCTGAAATCGGATTGTAAATCGGAGGCTTGAGCGACTAACTTTACTGGCTGCGAACTTACCACGCTATACTCTGGTGGAAATAAAGCCCTTGCCCCATAATCCGGAATGAGTAAGTCTATGACAGCCGTGTTATTATTTTCAAAAACTTCATCTACTTCATTTTTCCAGTCTATTTGTACTTCTATACGATTATTTCCGAAGAAGCTTGTTCCCTGCGGTCTTTTCAGTGTAATAAAAACTGAATCTGTACGGCGAGGGTCACTGAATTTTACTTCGGGTGTATGGTCTATAATAATTCCTGAATTGAGCGTTTGTTTTACGGAGATTTCGAATTGGGCATTGGTAGTTTTAGATAAATTAGCTATTTTGATAGCCAATCGCAAAGAATCGGCTCTTGCTGTAACAGGAGCATTATTAAAGCCCTTGACACTCAGCCAAGCATTTTGTGTATAAAAGTCAGGTTTATTACCTCCTATGAGTTTGAGGGCAGGATCTCCCTGAAAAGCCATTTGTTGTACGTGGCATAAATCTAAACCAGGACTAAGCGAAGGTCCGTAACTCTTACAAACTTGCTGCTGTATCAGACCTGCAGGGCTTCCAAAATAGGTAGAACTCGCAAAAGCATTGGAATAGAAACGAGAAGAATAGTTATTGAGATAGGCAGAGAAGCCCAAACTTGTGCCTGCCAGCCAAATCACGCAACCTCTATCTGCTGTAAAGAGCCAGTCCTCAGCTTGTGTGGCTTTACCAGAATACACATCACCTAAGCTACAGCCATTGCCCAAAAGCATAGGGTATTTTCCTTTATTTCTGTAGCCTTGCCCATCGTCAGAAACCGAACCAATTTCAATATCTGTGATAGTTGCCCCTGAATGTCCAAAAAAAGTCATCAAGGAAACGCCACTATTTACTTCATCAGCTACGTTGATATACTCTACATTGGCATTAGTAGATTTAGCTACCGTTTTAACTTCTCCTCCCAGAAAATCGCCTGAGGCGATACTTGCATACTGATTAAGATAGTTTAGAAAGGTAGCTTGCTCAAAACTACTTATTCCGCCGCTCAGATGGAGCAGATTCTTACGCCAAGTATCTTCTTTGCCGAAATTATCCTCTTGCTCTTTTATCTTATTAAGATAATTAGCAATTTGCTGGGGGTTTTTGGCAACCAATCTCCCCGTAGGAATGGCTGGAGCGTACTCATAAGAACCATCAAAACCTGCTGTAAACGGCACATCAGAACCAGGAAAGCCCCAAGTAGGCACAAGATTAAGGGCAAAATGAGCCGGATTTGTCCGAATATCATAATTAGTAAAATAGGTGCTTCCAAAATTAGCATCAAAAGGACGTAAATTGATACTATATCCTATTAAAAACAAAAATTGTGGGCTGCCAGAGTCGTAACAAAATTTGGCAAAATTACGAATAGCTATGGGGCTGGTTTCTCCATAATTGAATTGGTCGTATAAAGTTAGAATATTAGCTATCACAGGCTTGTAAGCCCCGCCTGCCAAAGAGGCTCTGTAGTCTGCATAGGCTTGTACTACGTCTGTATATTCTCCCGCATTTTTCATCAAAGATGGGTGAGCAACTATCAAATAATTGACTTCTGCTGGGTTGAAGTTAAAAAAACTGACTGGTTTTATTGCTATCACGCTTTTGGGTAAAGCACTGATATACAAATTTCTATTAGAAGATGTATTGGGTATAACCGCAGAAATTGTCGTAGAGCCAGTAGTCTGAATTTTTGTGATGTTATTTAAGTCTGTAATATCATAGAGATTAGCCCCAGCAAGTGTATTACTCACATTGATAAGTGAAGTACCAAGCCCGTTTACATCTAATAAAAACTCTTTTTCATTTTGGTTGTTTGCGTCGAGGCTTTGGCTATACACCAAACGAATATAAGTAATAGAAAACTGTCCGCCCCCGCCATTGTTGATAGCTCTCAAATAAAATGTACCATTTGTGGGTAAATCCGTAAATTCTAATTGTTGGGAAATTGTTCCCTTCATATAATCTGAAATATTGGTGGTAGCGATTGTCCTTAGCGAACTTGTAGAAGCCCCCACTTGGAAACTTACTGAGGTATTTTGCGTTTTTCGGCTCACAAAACCAACTTCTATGCGAGGCTTTTTCCCTATTGCTAAGGCATTTTGTATAGTTATGGTGAAATCTCTATTGCTACTAATGGGCGAGCTCATATAGCCCTCGCCAATATCATAACTTGCCAAGTAAGCGAAGGTAGTGGAAGCGAAAAAATTACGACCTGGTGAATATTGTTGTGCCAATACACTTAAAGATTCGTTAAGAGTGTAACTCTCAGGCGTGTACCCTGTATTTGGCAAATTTACCTCTGCCATTCTTTTACCAGCAAGCCCACTATTGTAAGTGATGAAATAAGCCGTTGTATCTGAGTGTAAATTGTAGTAAGGATTGGTATGTAAATAGGTATTTGGATAATACAACTCTTTATCGTTGGTGCCATCATTGCCTTTTCCATAAAACTCAATATAATCGCCTGCATCAAAACTGGCATCAGCTTCGCCAGCCACAAATATAGCTTGCTCTTGCCCTCTATGAAAAATTTGGATATTTTGTGGGTTGATGGAAGTCGGGAAGCCTGTAGCTGCAAGTTCAGATTGAGTAACTCTGTATAAACCTTTTTGTGTAACAGGAATTTTGAAGTAAGTCTGGCTTGTATTTATCCACTCGTTGCCATACTGAGCAAAAAGTGTATGAGAAATAACTGCCAAAAAAATACCAAAAATGTATTTCATAGATTTTCCGTGATTTATTCTACACTTAGATACGCAAATCAACGAAAACGTAAGCAGAAATACAAAAATAATTTCGGTTTGCTGTAATTACAGCAAACCGAAAAGAAAGAGTAATGAAATTTTTTAGTTAGCTTTTTTTATCAATTCGGATAAACTATATTTTTGTCCGTTATTAGCTTCACCTGCCACTAATAATGTTTTACCAGGTCTCCCTTTATCTGCAATGCTAAGTTCTTTTCCAGCTTTCAAACAAAAATTTTTCGTAGAGCCATTGGGCATTGGTGATGTGCCGCTTCCTGTGTGGAGGGTAATGCTTGAGCCTGTATCATTTTTTACAGAGAAACAAATCTCCCCGTTAGGCTTTTTGCTTACTTCCATCGTTACTTCTGTGTGCTTGCTTGCAGGCTTGAAGGCAGCCATAGCAAACATTCCTACTACAAAGGCTGAAATAAATCCGATTTTTTTCATTTTTTTTAATTTAAAAGTTTAACATTTATTGAATTATTTGCATTTACAAAAGCTCTGAAATATTGATAGTTTTTCCCCGATGAACTTCTGAAACTATCATTACTAATTTTTTGGGCTGATTCTTATTAAGTATATACAATTTCTCCCCAAGGGGTTTCTCAAAATGATATACGGCATTGCTTTCTATACTCAAGGTAGCTTTTTCTGTTTCTATGTTCACTGTAACTGCCAGGTCATTTTTCAGTCTAAAATCTATGACTTCACGTCCGCCAGTTTTTGGGAGAAAAATGGTAAATTGGCTAATGAAAATCAGATAGAAGACTTTTAAATACATGTATATTTTTATTTCAAATATAAGTAAAAACAATGTGCCACTTTCAGGATTTTTCACGAAAGTATGGTTTTATTTAATGAAAGTAGCTTTTGAGCACATAAAACTATTAAAGGATTTAATTGAGATACAAATACTCCCAAATAAAAAATGATTTTTATGAAATCTAATAGGTTTGGGTATAAGCAGCTATACAGATTTATTTTTAATTTGATATTTAAAATTGTATTATTTTTATATTTATTAAAAATAAATTCAAGTATTTGTTTGGACTGGTTTTGAAAGTAATACTTTCAAAAGACAAGGTATGTATGGCGATGATATGGGGTAACTATGGAGCAAGTACGGCGGAGAATGGGCTAAAAAACGGCTAAAACCGCTAAAAAAACTTTGCAAAACATTTGGAAATTAGAAAAATTATGCGTATATTTTTCGTACTCACTTTTTACAAAAATTGTACTTTTTTTAGATTTTTTTCTTGAAGATAGATACCTATTATTCTGCAAAAATATTAAGTATTTGTTAGTTAGCTATTATTTTTTGTTTGTAACGTTTTTTGACGCCTATTTTTTGGAAGTTTTTGCTTTTTTGATTTGTCTTTGGATAAATTGCCTCGTGGGGTTTATTTCCTAAGACTGAGCTATCAGAAAGATAGCAAAACCATTAAAATCGTTTTGATGTAGTTTCTCAAAGGAAATATAAAGAAATAAAACGCCCAAGCCCGCTTTTAGCGGGCTTGGGCGTTTTATTTGTCCTTACCACTTAAATATTAGAAAAAAACAATATTTTTGGCAGGTATTTTTGGGAAAAACACAAATTAGCCTTAATTTGCTTTATGTTTTTTTAATCACGCTAATTTTTTGTAATGAAACAAACACTCGTTCTTCTGTTTTTCTTGTTGGCACAGACTAGCTTTGGGCAAAAAAAGTACAAAGAAGCTCTCAGCAATGCCCGAACACAAATCTTGAAAAAAGAATATGCCCAAGCCCTACCCTATTTGGAAAAAGTTATCCAACTAAAACCTAAAGTGGCAGAAAATTATTATTTGAAGGGGCTATGTCATTTTGAGCAAGAACAATACACAGAGGCTATCAAAAGTTTCAGCCTTGCCACAGAAAAAGATGCCAGCAAATGGCTTTATTTCAAGAAAAAAGCTGATGCTGAATATAATAGCGAGGCTTACCAAGAAGCCGAACAAAGCTATACCAAAGCCCTTGATTTAGAAAAAACAAAAAAAAACGATACCCTATACCAGTACAGAGGCGATTGTTTTCTGAAGATGAAAAAATATACAGAAGCTATCCGAGATTATGACAAAGCCATAGAACTTAATGACAAAAATCCTCAAATTTTCTATGACCGTGCCTATATGCACGTCCAACTTCAACACAGCGAGCAAGCCTGCTCTGATTACCAAAAAGCTCATGAATTAGGCTTCAAAAAAGCTGAAAAGGAAGCTTATGAGCTACTCAAGTGTAAGTGGGCAAAAAAGGCTTACCCAAAGGATAATACTTTCATAGAGGTAAGCAAAGTAGAAACAGAAATATTTACGGGAGCTATTGTGGTATCTAAAGGACTTATTTACAAAAAATTAGAGGTTTCTTCCGAAAAAAATAATAGTTACATCACACAAGCTGTTTTTGCCTTTGGTGATGAATTTATTATCAAAGTAGATAGTCCGCAGGGTTTCCGAACAGATGAAGAGGGCAAAATACACATTGGAGCAGGTTTTTCGGTCTTGGAAAATGACAAAGTATTGGGAAGTGTAGAGGATTTGTTTGGCGAAAGTGCCGAAGGAATAGAGCCTACCTACCTTAAAAATCTCAAACTAACCCTCAAATTTAGCCCACCTTTGGAAAAAGGTAAAAAATACCTCCTGAAAGCAAGATTTTTTGACAAACTCAGCAATGCCGAAATTACTTGGGATATGCCTTTTGTGATGGCTGATAAAACCTCCGAAAGTAATAGTATCAATAGTAGTGTGGCTGTTTTGGGTAATAACGTGGAAACCAAATCTACCAAGAATATAAAATTTGGCGATTTAGAGGTTTTTCATCAAAATAATAAGTTGAAAGACAAAATCTTATCCAAAGACAATTTCTACACAATCATACTAAAAAACAAAGAAAATTTGGGTAGTAATGTATTGTACCAATACAAATGGGTAGATGCTCGTACAGGCTTGGTTTCTTCTGAAAAAACAGGTGAAACATTGGCTCAGGGCAAAGGAATGCAGATAAATTTGGCTGTGCAAAGCCCCCAAAAAGTAGGGAAATATATTTTGTGGCTTTCTTTGGTAGATAAACAAAATGCTGAAAAAATATGGACAATGTCCTCTGTTTGGGAAATAGAATAAATACTCATTTTCAGTACTATTTTTACAATGCTAAAGTATTTTATCATCTATAAACCTTATGGCGTTCTCAATCAATTTACAGATGATTTGGGACGCCCAACTTTAGCCAGCCTTTACGATTTCCCCAAAGATGCCTATCCTGTGGGACGTTTGGATATAGATAGCGAAGGGCTTTTGCTTATTACGAATGATAAGAAAATTAATCATTTATTACTCAACCCAAAGTTTAAACACCAAAAAACTTATTGGGTACAAGTAGAAGGGCAAGTAAGCCAAGAGGCTATCAGGGAGCTGGAGGAAGGCGTTTTGATACGTATAGATGGAAAGGTCTACAAAACTTTACCTTCCAAAGTTATTTTGTTGGAAGAAGAACCTTTTTTGCCCCCAAGAAACCCTCCCATACGCTTTCGGAAAAATATTCCTACCTCTTGGCTGAGCTTGCAGATTATAGAAGGCAAAAAACACCAAGTACGGAAAATGACAGCAAGTGTGGGTTTCCCTACTTTGCGTTTGGT
>JANRLU010000174.1:0-2544 GCA_033762275.1 Thermonemataceae bacterium | reverse complement strand
ACCACCGCCACAAGTAGACCAAACCAAATTCACGGTGATAGAAGTTACACCAGAAAAAGTAGAGGTAATTAAAGAAAATAAGGAAATTGAAGAAAAGGAAACTGCCGTTGCTACTGAAACAAAAGAAGGAGAAGCTTCTCCCGAAAAACCTGAAGAAGTAGTTGTGGTAGAAAAACCCAAAGAGAATATTGAGAAAGCTGGAACCGGAGAAGAAAGCAACGAGCCTCTGCCTGAATTTAAAGTAGCTCAACCAGCCACATTTGAGGGGGGGATTAATGAATTTAGAAAGGAACTACAGAAAAAAATAGTATACCCCTCTGTAGCAAAAAGAAAAGGTACAGAAGGTAAGGTGGTACTAGAGTTTGTAATTGATAGAGATGGCTCAATGAGTGAAGTTAGAGCACTTTCAAAATTGGGTGATGGTTGTGAAGAGGAAGCTATAAAGGCTTTACAGAAAATGACGAAAAAGTGGTCACCTGGTAGAGACGCCACAGGAAAGGCTGTAAGGCAGCGTAAAACTATTCCTGTTATCTTCAAATTAGAAAAATAACAAACCTTTATTTGGAAGCAAAACCTGCCTAAAGGCAGGTTTTTTTATGCTTTTTTCAAAAAATGAAAGCCCCCGTGCTTGTTTTTTTCAAAAATATTCAGCTTATTTGCCTAAATAAGCCTACATTATGCCTTTAGATAAAAACGGAATAGCAAAAAGAATAGCCAAAGAACTCAAAAATGGCTATTATGTAAATTTAGGAATAGGCATTCCTACTTTGGTAGCCAATTATATTCCTCAAGGAGTAGATGTTGTACTGCAATCTGAAAATGGATTGCTTGGCATCGGACCATTTCCCACCGAAGAAAACGTAAACCCTGACCTCATCAATGCAGGCAAACAAACTATCACAATGACGGCTGGAGCTTCTCTGTTTAGCTCTGCTGATAGCTTCGCAATGATTAGAGGTGGGCACGTAGACCTCACTATCTTAGGAGCAATGGAAGTTTCGGAAAATGGTGATATTGCCAACTGGAAGATACCTGGTAAGATGGTAAAAGGTATGGGGGGAGCAATGGACTTGGTTTCTTCTGCCAAAAATATTATTGTAGCGATGCAACAAGTAAATAAAGCGGGAGAGTCCAAACTTTTGCCTGCTTGTACGCTTCCGCTTACAGGTGTGCGTTGTGTGAAAAAAATTGTTACAGAGTTGGGGGTATATGAAGTCTTGCCTGAAGGCGGCTTCAAACTTTTGGAAAAAGCCCCTGATGTAAGCATAGAGCATATCAAGGCTTCTACAGCAGGAAAACTCATTGTGGAAGGGGACATTCCAGATATTCAGCTATAATTTTTTACTTAGATTTTATTCTCCAAAAAAATGGAACAAACAACGCTCTTAAAAGTAACGATTGATAATATCACGATTGAGGTAGAAGCTGGAACAACAATTTTACAAGCAGCTCGGCGTATTGGTGGCGAGGTAGTTCCGCCTGCGATGTGCTACTATAGCAAATTGAAAGGCTCTGGTGGCAAGTGCCGTACTTGTTTGGTAAAAGTGGCACAAGGCTCTGCCAAAGACCCTCGTCCAATGCCGAAGTTAGTTCCCTCTTGCCTTACGACTGTTCAAGATGGAATGGTAGTAGAGAATATGCTCAGCGAAGAAGTACAAAAAGCAAGGGCTGGTGTAGTAGAATTTTTGCTCATCAATCACCCTTTGGATTGCCCTATATGTGACCAAGCGGGCGAATGTCATTTGCAAGATTTGGGTTACCAACACGGCAAACAAGCTACTCGTTATGGCTTTGAACGCAGAGAGTTTGAAAAGATAGATATTGGTGATAAAATACAACTCCACATGACACGCTGCATTTTGTGTTATCGTTGTGTTTTTACTGCCGAACAAATCACCAATGGACGTGTACATGGTGTTATCAATCGAGGAGATGCTGCCGAAATTAGTACCTACATTACTGAAGCTATTGATAATGATTTTTCAGGAAATGTGATAGATGTATGCCCCGTAGGAGCTTTGACAGATAAAACTTTCCGCTTCAAAAGCAGAGTTTGGTTTACAAAACCTGTGTATGCTCATCGTGATTGCGATAAGTGCTCAGGGAAAGTAACGCTTTGGTATCAGGGCAAAGATGTGTTGAGGGTAACAGGTAGAAAAGATGCTTACGGCGAATTGGAAGAGTTTATTTGTAATACTTGCCGTTTTGAGAAAAAACAAACCACTGATTGGGTGATAGAGGGCATTGCAGACCAAGGAAGAAACTCCGTGATGATGCAAAACAAGCGAATCAAAACAGTAACGCCTACTTTTGCTTTCAAACAAGCTTTAGCCTACAAACAGATTAACGATAAACGTGTAGATTCTGACCTTACTTATGAGGAGTCCCGTTTGAAAAACACACTCACTCCGAGTAAATTTCTGACAGAAAATAAAGATTAGTTACAAAAATAAATAAAAAAAGTTCTTGTATAGTTATTAGTCTATAACTTAATGCAAGGGCTTTTTTAAGAAAGGTATTAGTTTTCACAAAAAAATAACATAC
>JANRLU010000173.1:0-7207 GCA_033762275.1 Thermonemataceae bacterium | reverse complement strand
AATATAACCATATTCTTTTTTGCTTATTTTCAGACAGCAATAGTTTGTTTTCTTGCTCTTTTTTTTCTGTTTCGTATTGGGTTCTTAATTCTGCAATTTGTTTCGTTTTCTGCTCTGAAAATACAGAATCCTTTATCACTACAAATTGCTGATGAGTTTTAAAAGCCTGCTCATATTCCCCCATAACAGCATATAAATCAGCCAAATCATTCAAAGCTTTTGTTTCATCATCTTTAGCCTTAACTTTTTTCAAAAGACTTAATGACTCTTCCAAGTGCCTCAACGCTTCTGTGTACTTTTTCATTTCCTTTTCAATGGAAGCCACATTCATCAGGCTAAGAGCTATGCCATGTTCGTTGCCTAACTTTTTATCTAAATCTAAAGCTAATTGATAGTTTTGTAAAGATTTCTCAAAAAAACCTTGTTCCCAATACATATAACCAATATTGGTGTAGTTGTTTGCCAATAGCTCCAAATTATTATATTTCTTCCCGTTTTGGGTAGCTTCTTCATAGAGTTGTGTGGCTTTGGTATAATCTTTTTTAATGGCATATATGTTCCCCAAATTAGAATAAGAACTTCCTAAAGAAGCAAAATCCTCAATTTCTTTTTTTAACTGAATGGCTTTTTCTGCATATTCTATGGATTTATCGTAATCTTGTGTCTGTTCGTAGAGAGATGAAATATTATTATAAGCTCTTGCCATATTTTTTTTATCATTAGTGTTTTCATAGACACGAAGAGATTGTAAATTATATTCTAAACCTTTGGTGTAATTACCCTGCCTGATATACACAGAACCAATATTTGTTAAAATATTGGCTTTTAGAGTCTTATTTTCAATTTCATCACTTATTTTCAAACCTTTTTGGTAATATTCAAGTGCTTTATTGAAATTTCTTTCTGCCATTCCTAAACTGTTAAATGCCTCTCCCTTGAGATGCAACAAATTGTTTTCATCACTAATTTCTAGTGCTTTTTGAGCATATTCAGTAGCTTTTGCAGGATCAGAAGCTCGTAAAACGCCACACAATCTCAGATAAATTTTTATACAAATAGAATCTTGCCTACAATTTTTTAATTCTTTTTGTAGACTATCTACAATTTGAGCCTGACAAGTCAAAAATGGAAAAACTGAGATGAGTAAAATAAGTTTATGGTGTATTTTCATTGAGATAAGCTTTTCAACAAAAATACAAAATCAAAGAGTGGGAAAAAGTGATAAGAAGTTTTTTTTTAGAAAATAATATCTAATTGTTGTGTTTCGGGCTTTGCAACTCCCAAATACTGAATATTTTGTTGGCTACTCACTACATATATATTTTCTCCTTCTGTTACCTTAATTTTGAGTTGATATTTTGCCAAAAGATAATAGACATCTATTGCTCCCACATATACCCAACAATCCATTGAGCTTTTATTTCTAATTACTACAGAAACATATTGCATCGTTTTATTTTTACATCAAGAGGATGTTTTACCATCCTCTTGATATTTTTTCTACTGTTTTACAGTATTTACCGTTACAAATTCACCTACTATTTGGTATTTTCCATCTTCTGTTTTATAATCAAAAGTTCCACAAATTTTTGTTGTACTGATAGCTTTTAAAAATGCTTTTCCATTCATCAATATAGCTTTTTGCGGAATATACAAAGTTGAATTTGTACTGAAACCTTCAGCAGCCTCTTTTCCATACTGCCCTAATTCAGCAGCAACAATTTTATTATTACCTTTATCATCTTTTTTAAAACGATTAAAGCTAAAATCAAAGCGTATTTGCTCAGCAGGCATTTTTTTTACATCACAATTAAAGGCGAAGTATTTGGCTTTATCCAATTCAAAATTAGTAATAGTTACATATTGTACAGAACCCCAATTCTGAGCAAAAATTTGATTCATTTTATCTAATTTAGCCTCTTTTCCATCTATTACAAGTTTGGTAATTTTTGTTTCTGTAACTTCACATTTCAGTTCAGCATCAGGAATTGCTAATAGTTCCATTCGGTCTGGAGCAGGCTCATTTTTCTTTTCTTCAGCTTTTGTCTCTGTTTTTACAGTATCAACTTTGGTCTCAGCTTGTTTTTGCTCTTCTTTTTTTCCACAAGCAACTACTGTAGTCATCAAAAGGGCTATTCCTAAGTTTAAAATATTTTTTTTCATAAATTTAGAGTTTATGGGTTAGAAATTTGGTTATTTAATATGCCTTTTAAGTAAATTATTAAAGTATTTTCATCTCCAAGCATTTTCTGGGTTGTGAAGACTTCATCAGAGAAAGCTGATTTTTCTATTTCTGTAGCTATAAATCCTCCTTGTCTGTCATTTTTAACAATTTCAATATTAGTAAAAGTACCAGCATAATAATTACTCACAGAGTTACAATAAGTCTTACCACTTTGAATATAGCTCAAAGCCTGTTGAACATCTTCTTCCATATTTATTTAGGTTTATTTGTTCTATAATAATCATATCTTTTGTGAATACAATGTGTCACAGGCTTTTTGGAGTTTAATACCACCAATAAATCATAATAGTTTCACCACCTTTTACTGATTCTACAAGTGTTTTACCGTTAACAGTTACTTTTGATCCCAAAGGAACAGCTACGGATCTATTTCCAACAGCTTTCCCTCCAACAGAAATCGCCGCTCCACCAGATTCTTTACCTGCCCCTCCATCTTTCCAAGTTACTTTTACCGTTGCTGATTTACTTCTTAAATCATCCGTTTTAAGATTAATCGTTACTTTTTGCCCCTGATATGCATGGATTGCACCCATTTCTGGACTTATTTTCATGGCTAAATAAATTTCTCTTTGGCGAGGTGTCATTTTAGCCATCATTTCTTTTTCTTTTTCTTCTTGCATCTCTGCTTCACAATTACGTACTACCTCATCATACTCATTATACAAAGCCCTATCAGCTAGTACTGTATATGATGCTTGGTAACGTTCACGAGTTTCTTGGCTCATATCAATCAGAAAATAGCCTTTCAGATTTTCTATTTTCTTAAAATCGCTTCCTCGCATTTTGGCAGTAATCTCGGTATTTACTTCAATTATATATTTTCCATCCTCTTTGCCAGCAAGAAATTGTAAAGCATCCGCAGGACGAATGCGAGCCAAAGCATCCAAATAAGCTTTTTGTTTGATTTTAGAATTCTCAAATTTGTCTCCTTTTTTGTATTGGGCAATTACGTCATCATAATAATTGCGTTCAGGTACAATGGGAATAAGAATATTTTGGGTATTATAAGCTATTTCAAATTGGTCTATAACAGATGTTTGCATATGGTCTCCACTCTCTCCATACTCATTATATACCTTGATTCTGTTTTTTACTCGATAATAAATTAGGTTTGAAAGGCTTTTCTTGTCTAAATACTCTGTTAGCTTTTTGGGTAGTTTCAAATATGCATATACAAAATCTTTTCCTCCAAATTCTATTTTGTCCTCAGTAGGTTTGTCATAATCATTTGTAAAGGTTAAAACACCTCCCAAAGTTTCTTCTTTGCTCATTTTACCATCAATATAAGTGCTAACAGCAAACTTATTTTCTTTTTCAAGTTGAGTACGAATTGTTTTTAACTCATTTAGTTTATCAGCATTTTTGTTTTTATCAACAACGGTATTGTTGTTGGTAGAAGAGGCACGATTATTATTTGGCTGCACCGTTTCTTTGGAAGTTGTTTCCTTTTTCTTCCCCAAACCAATTTTGTCTTTAGCTTTTCCCAAATTGATTTGTGCTATTGTTTCATTTGCTCCGCATAACAAAACAAAAAGCAACAGTAATTTAAAGTTTGATTTCATATTTTTTTGATTTTTTGATTGATGAAACAAACATAAAGGCTCTCAATAGAATATCAAAAAATAGAGGGCGGACAAGGAGGGGACAAATTTTAATATATTGATTATCAGTTTTTTAATTATGAAATTAAAGAGCGTTATTTTCGTAAAAGGTCATAATTTTATATACCAGCCCTAATAGGTTTTTAAAACTTATTAGGGCTGATACCTTATTTTTTCTCTTTATGCTTGTGTGCTTGTCGTTATCTACTCCCCTATCATCACAAAAGATGCCCAATAATAAGGGTCTTTGTACTTGGCTTTCATCGCTTCTTGGGCTTTGCGGAAAGCAAGACGTTTCTCCTGCTTCTTCAAAAGTAAATGCTCATAAAATAAACGCATCATCTCTTGCGTTGCCACATCATCTACCTTCCAAAGACTCATCAATACTGTCTTCACCCCTGCCTCTTGTAATGCCCTTTGCAAGCCAAATACCCCCTCCCCGTTTTTTACCTCTCCTAAACCTGTCTCACAAGCCGATAAGACCACCAAATCCGTACCCACCAAATCCAAATTCATCGCCTCCTGAGCCGTCAATATCCCATTCTCCTTGCTATTAGTTGCTTCTTTTTTCAGCGTAAGCTCCGCTCCTGCCAACAACAAACCTGAACGTAAAAGCGGATTATCATAGAATTTTCCCTCTTTTTTTGTTACATCTGCAATAAAAAAACCATGCGTAGCTATGTGCAGTATATCAGGGCTCTGTAATTGTTTTAAATTTTCTTCAGAGGCTTCATCTTCCAAGTACACACGACAATTAATTTTACTTTGAGCAGCCTTTTCACTGATTTGGATTATTTCAACTTTTGTACCAGGTAACATACTTACTAAACCCGTTTCTTCATCAAAAAAACGCTGCTTTTTATCAATCTTTTGTATCCACACTTCTGTATTTCTTTCCTTATTTTCTTCTTTATTCTTCTGTTTTTCTCCTGAGTAATCTGGGTAACCAAAAAGATGAAGTTGATAATCTTGAAGTTGTTTCTCTCGCTCTTTTTTAGTTTTTAAAGCTAAAAGGTCTCTACTACTACTTAACAAAACTATATCAGCAATATCCCCCAGATATTTTTTATTTTCAGAATTATACAAGGCTTGCAAGTTGATTTGATAGAATATGCCATCAGGAGAAACATAAATTTTTTTAGCTTTGCCTAATTTTTTCTGTAAGGGCTTCCAAAATGCTTGATAAGAATTTTTATCTAATTTTTTAGCTCTAATTGAGTTTTGATAATAAGGTAAAGCATTATCTTCCAGATATTTAGCATCACCTAAAACCAATATTTCTGGATAAGAACTATTTTTCTCAAGCAGTAAAGCCATATACAAGCTACTATCCGAATTTTGTTTGCGATAATAATGCGTTCTTATGATTTCTACCAATACCTCTCCCCTTTTCAATTTTTTCTGGACATCTCTCCAATAATAATGTTTTTTATCAAGTTCGTTGGCAAATGTGGCTGACTGCAAAGAAAGTTTTTTTTCTAATTGATTGGCTTTTTCTTTTTCTTCAGCTTCATTTATTTGTTGTTTTTGTTTTTGCTCTGCATTTAATTGGACAATATAGGCTACATATTCCCTTTGGTTACGCCAATCTTCAAAAAGTTTTTGTAAAACAGGATCATTATTTCTTTTAATAATATTTTGCATTTTTTGGGTACTTTTGAAAAGCAATCCTTTTGTTACCAACTGATTATCAAACAACCAACTCGCCAATTCTTTTTTTTGTGATTGAAGAACAAAAGAATTATATACATCAAAATTATACTGAAAAGTAGTCCAGAACTGCCCACGTTCTTTCTCTGAAAGGTTAATAAAATTGGACTCGGTTTGCTCTATAAGAATTTCGGAAGCTTCTTTCAGTAAAGGTTCGGCTTCCTCATATTTATTTTGGTAAAGAAAATATAGTTCAGCCAGATTTCTGCAAGAACTTGCATAATCAATATGTTTTTTACCTAAAGTTTCCGCCCTTATATTTTTTGCTTCTATATACAAAGATTCAGCTTTCTCAAATAAACCCATATTGGCATACAAAGATGCCATATTATTACACACTAATGCATAATCAGAATGTTTCTTTCCCAAACTCATCGCATATACCTCATAAGATTCTGTAAAAAGTGTTTCAGCTTCTTTAAACTTACTTTCATTTGAATATAAAAGAGCCAAGTTGTTGCAAGCTCTTGCATAATCAGAATGTTTCTTTCCTAAGGTGATACTATAAACCTCCTTCGCCTCCAAATATAAAGGTGCCGCCTTCTCAGCCAAACCTTGATTGGCATACAACATTCCTAAATTTGTGCAAACTAAGGCATAATCAGGATTTTTCTTCCCAAATTTTTTGGCGAATATCTCCTTTACATCTATATAAAGAAGTTCAGCTTTTTGATAGAAACCCTGTGTAGTATACAAAAGAGCTAAATTATTACACACTTGGGCATACTCTATATGAGTTTTTCCTTGTATTTTTTCAATGATTGCTTTGGCTTCAAGATAGAGAGGCTCTGCTTTAGAAAAAAAGCCTTGCGTACTATACAATAGCCCCAAGTTATTACAAGTTTGGGCATAATCAAGGTTTTCTTTGCCAAATAATTTTTGTTTAATTTCTTTGGCTTCCATAAAATAACTACCTGCTTTGGTATACAAAGATTGATTGGCATACAATATTCCTAAATTATTACAAGATTGGGCATAATCGGGGTGTTCTTTGCCGAATGCTTTTTCTCTAATATTTTTTGCCTCTATATACAAAGGTTCAGCTTTGATATATATGTTTTGCATCATATAGAAAACTGCTAAATTATTGCAAGATTGAGCGTAAAGAGGATGCTCTTTTCCCAACACACTTTCTCTAATATTTTTTGCCTCTATATACAAAGGTTCAGCTTTGATATACAAACCTTGATCTTTATACAAAATAGCTAAATTATTACAAGAAGAAGCATAATCCGCACTTTCTTTACCTAATACTTTCTCTCTAATTTCTTTTGCTTCTATGTACAAAGATTCAGCTTTATCATACATACCCATAATTTTGTACAAAATCCCTAAAGCATTACAAGATTTTGCATAATCGGGATGCTGTTTACCAAGTATTTTTTCTCTGATGTTTTTTGACTCTATGTACAAAGGTTCGGCTTTATCGTACATATTTTGTACCCTCAAGGCTTCCGCCAAATTATAGCAAGTAAGAGCATAGTGCTGATGTAGCTTTCCATTAGACTTCTCCGCCTGAATTTTTGCCTTTTCAAAAAAAATAACTGCTTCTTTAAATTTATTTTCTTTGTATAATTTCTCGCCTTCTCTGTTGAGCTCTTCCCAAGTTTGGGCAAAGCCTACCAAAGAAAACAGATAAACAGATAAAATA
>JANRLU010000172.1:0-6666 GCA_033762275.1 Thermonemataceae bacterium | reverse complement strand
GATGAGTATGATTTAACCAAATAATACTCATCCGTACTATTCGTTTGAATTATTAAAGTCTCTTCTGTACCTTCCTTATCGCTAGCTTGTATTTGCCATAAAGAGTTATCTTCGAAAATGATAAGATTACCTACAGAGTAGCCCTGATTGCAACTGTACCGAACAATTAAATCTTGAGAATACCCCTTAGAATATATAAAAATAATAATAATTAGAAAAAATCTCATATTTTTTATTTTTTTAATAAAATGTATATATAAAACTTATGAGATATGAAATAGCCGATTTTCTACTCAAAAATCTCATAAGTTTGCATTAAAACATGTACTTTATAAGTTGTTATTTTGTTTTTTTATGCTGGAACATTGGCGGCTGCACAAGCTTCTGCCATACTAGTATTTGAAACGCCAGTTGAATACCCTATTATTTGTCCTTGGCTATTCTTAATAGCCTTAGTACAATAGAAAGTTTTTAGATTTACAGACTTGTAAGTTGGAGCAACAAATTTTCGAACAACTGGCTGATTAGCTGCAAATACGCTACTCGTACCCAAAGACATTAGAGCAATTACAAAAAATTTTTTCATTGGTTTAAAAATTAAAATTTGAAAATAAAACTCGAAATTTTGAGCTCAAAAATTTCTTAGTACCAATTAAAATTTAATAAAAACTTTTTCCAAACTTTTTCCAAACTTTTTCCAAACTTTTTCCAAACTTTTTCCAAACTTTTTCCAAACTTTTTCCAAAAATTGCACTATTTTTATATTTTATTAAATTTTTAAAATAAAAAAGCAGATACTTGATATAAAAGTATCTGCTTCGGTTTGTAGTGTTGTATAATTTACTTTACATTTCTTTTCAAGAAATTAGTCATCATTTCATAGAGATGCAAGCGGGTGTTTCCGCCATAAATCCCGTGATTACGATTAGGGTAATAGAAACTTTCGAACTGCTTACCAGCACGTATAAGAGCATTTTGCAGCTCCACAGCATTCTGAAAATGAACATTATCATCACCAGTGCCATGCACGAGCAGGTATTTTCCTTGTAGTTTATTTACGTGGCTAATAGGCGAATTGGCATCATAACCTTGAGCATTATTTTGAGGTAAACCCAAATAACGCTCCGTATAAATTGTGTCGTAAAAACGCCAGTTGCTTACAGGAGCTACCGCAATCGCATAGCTAAATACATCATTTCCCTGCATTATACAATTAGAAGCCATATAACCGCCATAACTCCAACCCCAAATACCGATTTTAGTAGCGTCTACATAACTTTGTTTAGCAAGATACTTTGCAGCGGCTATTTGGTCTTGTACTTCTAATTTTCCTAATTGTCCGTAGGTAATTTTTCTAAATGCTTCACCTCTGCCACCTGTACCTCTGTTATCCACGCAAACAATCAGATAGCCCTTACTGGCTAAATGCTGATACCAAAAATAGTTAGCATAATCCCATTTATTTTCTACTTCCTGCGAACCAGGTCCGCCGTACACAAACATCAAAACAGGGTATTTTTGGTTTGGGTCAAAGTTTTGTGGCTTAATTTGCCAAGCATTCAAAGTAGCTTCTGTGGTTTGAATGGTGAAAAATTCTTTAGAGGAAATTTCGTATTTGCTCAATTTTTCGGACAAATCTTTATTGTTTTCCAAATCTTTGATTTTTTTGCCCGAAATTTCGTACAAGCTATACACAGGCGGCGTGTTGGCTGTGCTTAGTTCGTCCATAAAAAACTGGCAATCATCACTCATCGTGATTTCGTGGTAGCCTTTGGTACTCAAAACTTGTTTGATAGCTTCTTTTTTGAGATTGGCTACGTACAAATACCTCTCTAAAGGGCTATCTTTGGTAGAAGTGAAGTAAATCAAGCCTTTTTTCTCATCAATGCCTTGTACTTTGCTTACTTCCCAATCGCCTTTGGTGATGGCTCTTAGCTCCTTGCCATTCATATCAAAAAGATATAAATGCTTGTAGCCGCTTTTTTCGGAAGCAAAAATAAATTCCTTGCCATTTTTTAGATAATGCAAATCATCTGTAAATTCTACATCTACATAAGCCTTGTTTTCTTCGGTATAAACGCTTTGTGTAGTATTTTTGGCTAAATCTGCGTGGATAATTTCCAATTTATTTTGCAATCTGTTTAGTTTTCTGATGGAAAGTAAATTAGGATTTTGCGTCCACTTCACACGGGCGATATATATATCGTTTTCTGTGCCCAAATCAAGTTTTTGGCTTTGTTGCTTATCCAAATGATACACGGAAAGTCCCACTACCGAATTTTTTTCGCCTGCTTTAGGGTATTTGAAGCGATAATCTTGTGGATACAAGCCTTTCCACATTTGCATATTGTATTCTTTTACTTGGCTTTCATCAAAGGTATAAAAAGCAATTTTTTTGCTATCAGGCGACCAGAAAAAGGCTTGAGCAAAGCCAAATTCTTCTTCATACACCCAATCACAAGAGCCATTGATTAGCTCGTTGAACTTGCCATTTGTTGTGATAGCCGTTTCAGTCATGGTAGCCAAATCCACCAGAAATAAGTTATTATCTCTAGCAAAAGCTACTTTTGAGCCATCAGGCGAGAGTGTTGCATAAGATTGTTTTCCGTTTTTGGAAATTTGCGTGTTTTTTTTCGTTTTGAGGTCATATACATAATACTCCGCTTTGAAAGAACGCCTATAAATAGGCTCTCGCTGCGTCATAAGCAATAGCTTATCTTCTTGGGCGTTCAACTCATAAGATTGAAAACTGATAGGAAGTTCGGCTATCAAAGCAAGTTTTTTATTGCTTTTGGTCTCATATTTATAGACGCTGTTACCTTCGGAAACCGTGAAAAATTTACTATCTTTCATATAGTTAAATCCATCGGCGGCTTTCGGATAAAAGCTATAGTTTTGCCAAATTTCTTCTAAACTAACCGCTTTTTTCTGAGCGATACTTTGGCTTGTTGCCCACAAGAGCAACAGAGAAATGTACAAAAAGTGCTGTTTTTTCTTCATAAACTTACGATTTTAAAAATTCTAACGTTTTTTTGCAACAAAAATATATCTTAGTTAAGCAAATATTTTTTGCAATTTAAAACAAAGGCTCAATAAAGCAAAACTCGCCAAGCGAGGCTTCGTTTTATTGAGCCTAAATTCTTGTAATAAAGTTATTTAGATAAATAAGACTTTTTTTTGATTTGGATATATTTTTTCATACTTTTGAGAAAGTACAATAAACTAAAAAATAACTATATGAAAAATCTAAAAATTCTGTTTTTGTTGAGTTTGGGGCTACTTACCAATGCTTGCAAACTCCTATATGGCAACAGAGACGAATGTGAGAGAATTGAAAATGGGATAGACGATGCAATGATTCGATTTGCATTTGGTTTTCAAAGCAACTACGACTTTGATAGCTTTATGGCTTATGATGAGGATTGGGAACCAGCTGCTTGGGATCCCGGAACCAGTTGGAAGCCTGCGTACCCTTTTGGTGGAGAGTACTATATCTTTTATGCAGATAGTTTGAAGACTGGCGAACCCTATCAGGTTGATAAAACCAAGAATTTTTACATAGCTTTCAGCAAGGGAGAGGATGTTGTAGATGTGGATACCTTACGTTTGGAGTACAAAATACTCAATCGTTGTAGAAATATGGAGTATATGCGAGCTTATTATAACAACGAATCTATTTATGACGTAGGACATTCTATAAGTGCTTATCATGGTTTTGGTATTAAGAAAAAATAAAAACTTATATTATTTTTCAAAAAAAAGTCTTTTGGCACAAAACTTGGTTGTAATGTATTTAAGAAAAAAGTAGAGCCAAGCATATAAGTTTTGTTTGTTTATGTTGTTTAATTGTTTTGGTGAAATCCTTAGAACTTTGTTTTAAGGATTTTTTGTTTTATCTTGCCACTATTAAATATCTATCAATTCAGAACTATATTTATGCAAATTTTGGTAACAGGCGGTTTGGGTTTTATTGGTTCTCATACGGTAATAGCCTTATTAGAAGCTGATTTTGAGCCAATTATTATAGATAATCTTAGCAACTCCGAGCGATTTATTTTAAATAGAATAGAGCAAATTGCCAAACGGAAAATCAAGTTTTACGAGGCAGATTGTCTGGATTATTCATCTTTTGAGCAAATTTTTACAGAAAATAGTATAGAGGGCGTTATTCATTTTGCTGCCTATAAAGCTGTAGGCGAGTCTGTGGCAGAGCCGCTAAAATACTACGAAAATAACCTGCTTTCTTTGTTGTATCTACTTAGGTTGATGGAAAAATACCAAGTCAAACAGTTGGTCTTTTCCTCATCTTGTACCGTATACGGGCAAGCCGAGCAACTGCCTGTTTCCGAAGAAGCTCCCATTTTACCTGCTCTTTCGCCTTATGGAAATACCAAACAAATCGGTGAGGAAATTATCAGAGATGTGGTGAGAGCCTCCCAAAACTTACAAGCGATTTCTCTGAGATATTTTAATCCGATTGGTTCGCATAGCTCAGGCTTGATAGGCGAACTCCCCAAAGGTGTTCCTAATAATTTAGTACCTTTTATTACTCAAACAGCCATAGGTATCAGAAAAGAGTTACAGGTATTTGGCAACGATTATCCTACAAAAGATGGCACTTGCATACGCGATTATATTCACGTGATGGATTTGGCGGAAGCTCATGTAAAAGCTCTTCAATACCTACAAACCCAAAACAATAAATTATTTGATTTTGTGAATATTGGTACTGGTGATGGGGCTTCAGTAATGGAGGTAATTCGTACTTTTGAGAATGTTGCAGGTGAAACACTCAATTACCATATTGCCCCCCGCCGAAAGGGTGATGTAACGGCTGTATATGCAGATGCTCGTAAAGCTCAAAAGCTATTTGCTTGGCAAGCTAAAAGAACTTTAGCCCAAGCCCTCTTTGATGCTTGGAATTGGCAAAAAAATCTTCAAAATTTCTAAAAATGCGATATTTTCTTGTTTTATTGCTGCTTTTTTGTTGGGTTTTTGACATAAAAGCTCAAATCTATACTGATAGTTTGGGGAAATTTAAAATTGAAACTTCAGCTTATATGGAGGCTTATTATGTTTTTGATTTTGCCCAGCCCGAAAATAACGAAAGAGCCAATTACTTTGTAAATCATAGAAGGCATAACGAGTTCAATGTAAATCACGGAATTATAGAAACGCATATCAATACCGAAGGGGTAAGGGCTAATATAGCCCTGATGATAGGGACTTATTCGCAATATAACTTGGTAGCCGAGCAAGAGCTTATACGAAATATCTATGAAGGAAATGTAGGGTTTAAGCTATCAAAAAAACGTAATTTATGGCTTGATGCAGGTATTTTTGCTTCACATATTGGTTTTGAAAGTGCTATTTCAAAAAACTGTTGGGCGCTTAGCCGAGGGCTTTTAGCCGAGAACACCCCCTACTACGAAGCAGGTTTAAAAGCTACTTACACCAATGCTGATGAGAAATTATGGTTCTCCTTACTAATTCTGAATGGCTGGCAAAGAATAAAACGCTTAGATAATAATTCTATGCCTTCTTTGGGAACACAAATTCAGTGGAAACCACGCAAAAATGTTTTGCTCAATTATAGTACTTATTGGGGGAATGAGGGAACAGATAGCCTGAAAAAAATTAGATTTTTTAATAACTTTTACGGACAATGGGATATTAACGATAAATGGGGAATTTTGGCAGGTTTTGATATAGGTTGGCAGAACGAAGAAGGTAATGATGAGCCAAAAACTTGGATGGCTTCCTCACTGATTTTCAGGAGAAAACTAAGTAAAAATTGGATAGTAAATGCAAGATTGGAGCATTTTTTTGATGATGATAACACGATTATTTCTACGAAAAACAATCTTGATTTTCGTGTTTTAGGTTATTCGCTCAACTTTGACTATGCTCCTCAGCCTTATATGCTTATTCGTATGGAAGCAAAGGGATTTTCTGCTGATAAAGAGGTTTTCGGTTTTCAAAAAGATATGACTAAGCAAAATTTTGTACTTACTTCATCTATGGCGGTAGCGTTCTAAGCTTAATCAGAGAGAGCCATTTGCCAATTGGTAAGTGTAATTCTTTGCGTTTGTTGATGCTCTACCAAATCTAACATACCATATCCTCTATATCCATAAGCACCTATCCCACAGTTGATTACAAAGTTCTGTATCAAGGGAGAGGCTTCCAAAGTGAAAGGCAATGTATAGCCTCTGATTTCATACCTTTGGGTATAGTCTTGTATTCCGTAAATCCTTGCAAACTTTTTATCTTGATTTTTAATTTTTTCTAGATAAGCATTATCAGGCACAAACTTGAAAGAGATATTTTCATTGAAGTCGCTTTCTGTATAAAATTTACAGCTTTTCATTCTTTCAATAGTTGCCTCATAAAGCAACTGAGAGAATAGCTCTATAGAAGGAGAAACAAAGTGTTTGGCATAAAAGCTACTTTTCTCGGGGCTGGCAAGTACAATCGGGGAGATACACAGAAACTGCGTTTTGTGGGATAATTCTGGAAAAATTTCTTTTTCTACGTATTCTGGACGTAAGATTAGCTCCGCAATTTGAAGTTGCTCTTGCTGGAAAATTTTTTCTAATAGTTTGTTTATGAGGGTTTTATTCATAGAAGAAAATACCAGAGATACTTTATGGGAGCTAAAATGCA
>JANRLU010000171.1:0-11561 GCA_033762275.1 Thermonemataceae bacterium | reverse complement strand
TAAATATTTTTTCCAAAGAGCCATACAAGATTTTCTCCAACAATTCTTGTTTTTTGATTTCTAATTCTTGGCGGAGTAATTCTTTGGTGTTTTCGGTACAAATTTTAAGTAACTCATTGACATCCAAGAATCTAGGTTTATCTTCTACAATCACACAGGTATTGGGTGAGATACTCACCTCACAATCAGTGAAAGCATACAAAGCATCTATGGTTATTTCTGGAGAAACCCCATTAGCCAAGTTAATAATAATTTCTACTTCTTTGGCTGTATTATCAACGATATTTTTTATTTTAATTTTTCCTTGTTCATTTGCCTTTAGTACCGAGTCTATCAAACTTGTTGTGGTTGTTCCGAAAGGTATCTCCTTAATAATAAGTGTTTTATTATCAATTTTTTCTATTTTCGCCCTTACTTTTATTTTGCCCCCGCGTAAGCCTGCTCTATAATCGGAGGCATCCATCATTCCTCCCGCAGGAAAATCTGGGAGAATTTGGGTTGTTTTACCTTTCAAAATATCTATAGAAGCTTCTATAAGTTCGCAAAAATTATGAGGCAAGATTTTTGTAGAAAGCCCCACAGCAATACCTTCTACACCTTGTGCCAAAAGCAAGGGAAACTTCATTGGCAAAGCCACAGGTTCTTTTTTTCTGCCATCATAAGAAAGTTGCCATTGTGTAGTATCAGGGTTAAAAGCTACCTCCAAAGCAAATTTGGTAAGGCGAGCTTCTATATAACGAGCAGCAGCAGCACTATCGCCTGTACGCGTATCTCCCCAATTTCCTTGTGTATCAATGAGTAAATCTTTTTGCCCTAAGCCTACCATAGCCTCTGTAATAGCCGCATCTCCGTGAGGGTGATACTGCATAGCTTGCCCAATAATATTGGCTACCTTATTATATCTTCCATCATCTATTTGTTTGAGGGCATGCAAGATACGTCTTTGTACAGGTTTCAAGCCATCTTCAGCGGCAGGAATTGCCCTCTCCAAAATCACGTAGGAGGCATAATCTAAAAACCAATTTTCAAAAAGTCCGTTGACGGGGGTTAGTTCCTTACTCATAATATATTTATATAAACGACAATTTTATACAAATATACGAAAATAAGTCTGGAAAATGATAAAAATAACAGAAATAAAGGCTTATTTTTTAGGTTTTATCTTGGAATGACCCAAATACTTTTTTTCTTGGTTTGATTAAAAGTAATTTCAACGGTTTTATTGTTGAGCCATCTAAAACTATAATCGTAAGTAGCACAATTATACTCAGCAATAGGTTTTTGGCTTTGGTCAAAACGGAACAACAGTAATTTTGCATTTTGGTCGGGCATCATTGCCTTCCCTACTACATATTTGGCATTAGGCGAAACACTCGCCTCCATACAAGGATAGTTATCAGAAAATCTAAACTTTACCCCTCTCTTGGTATCTATATAAACAGGCACCTCAAAAGCAACCCAACTCATCGTAAACTCAATAATATGCTTATGAGTACTTAATATATTGATATTATTGATAAGATAACCATCTTCAAAAAAAGTATTTTCGGTATTACAAGCAGATTCTCTCACTTCCAGAAATTTTCCATTTTTAGTTTTTACTTTTATGTAATCTCCTTTCAAAATAATAATGCTATCGCTAAGTAGTTTATCAAAGTTAGCTAAATTTTCAGGATTATCACTTATACGCATTTGGCTTCTAAAAAAATCTTTATTCATCGTTTTCCAACAAATAAACCCTCCAAAAACCCATGAGGTATCTTTATTGTACTCTACCTGAGTCCAGTAATTTTGTTTGAGCCTGTTATTGACAAGCATTTTTTCTTGTTTATCACTTGATTGCAACACCTTAACAGAATCTCCTGATTGCAGGATTTTCAATGTTTTTGCCTTTACATTAGGGCTTTCTTTTAGCTCAACGCTATCAGCGACAACGTACCAATATGTTTGTGCCCAAACATAATTGGTGAAAAAAAGCAGGAGGGTGATGAATATACTTTTCATATTTTGGATTTAATTATCTATAGCATAATTTCGTTTTTTCATAGCAGCTACTTCTTTTTTTCCTTCACAATCTGGGTTATTGCACTGCCCATAAAAAACCAGTGAATGGTGTAAAATATCAAACTTCATTAGCTCTCCTACCATATCTTGAATTTGTTGGAGGCGAGGGTCGCAAAACTCTAAAACTTTATGACACTCTACACAAAGCAGATGGTCGTGCTGCTTGAATCCATAGGATTTTTCGTATTGAGCCAAATTTTTACCAAATTGATGTTTAGTTACCAAATCACAGTCTACAAGCAAATCTAAGGTGTTGTATACGGTGGCTCTGCTTACCCGATAATTTTTATTTTTCATACTAATATACAGTTCTTCCACATCAAAATGGTCTTTTCTGGAGTATATTTCTTCTAAAATAGCAAATCTTTCAGGTGTCTTTCTCAGTTCTTTTTTTTCTAAATAGGCAATAAAAATTTTCTTTACCTCTTCAAATATTTGGTTTTGTTGCATAAATTGGCGAGAATTTTTGTGCAAATCTATAAATTATTTCAATATAGGAAATTGAAAAGTTTTATCCAAGAGATTTGTTTGAAATTTGATTATTCGTCTTGGTATGCTTTCAGATATTTTTTTAGCAAGTTTATTTGCTTTTTTTGCGGGTTTTGTTGATGCCGTAGTGGGTGGTGGTGGTTTGGTGCAAGTCCCTGCTCTTTTTGTTATTTTTCCTCATTTTAGCGTTCCTCAAATCATAGGAACCAATCGTTTTGCTTCGATAATGGGGACTTCTGTGGCGGTTTGGCGGTATTTGCGTAAGGTATCCATCAATTATCAGAACGTTCTGCCTGCTATTATTGGGGCAGCAAGTTTTTCAGCTTTGGGTGCTCAGCTATCCCAATACATCAGAGAGGATATTTTAAAGCCTGTTATTTTGTTTTTGATGATTGGTATAGCTCTCTATACGTATTCACAAAAAAGCTTGGGGCAAGATGATACAACAAAAAAGCTGAGCCAGACAAAAACGGCTTGGCTGAGCTTCGGAATTGGAGCTTTGTTGGGGTTTTACAATGGAATGGTAGGACCTGGTACGGGAAGTTTGCTGGTCTTTGCTTTAGTGAGTTTTTTAGGGTTAAATTTTTTAAAAGCCTCCGCTAAAGCCAAGATAATCAACGTAGTTGCTGATTTATTTTCTTTGCTCATTTTTTTATATAATGGTTTTGTAATGTTTCACTTGGCTATTCCTATGATGTTTGCCAATATGCTTGGAGCTTATTTGGGTAGCCAAATGGCTATTTTGAAGGGCAATACCTTCATTAGAAAGTTTTTCTTAATTGTAATTTTTTTGCTAATTATGCGTTTTGCTTACGATATTTTCAACCTATATTTCACCAAAAATGCGTAAAATTCTTTTTATAGACCGAGATGGAACTATTATTGTAGAGCCAACTGATAACTTTCAAGTGGATTCTCTTCAGAAATTAACTTTTATTCCCAAAGTTATTCGTAATTTGTATTATATCCAACAACATTTAGGGTATGAGTTGGTGATGGTGAGCAATCAAGACGGTTTGGGAACTGCCTCTTTACCCGAAAGCGATTTTTTACCTCCACACCAAAAAATGTTGGAAGTACTTAAAAATGAAGGTATTATATTTTCAGAAATACTCATAGATAAAACTTTTGACTATGAGAATGCTCCTACTCGCAAACCTCGTACGGGCTTGCTTGAGGCTTATTTGCAGCAAAAAGATATTGACTACACCCTATCTTTCGTAATTGGTGATAGACTTACCGATATAGAGCTTGCCTACAATATGGAAATCAAAGGTATTTTTTTAAATGCCAACGATTTACCATTAGACGAAAAGCATCAAAAAGCTTTATGTTTTCAGGCTAATAATTGGGACGAAATTTCTGATTTTATTACACAGCAACAATCCCGAACTGCTGAAATTAGAAGGAAAACCCAAGAAACTGATATTACCGTAAAGCTAAATTTAGATACTTATACAAAAACATTCATACAAACAGGCATTGGCTTTTTTGACCATATCTTAGAGCAAATTGCCAAACATGCTCGCATAGGTCTGGAAATCAGTGTAAAAGGTGATTTGCATATAGACGAACATCACAGTATAGAGGATACAGCTTTAGCTTTAGGCGAGGCTTTTAAGAAGGCTTTAAAAGATAAAAAGGGAATAGCTCGTTATGGTCATTTTACTTTACCTATGGACGAAACACTCGCTCAGGTCGCTTTAGATTTTTCTGGTCGTCCTTACTTCGTATGGTCTGTTCCTTTGAAAAGGGAAAAAGTAGGTTCAATGCCTTCAGAAATGGTAGAACATTTTTTTAAATCTTTCTCAGATGCTGCTCTTTGCAATTTGCATATCAAAGCAGAAGGTAAGAATGAACATCACCTGATAGAAGGAGTTTTTAAATCTTTTGCAAAAGCCATCAGAATGGCTATACAAATTGAGCATAATGATTTACCAAGTACTAAAGGGGTGTTATAGCGTCTTAAATAACATCAGGCATAGGAGCTATAACAGGCTCTATACGAAAAAGAGTTTGAGAGGCATCTGCGATGTATAGTCTTGCTTTATCTCCTTTTCTGAGATTATGTGTAACAGCATAAGAGAAACTGTAGTTTTTGCCGTTTATTTTGATAGAGGTACGCTTTGCGGCTGTTACTTCGCCTTCTACAATAGAGAAAGTACCTTTCTCTATATCTTTTTGTAGACGTTTTTTTAGTCTAATTACCCCGTAAAGGCTCAACATAATAGCCACCAAAAACACAATAGGAGCTAAAATTCTTACATCTCCACCAAAGCCTTCTAGCGTAATAATGCCTACACCTATCAGGAAAACATCTAACAAAATTATCAAATTGATAGTATCTGATTTAAAAACTTTTTTTAAATCAGATATTTCTTTTTCTGTAATTATTTTATTTTCAGACATCTATATAATCATATTTGGTTTTTCTTTAGCAGAAGGTAACTCCTTATCCAAAGGTACATCCATAATTTCATATACATTTTGTTTAATAATGTTTGAGATATGCAAAAGCGGTAAGTCGTTGGCGTCTGTGCCAAAGGGCTGCTCTATTTCCTCAGAAATAATTTCCACACCTGCCAGAGCATAACTTATCAGAAATACGGCAGGTATTGTATAGTAGTGGAAAGTATCTACCATACCTAAGGGTAGAATCAAACAATATAAAATAATAAAACTTTTGATAAAAGAAACGTGTGAAAAAGGAATAGGTGTATTTTTTATTCGCTCACAAGCTCCCATAATATTGATAAATTGTTCTATTTGCTCTTTAATATTGATTTTATCTACATCTGAAAAAGCTGATTTTTTGTAAAGTTCTTCCATTTTTACAAAAATATTGGTGGCTATGCGGTGAGGAATGTGTTTTGCCTTTTTGAGCTGTTGGATATTCTCAGGATTTCCTGCATCATCAAATAAATCAAAGTTGATAGCTTCTCGTAAATGCCCTTGCAAACTGTATGCAAAATTCGCTATTTGAGCGGCTACATACCTACGGCTTTCAAAGTCATCACGAAGTAAGGCATAAAAATTAGACGCCATCGTACGGCTATCATTGATTAAAGCTCCCCAGAGTTTTCTCCCTTCCCACCATCTATCGTAAGAGGAGTTCGTACGAAAAACCAAGGTAAGACCCATAATCACCCCTATCAAAGATAGAAAGGTAACATTAAGCTCTATAGGATAATTTTTTACATCATTGAATACGTGCAAGCGTACGTAGACCACTATAAGGCTATATAGAAGTATAATTGTCTGTATTTTTATTAGTTCTCTTATGTTGTAGGCATATCCAAGCCCTAAGAGGCTTTTTATCACCAAACCCCAATTTTTTGAATTATAGATAATCATAGTTTCCTGATAAAATAATTTAGCTTAGGTATTTTTATATTATTCTTTTGCTTTTCCTTTCAAGTGTTTTACATTTAATTGTTTGCGAGCCATATCAGTATCCACTAAGTTAGATTCTGCCGCATTATCATCTTCCAAATCTTTTACGTAACGCATACGTAACCTCACGGCTTGTGCCCTTCGCATCATTCGTAAATTCAATAGTTCTACCGCCAAAGCAAAAAACATGGCAAAATAAACATACTCTTTGGCTACTTCTTTTTCCAAACCTTCCATAATAAGGATTGTACCAATCATCACCAAAAAAGCCAAAGCCAACATTTTCACGGTAGGATTACGGCTTACAAAAGAATTGACAGGATTAGCGAAGAAAATCATTATCACCATAGAAAAAATAACGGCAATAATCATTATCCAGATATTTTCGGGTTTGGAGGCATCAACCATACCAATTGCCGTAAGAATAGAGTCAAAAGAAAAGACGATATTAAGCAAGGCTATTTGAATAATTACCCCAGCCATCGAAGCACTTTTAGCCCTTCCTACTACTTCCTCGTGCCCTTGTAATTTGTGGTGAATTTCGTTGGTAGCTTTATAGATGAGAAATATCCCGCCTGCCAATAAAATTAAATCCCTACCGCTTGGGTGAAAGTCAAATTCGGTGATAGGAATAACTAAATGAAAAAGCGGATAGGTGAGTTTTACAATGAAAGAAATCAAAAATAAAAGTAACACCCTTGGGATAATAGCAATCAGCAAGCCTATGTTAGTGGCTTTTTTTCGCATAACGGGCTCTAACTTATTGGCTATTACCGATATAAAAACAATATTATCTATACCAAGTACAACTTCCATCAAAGTCAGTGATACAATACTAATTAAAGATTCTACAGAAAATAAGTGAGCTAAGATTTCATTCATTGTCTTTGAGAATTAAGTTAAGAAATTAGGTTATGATGCAAAGCTAAGAAAAAATATAAAAAAGAGAAACTCTTTTGTGTAAATCAAGCAAACAGATTTTTAAAAATTCAATAATTTATTGTAAAGCTACTTATATTTCTTCTCACCCGCCTCTATGGCAAAAGCAAGCCTATTTTCTTTGGGTGGAATAGGACAAGTGTATTCGGCATTATACACACAATAAGGATTGGTAGCGTAATTAAAATCTAAAATTATCTCCTCTGTCTTAGGGAAAGGAACATTATTGATGTATCTGCCCGCCTCGTAGGTGGTTTTTCCATTACTTGCATCTGTAAAAGGGAAAAACAAGTATTTATCTCCAGGTTTGTGAAGCAAAAGTACTTGGTAATTTTTATTTTGATAAGAAAAACGAGCATAACCAAACTTCACGTATTGTTCTGCGTCACTCTGGGTCATCTGCAAAGCATATCTGGGATTTCCTTTAATCTTCTCAAATTTTGCTTTTAAGCGAAAATCAGGGTTTACAGGGAAATATTTTAGCCCTGCAAAACTATCCTTTTTAGCTATTGGCGACTCAGGTGAGTTTTTAAAGATTTCCTCTCTATTTTTTCTGTCTTTTTCTACTTGCTCTACATACCTCTTTTGGCTATCGCTATCCCCCAATACCAAAAAAACTACCATTACAAAAGCTAATATAGCTACCCCAAAAAGTAAATACTTTGTTTTCATTGCTATCTTTTACTTATTTTAAATACCTTATTTTGCCCATTCTGATAGATTTTTAAAAAATATAAGCCTTGTGGTAGTGTATTTATTGCTATAATTTTATCGTCTTTACCTCTCAAAATAGCTATGCCCCAATTATTACAAATTTCCCAGGTATAATTGTTTATTCCCTCCACAAATATTTCTTTTTCTGCGGGGTTGGGGTATACTTTTACTTTCTCCAAAATAGCATCAAGATCCGTAACAGCACTTATTTGATAAGTAGCCGTATCTCTACAACCTAAAACATTGGTACTTATCAAACTTACTTCGTAATCGCCATCATTAAATGTATGTCTAACATATCTCCCTACGCCTGTATTGCCATCGCCAAAATCCCAAACAGAAGAAACAGCGTTGCTATAATCTTCAAAAAGCCACTCATTTTTTCCTGAAAGTGTAGCGATAATAGTAGTTTCGTGCAAGGGGGCTACTGTAATTTGTACATTTTTAGTAGGGCTTGGATAAAATCTATCCAAACAAACAATATACCACGTTTGGCTGGCTTGCAAACCATACAAAGTAAGGTTACTGCCCACGTACACAGGCGTTGTAAGTGGAAAGCTATCGTAAAAGGCGAACTTTATGCCATTATCAGGAGCTAAAACCAAACTATCTCCATAGCAAACTATTAGTTCATCAGCAATATTGGGCAAAGGAGAGGTATTTTTATCTATAAAAACACGTTGAGCTGTGTCTGATATTGCTTGCAAATCTGCCAAGTTAGTGGCTGCTATGTATGCAAAGGCTATTTTTCGAGTTTCTTGCGGCTGAATATTGGTCATTGTTCCCCCTACTACCAGAGAAATATCCGTTCCCGAACCACTCATCCCTGCCTGCGTACGAGCCAAGCCATTGGCTATAGCCGTGAATTTTTCATTTTTAGAAAAACCATCATACAAATTGATAGAGCTACTACTACCATTATTATTGAAAGCATAATAATTGGGCGTTTCAGTGGTGAGTAGGCGAATACCTGCATACAAATTATTCGCATTATTGTAGGCATACCCCATTTTTCTTGTGTTGTCCCAATCCGCTTTATTTTGAGCATAGTTATCAATATCAAAATCCGTGAAAACAGAGGTGTAAAGACTGGGAATTATCCGAGTAGAGTCATTAGTGATGTCGTACTCTACAATAGCAAAATTCTCATTTGGCGTATTTTTAAAAGCATACGCTTTTTTATGAATCTCTAATTTGGGGCGTTTGGAAAGGCTATCTTTAAATCTTGCATTGATTTCCTGATAATCAGCATTTTTAGTTATCTGAAACGAATAAATACCTGATGTGTCAAAATCCGTAGGGAAATTTCCTAAGTAGTCGGGTGCAGAATTAACCAAGCTATCAGTGTGGGTTGCCAACAATAAACCACCTGCATAAGCCATTGTATAGTAATCTCCTGCATTATTATATCCTAAAGATTTTTTGTAGGGATAGGCGTACTCTGCCAATTTCCCTTTTCTACCTATATGAAGCGTAATATTATTGATATCCAAATGAGCATAATCAGGGTTTATAATGATTTTCAGGTACTCATAGGTCGTAAAAGTTCCATCTTGGTAGGTTATTTTTAATACAATTTCTGTATTGTAAGGCGTATTAGGAGCTATATCCAAAACAAAAGGAGCAGCCGTATTATTTTTAATTTCATTACTTGCCATTGCCCCCAAATTGATATTATTAGCACTTACCACTACATAAGGTGATAAACTGCTTAGCGTTACGTTTAGGTTGCTTGTTGGACTAAGCAAATTTTTAAAGTCCATCGCTAAATTGGCTGTTTGGCTGGCAATAGGATAAGTATTATTCAAAAATTGGTAATTTTCTACTCTTACTGCCTTCACATCAGCCTCTGAAACCGCTCTCAACACATTTAACCTGCCTTTTCCAATCAATCCTGCAACCGAAGGGTTAAGAGCATCAATATCATCGCTGGTGGCTATGACTCTTGCCATTGCCTGAAAAGCATCTAAATCAGGGTATTGTGTACGTAATAAAGCAATAGCAGCCGCCACTTGCGGAGTTGCAAAAGATGTACCACTCATATTATAGCTTACAGCTGGTATATAAGAGGTATTATTATTAAAAACACCTCCGTAAGCACAACAGTTGTAATAGGTGGTATGAATATACTCACTCGGCGCTGTAATATCTACCTCATAATTATAGTTGCTACCTCCCCACCTGCTATCGCTGGCAGTTGTTCCTCCCACAGAAACAACATTTTTATAGGAAGCAGGCCAGAATCGCCCTGTATTGCCATTATTCCCCGCTGCTGCTACCATTGCTACATCTTTATTGATTACAGCATAATTCACAACATCTTCCCAATATTCGTCAGGGTCGCCAACATAACCAAAAGACATATTGATAACTTTTACACCTCTATCTGCCAAATAAACTACCGAAGGTCCGAAATTTAAGCTACTAAGAGCATCATTAATGGCTTTTACAGGTAAGTACTGACAATTAAAGCCAACCCCTGTGATACCTTTATTATTATCAGGCGTAGCGGCAGCTATACCTGCCACAGCTCCGCCATGATAACTATAAGAGTGTGGTAGATTTAGATTATAGTCATTATTTCCTAAATCTATGTAATCTGAATGAAGATTATCCATTAAATCTTCATGTGTGGTGCGAAAACCATAATCAATAATACCAATAACAGAACTTGGCGTACCTTTTTGTATATCCCAAGCCTCATAAGCCTTTATTTTAGCCAAATAATACTGATTGGTGTTACTTGGCGTGGCACTCACGGTGGCTGCTCCTGGGTCGTTAGGTACATACATCGGCTCGGCAAGGCGTAAGGGCTCAGCATACACAATTCTTTTATCGGAGCGTAGCCTATGCAAAGTAGCTTCTAAGTTTGCACCTTCTTGCAAATGAGCATAATAGATGCGTGATAAATCCACTAAAGGCAAACCACTTCGGCTCTTTTCATCTTTCTTAGGAGCTTGATGCTTGGGAAAGGTACGCTCTACAACAGCGATTTCTGAAAGCCAATCTGGCACAACACCTTGCGTTTTTACCTTAAAAACTAATTCCTGCGGACTCACTCTTTGAGCCAAGACAAAAGATAAGTGTGTGAAGTATATGCCAAGTACAAGAAGTATATATCTGTTCATAATATTTTTTAGCTATATTGGACAAAGGAAAAACGAATAATTTTATAGTTTATCCATTTTTTTGTAGAAAAGTAAGCTATTTTTGTAAAAAAACAAAAAAATAGAATGAAAGTTTCGGTAAGTATTATTACCCTCAACGAAGAAAAAAATATAGCTCGTTGCTTGGAGTCTTTACAAGGGATTGCAGATGAAATTGTGGTAGTAGATTCTTACTCTACTGACCAGACGAAGCAAATCTGCGAGAAATATCAAGTAAAATTTATAGAGCAAAATTTTTTGGGTTATGTAGCCCAAAAGAATTTTGCTGATGCACAAACAAAATATGATTGGATACTCTCTTTAGATGCCGATGAAACTCTTTCAGAAAAACTTAGAACAGAAATTTTATATTTAAAACAAAATACCCCTTCCAATGAAGCTTATCAGATGCCACGCCTCACCAATTATATTGGTAAATGGATAAAACATACCGATTGGTATACAGATAAAAAAATTAGGCTATACAAAAAAAATATAGCCAAATGGGAAGGAAAAGACCTTCACGAACAGATAGCCACCCAAGTTGCCATTGGCACACTTAAAGGAGATATTTTACATTATAGTTACTACTCCATTAGCCAACATATAACCCAGCTTAATAAATTTACGGATATAGCCGCAAAAGAAGCTCAACAAAGAGGGAAGAAAGCTCCTCTTTTCAAAGTATTTTTAAATCCTCTTTGGAAATTTATCTATAGCTATTTTTTGCGTTTGGGCTTTTTAGATGGCTATAAAGGTTTTTTAGTTTGTGCTATTTCAGCTTTTGCCACTTTTTCTAAATATATAAAAATCAAA
>JANRLU010000170.1:0-25271 GCA_033762275.1 Thermonemataceae bacterium | reverse complement strand
GAGTTAGATGTCTTGGCTTTTGCCTCTTTCACCAGTCGTGATGCCAATTTGGTAAGCCAAGATACTACTGATAATGACGACACAGGCTCGGAGCTATTTGTAAGCAGTATTCAAAAAACAGGTTTGCACCGCACCCAAAATGAGTTTGATAGTCGCTCAGCTATCAAAGAAAACACATTGGGAGCTAACTTGAGCTTTAAAAATACAGCACAAACCCTACAATTAGGGGTAACTTTTTTACGCAACTCCTTTGATGTCCCTCTGCAAAGAACACCAACTACCTACAACCAGTTTGAGTTTTCGGGAAAAGACAACTATAATGCCGGCTTCAATTATACCTATGTTTACCAAAATTTTAATTTTTTTGGCGAATGGGCTATCTCTAAAAGTGGAGGAATGGGCTACAATGCAGGTCTGATAGCTGTACTTTCTCCACAAATTTCCTTCGCTTTCCAACATAGAAACTTTGATAAAGATTTTCATAGTTTTTATGGCTCGGCTCTTAGCGAGGGCAGCAGAGATATTAACGAAAAAGGCTTTTATTGGGGGGTAAAAATTCAGCCCAACAAAAAAATAGGAATAGCCGCTTATTATGATAAATTTCAGTTCCCTTGGCTACGTTTCAGAGTTGATGCCCCTTCGGAAGGCTACGAGTATTTATTGAGATTTAGCTATGCTTTTACCAGAAAAATAAGTGCTTTTGTGCAAGCTCGTGAGGAGTACAAACAACAAAACGACCCTACTAATAGCAGCCCCATAGATTTTATAAGCCCCAGAAAAAGAAGGAATTACGTTTTTAATATAGACTATAAAGCTGAAAAAATTATTGCTTTCCGCAGTCGTATTCAGTATAGTAATTTGCAATTTGGCGAAACCCTCACAGATGGCGTTGCTATTATGCAAGATATAGACATTACTTTAGGAAAATGGCGACTCAAAACACGCTGGGCATTGTTTGATACTGATAATTATGACAATCGTCAGTATGCCTATGAAGATGATGTTTTGTATAGCTTTTCTTTTCCTGCCTATAATGGTAAGGGCTATCGCCAATATGGAATTTTAGAATATAAAGCCTCTAAAAGGCTAAGTTTTTGGCTACGTTATGCCCGTACTCGCCTGCTTGATGTGGATAGCATCGGTTCGGGAAGTACTGAAATACAAGGTAATACAAACTCCGAACTGAAAATACAAACAAGGATAAAATTCTAACTATACCCAAAATAAATTGCTTTGCGAAAAACCTATAAAGTTTTTTGCCTGAAAATCGCTTTTTTAAACATAAATAATTTATCAAACCTTATAGGTTTCAGTATATTCATAAAAGTAATTATCCCTTTAAAGGCTTTTGTAATTAGTTTTTTGGCTTTTTTATCCAACCCACTATGTATGCATCACGATTTTTCCACTCCATACCGTGAGCAAGAGAAATTTCTGTTGGCTTAGTATCAGGACTGAAAGCCACTAATAACCAGTCTTGTTTTTCGGAAAGTATCTGATATTTACTGTTTTTGGGGTAAACTGCTATTCTATTGCCGTTCAAAATTTTTGTTTCGTAGTTGTAAGCCTCGTCAGGAGCTAACTCTTTCCAGCTACCTTCCTCGTTTATCTTTGCAGAAAAACGCAAAACCGTTTCCTCTTGAAGCACATTTTCCTTGTAATCTATCTTTTGTAAAGTTTTTCCAAACTCCATTTGTTCGGCATAATAGGCTTTTGCAAATGAAAAGCTATTATTTGTATGATTTAATGTAATCAAATATAAAACATCACATTCTCCTCGCTCTATGATAGGAAGCAAGTAATAAATATTGGTTACTTGTTTGCTTACTTGTATTTTTATGAAACTATCTGCATTATCACAAATATATTTGATACCACTTGGGGTATTGGCGTAAAATTGGAAACCCTTAGAAGGTCCGAAATAGGTAGCTTCTACCAAAAGTAAATCCCAACGCTTATCATTATTGAAATCGTAGAGCTTGTATTTTTCACTTTTTTCTAAAGTATCTTTTTCCTGAATAGCTCTCAACTCGCTTTTTTCCTGAGAACTTAGCTGTTTGGCTAAGCGATATTTTTTAAGTTTCTTTTCAGAATCATCTGGCTGTGTAGCAGAAGGTTGAGGTCTGTAAACAACTTTTGTGAAGTACTCGGAAAGTTGCTTTTGCTGAGCGAAAGAAGGATAGACCACAAGACCTATACACATCAATAATAAAAAATATGATTTCATAAACATAAAATTAGAGGCTCATATAATTTATGAGCCTCCTGAGTTAGTTACCATTCAATTTTATCTGTTTTATTTTTACTTTTACCCAAATAAATCTCCCAATCTTTTTCTATTTTTCCTGAAAAGTCTCGTAAAAACATAATAAAAGAAGGCTTAAAAGGCTGATGAGCAAGTGGCATTTCAGCTTCTTCGGGCGTAAGGTCTCCTTTTTTAGAATTACAAGATTTACAAGCCGTTACGAGATTTGCCCAAGAGGACTTTCCTCCACGCGAGCGGGGCATCACGTGGTCTAAGGTCAAATCAGTAGTAGCTCCACAATACTGGCACTTATGGTGGTCTCTTTTAAATATATTTTGCCTACTCAAAATCACACCTTTGAAGGGCAAATTCACATATTTATGCAAACGAATGATAGAGGGGCGAGGAAAAGTACGTGTAACTGTTGCTATCCCCCCCTTTTCAGATTCCGACACAATATCAGCCTTATTCAAATAAACCAAAATAAAGGCTTTTTGAACGCTGCAAATTGTGAGAGCTGAATAATCTTGATTGAGTATCAGTACCTTACTCATAGCTGTATTTTTGGCAATATAAAAAGTTTGTTTAAAATATTTGTTTTTCTATCAACAAAAATATTGCCAAAAATTTAAGCGTACATATCTACATAGCCTTGTAAGCCTTTGTTCGCCCCAATCCCCGAAGCCACAAAAATCCATTCGTCGTTCTCTCTGCGTAATCTCCCAAACTCTACATCTGTGTTATTGGGATAATCAGCATCTAAGTCATAACGAAGAATTTCACGTTTAGTTTCCACATCAAATATACGAATATACGCATCAGAAAGCATACCAAAGTGATGCTTACGGCTTTCGGCTTCGTGGATACTTACCGTTATTAGGATTTCTTTTACACTTGGGCTAATGCTATCCAAATTAGCTAAAATCATTTCGTCATCTTCGTCGCCTGCTCCCGTACGATTGTCGCCTGTATGTTTTACGGAGCCATCTGGTGAGTGTAGATTATTGTAAAAAACAAAATACTCATCAGAAGGTAACTTTCCTTTCTCGTTTATCATAAAAACAGAGGCGTCCAAGTCCAAACTGCTACCCGATTTTACCTCCCAGCCCAAACCAATCATTATTTTTTTGAGAGCGGGTTCCTTTTTAGTCAAGTTGAAGGTACTACCTTTTTTAAGAGAAATTGCCATAAACGTATATTTAAAAATTTCTAAGCGTATACATCTACATAGCCTTGTAGCCCTTTATGAGAGCCTATGCCAGTAGCAATAAAATGCCAACCATCTTCTTCCTTCTTCAAACGTCCAAATTCCATATCCGTAAAGTTGGTATTAGAGTCATCTAATTTGAATTTTACTACTTCTCTGCTACTTTCCACATCTACCAAACGCATATAAGCATTGCTAAGCAAGCCAAAATGATGCTTACGCACTTCCGCCTCGTGGATGCTCACCACAAAAACCATCTCTGTAATAGCAGGATTTAGTAAAGAAAGGTTTGCTAAAATCATTTCATCATCATCATCGCCCACACCCGTACGGTTATCGCCTGTATGTTGCACCGCTCCGTCAGGAGATTTCAGATTGTTGTAAAAAACAAAGTATTCATCGGCTGGTATTTTGCCTTTTTGGGTAATCATAAAGACGGAAGCGTCTAAATCTACTGCGTTGCCTGCTTTCAAGTCCCAACCTAAGCCAATCATAATTTTTTTGAGCGTAGGTTCTTTTTTGGTTAGGTTAAGTCTTGCTCCTTTAGAAAGTTCTATGGACATAATTTTTCTCTAAATATTTTCACTAAAAAAAGAGTTTTTATGCTTTTTTGCAAATTTTTTTGTAAATATAGCTATATTTTCTTCAAAAAAAATTCAAAATATCTCCCCAAAAGCAGTTTCTTGTAAATTTTATACCTCAACAGGGTGCTTTTAGCTATCTCTTTTTACAGTAAATCTATAAATTTATCAAATAAATAATGGGAGTCGTGTGTGCCTGGTGAGGCTTCAGGGTGGTACTGTACCGAAAAAGCCTTTTTATCCGTTCTGCAAATTCCTTCTACACTGTTATCATTCAGGTTAATATGTGTAATTTTCACCAAATTAGATTTTTCTATATCATCTTTATTCACACCAAATCCGTGATTCTGCGAGGTTATTTCACTTTTGCCTGTTTCCAAATTTTTTACTGGGTGGTTCAAACCTCTATGTCCATTATGCATTTTATGCGTACCGATACCACTTGCCAAAGCTAAGATTTGATGCCCCAAACAAATCCCGAAGAGTGGGCTATCAGTATTGAGCATATCTTTTACGGTTTCAATGGCATAAGGCATTGCGGCGGGGTCGCCAGGACCATTAGAGATAAAGAAGCCATCAGGGGCAAATTCTTGCATTTCTGCCAAAGAGGTTTTTGCAGGGAAAATTTTCATAAAAACATCTCTTTGAGCAAAACAACGTAGAATATTTTGTTTCACCCCCAAATCTAATACAGCCACTTTGTGAGAAGCATTTATATCACCAAAGGTATAGATTTCTTGTGTACTCACCTGCGAAGCCAATTCCAAGCCCGCCATAGAAGGCGTTTTTTTGATTTCTTCTTTCAAAAAATCTATATCCAAATTCACGGAGGAAATAATAGCATTCATTGCCCCTTTGTGCCTAATATATCTCACCAAAGCTCGTGTATCTACGCCCGCAATAGCAACAATATTATGCTGCTCCAGATATGTTTGTAGAGACATCTCTGACTGATGTCTTGAAAACATTTCCGAAAAAGTATTACAAACCATTCCGCTTATTTTAGGTGTTTTGGACTCTTGCTCGTTGGCTAATACGCCATAATTTCCGATATGAGCGGTCGTATTCACGACAATTTGCCCAAAGTAAGAAGGGTCTGTATAAATTTCTTGATACCCTGTCATTCCTGTATTGAAGCAAATCTCCCCTTTACTGCTACCTTTAGCCCCAATAGCAAAGCCCTCAAATACAGTTCCATCTTCTAACAATAAAATTGCGGGTGGCAAGAAATTATATTTCATTATTCTGTGTTTTTAAACTGCCACAAACTTAGTAAAAAAACAAATATATTTTGGGGCTAAACAAAAAAAATATGACAAAAGAAGACACCTTAGATTTACTTGTGGAAGGTTTGGCTAATGAAAACGATGCCTTTAGCTTGGAAAATTTACTGAAAAAACAAGTGGGTATCAGCCAAGTTCGTGTGAGCTACAACCAACAAAAAATAGAAGTAAATCAGCATACCAGCAAAGAATCTCTTGAAAAAATCATCAAATTAAGCAAAGAATTAGGCTACGAAGTATTGCTTATCAAGAAAAATATTCCCGTTCTGGAAATGTCTTGTGCGGCTTGTGCTGTAAGCGTAGAAAGTATTTTGCAGCACCAAAAAGGCGTATTGAGTGCCAGCGTAAACTATGCCAATGCCAGCGTACAAATAGCCTATTTTTTAGGAGCAAGCGAACCGCTTATCTTACAAAAATCCTTACAGGAAGCTGGTTATGATTTACTCTTAGAAGTAGAAGACACTAACGAACACTTAGACCGACTCAAGGCTGTAAAGTATAAAAAACTGCAACAAAAAACTATTTGGGCAGCCTTGTTTGCCCTTCCTGTTTTCCTTATAGGAATGTTTGCGATGGATATGCCCTACGCCAACTACCTTATGTGGTTTTTTTCTACACCTGTACTTTTTATATTTGGTAAATCATTTTTTGTAAATGCTTGGAAACAAGCTAAAAACAAAACGGCTAATATGGATACCTTGGTGGCTCTGAGCACAGGAGTAGCCTATACTTTTAGTGTTTTTAATACATTTTTTCCTGATTTTTTGCCTCACACCCACACACATCACATTTATTTTGAAGCCTCTGCTGTCGTAATTGCCTTTATTTTGTTAGGCAAACTTTTGGAAGAAAAAGCGAAAAATAGTACTTCCGAAGCTATCAAAAAACTTATTGGTTTGCAGGCAAAAACAGCCCATTATATCCAAAAAAATGGGGAAATAATAGAAAAACCTATCAGCCAATTACAAGTAAATGATATAGTATTGGTGAAACCTGGTGAAAAAATCCCTGTTGATGGCACGCTACTGAAAGGAGCTTCTTGGGTAGATGAAAGTATGCTTAATGGCGAACCAATTCCCTCATTTAAAGAAGTAGGTAACCAAGTTTTTGCAGGAACGCTAAACTTCAAAGGAAGCTTTGAGCTAAAAACTGAAAAATTAGCTAACCAAACGCTACTTGCCCAAATTATCAAAATGGTGCAAGATGCCCAAGGAAGCAAAGCTCCTATCCAAAAATTAGCAGATAAAATAGCCGCAGTTTTTGTACCCGTCGTACTTGGCATTGCTTTATTGAGTTTCGCCCTTTGGTTGCTTATTGGCGGAAAAGAACACTTATTTAACGGCTTTACAGCTATGATTACGGTTTTGGTAATTGCCTGCCCTTGTGCTTTGGGGCTTGCCACCCCCACAGCAATTATGGTAGGTATGGGAAAAGCCGCCCAAAAAGGCGTTCTTATCAAAGATGCAGAAGCATTGGAGCATAGCAAAAATATCAATGCGATTGTTTTAGACAAAACAGGTACGCTTACCGAAGGGAAACCAAGTGTAGAAGATATTTTTTGGAAAAATACACCCAAAGAAGCCCTACTTTACGCCATTGAACGCTCCTCTGAGCACCCCTTAGCACAAGCAATTTGTGATTTTTTGAAAGATAAAAGCGAGAATATAGCCATCAAAGACTTTGAAAACTTCGTAGGGAAGGGAATAAAAGCCACTTTCCAACATACTGACTATTTGATAGGGAATAAAAAGTTTTTGCAAGAGCAGAATGTGAATTTTGATGTTATTTTCAACGAAAAAGAGCAATTTTACGCAGAAAAAGCCTACACTAGTGTTTGGTTTGCTGAAGCACAAGAAGCCATTGCGGTTATTGCTATCGCCGATACCCTCAAAAGCAATGCCAGCGAAGTCATAAAAATCATGGAAAACACTGGTTTAGAGGTATATATGCTTACAGGCGATCAGAAAGCCTCCGCTGAGAAAATAGCAAAAGAAGTTGGGATAAAACACTTCAAAGCGGAAGTTTTACCGCAAGATAAAGCGAATTTTGTGAAAGAATTACAACAAAAAGGCAAAATTGTGGCAATGGTAGGTGATGGTATCAATGATAGTGCAGCTTTAGCTCAAGCCAATGTAGGAATCGCAATGGGCAGAGGAAGTGATATTGCGATAGAAGTCGCTCCCATCACTATTATTTCTTCAGACCTTAGTAAAATCCCTGAAGCCATACGAATCTCCAGACAAACTACACAAACTATCAAACAAAATTTGTTTTGGGCGTTTATTTACAATATTATTGGCATCCCGATTGCAGCAGGCGTACTATACCCTCTCAACGATTTTATGCTCAACCCGATGATAGCTGGAGCAGCAATGGCTCTTAGCAGCGTAAGCGTGGTAAGTAATAGTTTAAGACTTAAATGGAAAAAGTAGATATGCAAGAAAATTACGATAACTACTCTTTGACAGAGTTGAAGGCTGAAGTAGAAAGACTGAAAAGTTTGGTGGATAATGAACCTATTCTCAACAAACTACAGGAAAGTAATGCTGCCCTACAAGACTTGTTGGATAACTCTCATGATCTTATTTTTGTGTGTAATGCTAAAGGACAAATTCTTTTTGCTAACAAAACTTTCTCCAGTAAATTAGGCTATAGCCTGAGCGAATTACCACAACTAAGCATCAAGGCTTTACTAAGCAACAAACATAAAGTGCAATTTCTCAAGCAATTAAGCCTTGTTTTACAAAAAAAAGAAGTTGATAAATTTAATTTGGTACTCTTACATAAAAATCAAAAACTTGTATACTTAAAAGGAACACTCAGCGTCCGACACGACGAACAAGGACAGTTGCTTGCTGTAAGAGGGATTTTGTACGATACTACCGACCGCGTACAAATACAAAGCGAATTGATGAGCCAAACAGCGAGACTCAAGGCTATTTTTGAGAGTGGCTCGCATATTATGTGGTCAGTGAATAGGAAAAGAGAGTTCACTTCTTTCAATCAAAATTATGTATTAGCCCTTCAAATCCAGTATGGCATCAAGCCTGAAATAGGAAAAAATACTGAAAGTCTCAAAAAAGCCTTAGCTAATGATAGTTTGGCTACCTTTTGGAAAGAAAAAATGAAAAAAGCCTTCGCAGGCGAAATCCAATATTTTGAAATTAAAGCCCGAAATATCTTCGGTGAAACTATTTGGCAAGATGTATACCTGAACCCTATCCCCTCGCCAGATGGCAATATAGATGAAGTTTCGGCAATCGCTCACGATATTACCGACAAGAAAAAAGCAAATGAAGATGCTTTGAAAGCCAAAGAACTTGCAGAGCATTTGTTAAAAGTAAAAGAATCCTTTTTGGCAAATATGAGCCACGAAATCCGAACACCCATGAATGGCATTATCGGAATGATTGAGCTATTGGCTGATACCCAACTTGATGAAAAACAAAAAGATTATGTTCATACCATCAAAAAATCTTCTGAAACTTTGATGACAATCCTCAATGATATTTTAGATTTATCTAAAATAGAAGCCGGCAAAATGAGCCTTCTCTACAAACCTTTTGACCTAAAACAAACTATAGAAAAAGTTTTTCATTTATTTTTACCCCAAGCTACCCACAAAAAAAACACCCTAAGTATTGATTTTGATGAGCAAATCCCTGATTGCATTATCGCTGATGAAACTCGCCTTATTCAGATACTCTCTAATCTCTGTTCCAATGCTATTAAATTCACCGAAAACGGAAGTGTAAAAATAAAAGTGAGATTGATAGAAAAAACAACAGAAGAGCTTTATATTCAGGTAGATGTGTTGGACAGCGGTATTGGTATTAGTAAGGAAAATCAAAAAAAATTATTTCAAAGTTTTAGCCAATTAGATAATAGTTTATCAAAATCTCAGAGTGGAACAGGGCTTGGGCTGGTTATATCCAAGCATTTAGTAGAACTCATGCAAGGTGAAATTGGTATCTTAGAAAATACAGAAACTCCCACAGGTAGTAACTTCTTTTTTAGCTTCAAGGCTCAAGTATGCTCTGAAAATAATGAAAAAATAGCTCAAGAGGAAATCATAGGATTTCAACCCTTCCAAAAATCATTGAAAGTATTACTCGTAGATGACAACGCCATCAACAGAAAAGTTGCCTCCGAAATGCTCAAGAAAATAGGCTTGGAGGTTTTTGTGGCTGATAGCGGTAAAATGGCTCTACAAAAAATACAACAAGAAACTTTTGATATAATTTTTATGGATATCCAAATGCCAGAACTTGATGGCGTAGAGACGATGAAACTTATCAGGCAAATAGTAGGCTCGAAAAGTCCTAAAATGATAGCTCTCACCGCTTATGCAATGCAAGAAGATAAAAATAAATTCTTACAGGAAGGCTTCGATGGGTATTTGGCTAAGCCTCTAAAAATAGAGCGTATTCATCAGGTTATCAATTTTTTAGAAAACAAAAATACTACAAATACAGAAAATATAGAAAGTGCGACCGTTGATTTTAGTATATGGGAACAACTCCGAAATTTGGGAGGGATAGAACTTCTTACCGAAAGTATCCAAGAGTGTATTACTGAAACAAAAGATATTCAAAATCATATCCAAACAGCACTGAAGGAAAGAGATTTTGGAAGTATTCAGAAAGATTTGCATACCCTCAAAGGCGTAGCTGCCACCTTGGGTATTAAAAAATTTGCAGAAAAAACAGTTCATTTAGAAAAGCTCATCAAGACTAATGATACCACTAACTTTGAGCAAGAACTATCAGAATGGCTGCATATTTGGGAAGTATTTGTAAGTACTTACCCAAAAATACTTGAAAAATGGCTCTCAAACTGATTGATAGTGCTTTTTGTAGTTCAAGTTATTTTGTGTAAATTGCCCAAAGAAATAGTGAAAGCCTTATGCGAAAAGATTACCTCACCGGCGAAGACGAAAATTTTTCAAACTCGGACAAAGATATAGAAAAAGCACTCCGACCACTTAGTTTTAGCGATTTTACAGGTCAGGATAAGATTGTGGAAAATCTTAAAATCTTTGTGTTAGCCGCCAAGCAAAGAGAAGAAGCCTTAGACCATGTGTTACTTCACGGACCTCCGGGGCTGGGAAAAACAACCCTTTCCAATATCATTGCCAATGAACTTGGCGTAGAGATGATGACTACTTCAGGACCTGTTTTGGATAAACCAAGCGATTTAGCAGGTCTGCTTACCAAACTCAATACCAATGATGTTTTATTTATAGATGAAATTCACCGCCTTAATCCCATCGTAGAGGAATACCTCTATTCTGCGATGGAAGACTATAAAATTGATATAATGCTGGACTCTGGTCCTAACGCTCGTACCGTACAAATAGGGCTTAATCCTTTCACACTGATTGGAGCTACTACACGCTCAGGTTTGCTGACCGCCCCTCTTCGTGCGAGGTTTGCTATTAATTCTCGCTTACAATACTATGACGCTCAACTACTTACACAAATCGTAAAACGTTCTTGCAAAATTTTGGGAATGCCCATTGTGGAGGAAGCCGCCTTTGAGATTGCCCGCCGTAGCCGAGGGACGCCTCGTATTGCCAATAATTTACTCCGCCGTACCCGCGACTTTGCCCAAGTGAAAGGAGATGGTGTGATTGATTTAAAGATTGCTGAAATTGCTCTACAAGCCTTAGAAGTAGATAAAAATGGTTTAGATGAAATGGATAATCGTATCCTAACCACCATTATTCAGAAATTTAAGGGTGGCCCTGTAGGGATTACTACCATTGCTACTGCCTGTGGAGAAGATGCTGAAACCATAGAGGAAGTTTATGAACCTTTTTTAATACAAGAAGGCTATATCAAAAGAACTTCTCGGGGTAGAGAAACCACCGAAAAAGCTCTCAAACATTTAGGCATTAGCCATTTTACCAAAAGTACAAACCTTTTTGAAGAAGAATAAAATCGTACAAAATTGCTTTTTGTAGAAAAAATGCTATTTTTGGATATTTCGCACAGCAAAATCATAATAGCATGAAATATCTACTTCATTTGGGCTTTTTTTTACTCCTCGTCGAGTACACTTTTGGACAAGAGCAATACAGCTACGACCTGCCCCCAGAAAAACAACAAGCTATCAGCAGGAAAACTATTACCACGCAACTTCCTTTCAGTAAAAATCCATCGCAAATTAGTGTGGACGTGATGGGAAAAAGTATGTTTTTTGAAGGAGATATAGCCATTTCTGATGCACCACAATCCAAAGCATTAGGTATAAAAGGAGATAATTATCGCTGGACGAACGCCATTGTTCCCTACAAAATAGCCGAAGGGCACCCTCGTAAAGAACTTATCTTGCAGGCTATTGCTCACGTCAATGCAAAAACAAATATATGCCTGATTCCTTATGAAGGGCAAACAAATTATGTGGAATATGTAAATCAAGATAATGGTTGTTGGTCTTATGTAGGTATGATTGGCGGAAAGCAAGTCATCAATGTAAGCGTAAATTGTCCTTTTGGCTCTGTAGTACACGAGACTTGCCACGCTATTGGAATGTGGCACGAACATACACGCCCCGATAGAGATAAATACGTAAAAATCAATTGGGAAAATTTAGATGAAAAACAGAAACACAACTTTGAAACAAGAAATAATGATGGTTTGGAACTTGGAAGCTACGATTACCAATCTATTATGCACTACAACTCTTATGGTTTTAGTACAAACGGGCAACCTACCATAACTTGTATGACTACTTGCCAAATAGGACAAAGAGAAGGCTTAAGCAAAGGTGATATCCAAGCAATCAATCAGATGTATCCAAAAGCAGGTTGCAATAACAACTCTCATATAACAACCAGCAAAACATTTAGCATGGAAACCGTTTATATCCTTCCAGAAAAGCAAGAAAAAGCTACCATAACGCTTATAATGGCTAACCAGCAACAAAAACTTTCCCTAAGCCAAAACGGAAAAGTAAGGAGTAGTTTCAAAGTAGATTTACCCCAAGAAGGAAATTATCCATACAAAATTATTATAGAGAGTACCAACAGATATGGACAAAATAAAACAAAGACCATCAATGGTGAAACTTGGATATCTTCAGATAAAAAATACGAAATAGCCAATCGTTTAGACAACTCGGGCGAGATTGTAGACCTTGTTTTACAAGAAAATACAGAAATCCCTGCTATGGTAAAACAAGGAGCTACCATTCTCAATAATACCAATGAAATTTTGAATTTTGAACTTAGTGATGACAACCTGAATTGGCGTAAAGAAACACTTGCCCCAAAAGTAGGGAAAAAATATGGTTTTGCAGGAAATACACAGTTATTTGGTTATTTCAGGATTGACACAAAAAACAAAGGTTTTGTGTACTATAAAATTCTTCTTCCAAAAGAATATCAGCTTTTTTGGAACGAAACGAGGCAACGCTGGGATTTGAAAGAGTAATGTATTAAAGCGTATACTTTACACATTGCAAGCTATGAATATTTAAAATTTTGGTTACGTGTGTAGAAATTAAAAGTAAAAACAAGTAATTCACCAAAATAAAAATAGGGAAGTTCTTTTAGAACTTCCCTATTTTTATGATTTTATAACTTTAAACTACCAGATTTTGGTAGAGGTAATAGTCATTTTTACACGACGGTTTTGTGCTTTTTGTGCAGCTGTTTTATTAGCTTCTTTTATTTGAGGATCTCCAGTTTTATAGCCTGCTTCCTCTTCTCCGTAAGGTCTTGTATCTCCATAACCTACAGCTTTCAGTTTATTAGCACTGATTCCTTTGCTAACGAGGTAGTCCATAATAAATTTAGCTCTTGCTTCAGACAACTGCTGATTATCTTTAAAGGCTGATACTTTGGGCTTCACATTATCAGTGTGTCCTTCTATCAACATATAAGCATCAGGATATTTCTTCATCAAGGTTACCACTTTATCTAAAATAGGATACCACTTCTTTTGCAATTTAACTGCAATGGTAGCTTTACCAGATTCAAACTCTACCTTACTTGCCTGACGCAAAATAGCTTCGTCAGCATCATTTGTGAGCTTAGGACAACCTTTAGTTTCTCTTGGACCTGGCTTATCTGGACAAGCATCATCTTGATCTAACAAACCGTCACCATCACTATCTTTATTTTCTGGGCAACCTTTGTTACTTTTAGGACCTTTCTTGTCATAACAATCGTCTTTATCGTCGGGCACACCATCTTGGTCAAAATCTGGGGCGGGGCAACCAAAAAATTGCTGAACACCTGCTATATCAGGGCATTTATCAGCATTGTCTAAGAAACCGTCTCCATCTTTATCTCCCCAAGGGCAACCTTCATTGTCTTTGGGTCCCATTGCTGCTACATTTTCTTCTGCATTTCCCTCTACGCCTGGGCATTTATCGTCTTTGTTAGGTACGCCATCATTATCAAAATCTTTTGGACAACCATAATCATTTACTTCCTCTTTGGCAGGTGTATTGGGGCATTGGTCTCTTACATCAGGAATTTTGTCATTATCCGTATCCACTTTGTAAGCAGCTGGCACAGTTACTTTTCTTGGGTTAGCCACTTTTTTTCCACGCCTTTTCTGGGCATCAGCTTCGTTAGCAAGCATTGCTAATACCAACAAGGACAACATAAAAACTTTGAGTACTTTCATAACACTTTTTTATTTGTAAATTAGAATTTAAGCAAAATATACACACAAAAATTGTGCAAAACAAATTATCAACAAAAAAAATAAAAGTTTCTCAGATTACAAAACTTTCCGAATTGAAATTTAGTTAAAATAGAAAAAAAACTACCGCTATGGCAAAAAAAGACAAAAATAAGATAGTAGAAAACAATCCTAATTGGCAAGAAATCTATATCGCCTTTGTATTAGAGAAAAATCGTAAACCCAGCAGTATTTACGAACTTACCCAATTTGCAGAGCAGGAAGAAAGCGAATTTTATCAGGCTTTTTCTTCTTTGGAAAGTATCGAAAGTGCTTTTTGGCTGGAGCAATTTCAAAATACCAGAAGTCAAATAGAAAATGATACACAATACCAAGGCTTTTCGGTGAGAGAAAAACTATTAGCCTTCGCTTTTACTTGGCTTGAAAACTTGGAGCAAAATAGGGCTTTTATTATGGTTCTAAAAAATAATGTAAAAATGAAAAGCCTCAAGACGCTTGAGGACTTCAAAAATAGCTTTGAAGACTTTGCCCAAGAACTTATCAATGAAGCCCTTGAAACAGAGGAAGTTTTGAACAGAACGTTTCTCAATAAAGCTTATCCCAAAGCAATGTGGGGAACAATAATGTATATTTTAGGTTTTTGGCTCAAGGATACCAGCCCTAATTTTGAGCAAACAGATGCTGCTGTGGAAAAATCTGTTAATTTCTTCTTTGACCTCACAGGAAGAACATTTCTGGATAGTTTTGCAGATTTTGCTAAATTTTCCTTCCAAAGCTTCAAAAAATAAGCAAAAGCCTTCTTCGCAAAGAAGGCTTTTTTATCGCACTTTATCCACACTCACTTGTTTTTTCTTAATATGTCCGTTTCTATCCCGTTTGGTGTAACGTTTGCTATCTCTTTTCTGCTGAAAAGCCGCAAACTCTTGAGGGGTCATATAGGTAGGGCATTTAGGTTTCTGACAAGCCAGCAACTCAAAAGCTATAAATAAAGCTATAAAGAACTTTTGTATCATCACTTTTTGTTTTAGGATAAAATCAATCTATATGAAACACTATGTATTAGGCTTCGCCTTGCTCTTTTCTTTGGGAGCATGCGAAAGCGGAAAAAACGAACACAAACACAAAGATGGCGAGCACCAACACAAACACGAAGGTATGAAATTGGGGGCTGAGAACCAAAAATTATTTGACGAAGTAATGGCGGTTCATGATGAAGTAATGCCCAAACACCATACCATTGCAAAATACCGTGACAGCCTCAAAGCTGAGTTGGCAGATGAAAAGCTTAAAAAAGATACGGCTACGCTGCACAAATACGAGAAAATCCACAAAGATTTAGACTATGCCTACAAGGCTATGTCTATGTGGATGCAAGAATTTGACACTAATTTGGATAAAAAGCCTGAAGCCGAACAAAAAGCTTACTTAGAAAAGCAGAAAGAGGCTATTGACAAAGTCAGTGAAAGTATGAAAAGTAGTTTGGCAGCCGCCGAAAGCAGAAAAAAATAAAATAAGAGCCTATCTGATAGGCTCTTATTTTATTTCCGTTATTTTTTCTAAGTTAAATAAGTCATTCAGCACATCTATAAGCGTTTCCGCTTCTCCACGTTTGCAAGCAGCTTTGAGTTGAAGAACTGGCATCTTGATGATTTTTTGTACTAAATTACCTGTAACTTTATCCAATAATTCTATTTCTTGTTCTGTAGCTTTTTTGCTATACTTGGATATTTCTTCCTTACGAAGCTGCTCTAAAGCCATTTTTAGTTTATGAATAGTCGGCGAAATTTCCATTTCTCTCGCCCAATTCTCAAACTCGCTTATAGACTCAGTAATTATGTTTCTCACACTAATTGCTTCTTTCTGACGACGTTGTAGTGTCTCGTTTGTTTTTGCCTGCAAGTGGTCTATATCATACAAAATACAACCTGCCACTTCCTCTACATCTACACAAACACTACGAGGTACAGATAAATCAATAAAGTATTTGTGTGAAAAAAGCGGCATATCAGTTATTCGCTCTTTGCTGATAAACCTAGTAGCCACTGATGAAATAATTATGTCAGCCTCTTGGATATGTTGCCAGATATTTTCAAAATCTAAAACTTCAAAATCGCACTCTAAAGCCAAAGATTCAGCCTTTAGGCGAGTTCTGTTGGTAATAGAAACATTGCTGAAACGACCTTGTAAATTTCTACAAACATCTGCACCTATCTCTCCCAAACCCATTACTAAAATCTTGGGATCTTGCATATTAAAACTGATTTCCTCCAAGAGTTCAACTGCTGCATAAGCCGTTGATGCAGCTCCATCTTTAAAAGAAGTCTCTTGAGCTACTCGTTTGTTTGTATAGAAAACACTATGTAAGAGCCTATGTAAAAAAGCACCCGCCATTTGTGCATCTGCCGAAGTTTGATAAGCTTTTTTTATTTGGTTAGCTATCTGAATATCTCCCAAAATTTGAGAATCTAAACCCAAATAAACCTCAAAAAGATGTTGTATGGAAGCACTATGACTCAATTTTTGGAAAAGATGCACATAACTCTCCAAATCAGTATTTCCCTTAAAAGCAATGAGCGTACGCAGCACCTTATCTGATAAATCCTCTTCACTTACGTAATATATCTCCGTTCGGTTACAAGTAGAAACCACCAAAGCCTCTGTAATGGCGTGTATATCTTTTAGATATAGTAAAAATTCCTTCACTTCTTCATCAGACAAGGCAAACAAACCACGCACTTCTACTGAAGCCTTATGGTGTGTCAGACATAGTGATTGTAAAGATTGTTGCATAGCGAATTTTTAATTTTTTACAAAAATACATAGCTTATCCATAAAAATTAAATGATTTAGCTCAGTAAAAAGATATTTAGAAACTTTCTAAATAAATAAAATGTAATATTTATGCACAAAAATTAACCTATTTCATAAAAAACATATCTAAATATTTGTTTGAAAAAAACTTTTTGTATCTTTGTTCAAAAGGTTTGCGTATGTTGTTACAAAAAGATTATAGCCAGTTATACGAGGCTATGCAAGATGAAAACTTTATCTTATCCTACAAAGGGCAAGTTGGCTTTGTACAAGTAAGTTCTCTATTACGTATCATTGAGGATAGACTGGAAACAGCTGAAAGCAACCCTAAAGTTCGCAAAAAAGTGTACAACATAGCAACCGAATGTTTTCAAAATCTAAGTCATCATATAGAAAATCATATAGAAAAAATAGGCTCTAAAGCCTTGGCTGTATTTGAAGCTTATGAAGATAAATACATTATTGCCACAGGTAATTATGTGCTCAAAAATGTAGAAATAAAAATAAAAGAAAAAATAGACCATATCAATAGCCTTAACAAAGATGAACTCAGAGAGCTGCACAGACAAGTGTTGGCAGATGATAGCTTTTCGGAAAAAGGTACAGCAGGGCTGGGCTTCATTGATATCGCTCGCAAAACTGATGGCAATTTATTCTATGATTTTCATGGTGTAAATGAGGATATTACTTTTTTTACACTTAAAGTAGAGATAACTCGTACTATGAACTTACCCAAATAGTAAAAATAATGGAAACACTAAAAATTGAAAAAACTCCCAACACACCATTGGTTCATTTAGACGCAGACACAGGTTCTTTAGCAATAAAAGGGCGTTCTGTACCTGAAAATCCAATAGGATTTTACCAACCTATCAATCGTTGGCTGGAGGATTTCAAAGCGGAAGCTGCCGAAAGAGTCCTTAGAATGGATATAGAACTTGAGTATTTCAATACAAGTTCTTCTAAATGCCTCTTAGATGTGTTCAAAAAGATGTTAGCTTTGCAAAAAAATGGAGCCGCCGTAGAAATAAATTGGTGGTGCGAAGAATATGATGATGATATGATAGATGCAGGTAAGGACTACCAAGAGTTACTTGCAGATTTAGACTTTCAAATAAAAATTATAGAGGACTAAAGCCCATTTACTCCCATAAAGGGTAGTGTTGTAAGTTTACTTTTTCTCCAAAAAATAATTGGGTAGTAAGCTCAAAAGAGGTCGTATAATCCGATACATAAAAGCTACTTTTTCCTAACTCTTCTTGCATGTTCAAGATATTTTCCATTTCTAATAGCCCTCTTAGAGATTTGGCAACTACCTCTGATGAGTCTAATATACTGACTTTATTATCATAAAACTCTTTTATGGGTTCTATGATAAGCGGATAATGTGTACAGCCCAAAATAAGAGCCTCTATTCCCTCTAAAGTTTTATCCGAGAGATAGTCATTGATAACGTTACTCATTGCATTTTTTTTTGCATATCCCTCTTCTATCATTGGAGCAAGTAGAGGCGTAGCTAAAGATTTCAAGGTGATATTTTGGTGCAAATCGTTGATTTTCTTGGCATAGACATTAGAGTTTACAGTCTGCTTCGTACCAATAAGCCCAAGTGTTTTTTCTGTGTAGTGCTCTGCTACCAAACTAACCATCGGGTCTATTACATTTAACACCTTAGCTTTGCTACCAACATACTCCTTTAATAAATTATAGGCTGCTGCTGAGGCAGAATTACAAGCTATCAAAATCACTTTACACTCCTGAGAAAGCAAAAAATTAGCAATTTTAATAGAATAAGATTGTATCGCCTCCGTAGATTTGTCGCCATACGGAAGATGAGCCGTATCTCCAAAATAAATAATATCTTCGTGAGGAAGTAAAGCTCTTACGGCTTTCATTACGGTAAGCCCGCCTATTCCACTATCATAAATGCCTATGGGTCGCTGATTTTTTAGCATATTTCTACAAACCTATACCAAATGTAAATATTCGTGGGTTATTATCAGCTTTTCCGCTCTGAAAAAGCGTGTTGATGTCATATTTGGCAAAAATACGTATTATTTTATATTTTACTTCCGCTCTTATGCCGTATCTTAGCGTATTGGTATAAAAATCTGAAAAGTTTTTGTAGGCTTGCTTTTGTCCATTCAGCTCATAACGAATTTCTGTAAAACGACTTAAACCTATATCAGCATAAGAGCCAAGCCCAAAACGCCATTTTGGTAGCGTTTTATAGAACAATACAGGAATACCTATATTAAATATGGTCAATTTATTTCGAGTAGCCTCCGTTGGAAGAGTCGTTCTTTCCACTGCTGAATTTCCTTTTATCAATTCCTGATTATCAGAGAAATGTAAATTATTCCAAGAAGCCTCTGCACCAACTCCTATACTAAATCCTTTTGCCTCCGCACCAAGTCTGCGGCGGTACTGAAGCCCTAAAGACCAGAAGCGGGATTTCAGTATTTGTATAGGATACACTGAAGAACCTAATGTATTGAAACCAAACTCAATACGAGGTAAAATTGCATATTTGGGTGTCTGATTATTTTCACCTTTATAGATTTCAAAAAAACGTTTCCCGTTTTCAGTATGCCAAATAGTATCTTGGGCTACCACTAAGGAAATAGTAGATAGCCCAAGTAGAAAAAATAAAACAACTTTTATTAGCAAATACCTCATTTAGAATATTTTATGTTTATTTTTTCTTCGTAGTGTCTTTATTTTCTGTAGTAGCAGAGCCAGCTTCTGACTTGTATTCCTCATTTAAGCCCTTCAAAACATCAGCAGTTACGTCTAAACTATTATCTGCGTACCAAGCTGTAACCCCTTGTTTGTAGCTCAAAATCATTTTATAGCCGTTTTTCTCTGCGTATTTTTTCATAAAGCTATCAATATTTTTATTGATTTTGTCAGCCAAATCTTTCTCCTGATTTGCCAAATTTTGCATCAAAGCATCTCTGTACTGCACGAGCCTTTGCTCTTCTTGTGCCAAACTTTTTTTGGTGTTTTCTATTTCCCCCATCGTCATTGATTGGGCATTTTGTTGTGCCTTTAGTACTTTCGTTTGGAAATTGCTTGCTTGCCCCTCAATATCAGTTGTAAACTGATTTTTCTTTACTTCAATATCTTTGAGGGCTCTTTTGTATAGTTCGTAGCCTGCCAAAAGTGTGTCCGTATTTACATAAACAATGGTTTTATCTCCATTATTTGTCTTGGTATCTGTGTTGGTATTATTTTGATTTTTTTTAGTATCATTAGCTGGTTTTTCTGTGCAAGCAAAAAGCGTGAGAATACTAAAAATAACGAGTAGTAAATTGGTTTTTTTCATATATAAAAATAAGATTATTATGTGGCAAAGATACCATTTTCTTAATTTTTAGAAATATTTTTCAGTATTTTTTTTGAAAAAATATTTTCTTTTGGTAAATTTGCAGTCCCAAATTTTGCGGAAGTGGTGGAATTGGTATACACGTACGTTTGAGGGGCGTATGGGGCAACCCGTGGGGGTTCGAGTCCCCCCTTTCGCACAAAAGCCTTTAATTTAATAAATTAAGGGCTTTTTTATTTAATGATTTTCTTTGTAAGCTACGCATATATACCAACATGTGTATTTTTTTACAAGTCCAGCCTGAGAAGAATCCATTAAAAACCTTTAAAAAAAATCTATAAGAACTCAGGTTTATTTACTATTTTTGGAATTCATTACTTAATATTTATGAAAATATTCCGAGCAGTACTTCTCAATATACTAAGTATTTTCTTAGTAATAGCCTTGCAATATAAATTATCTGAAATCCCTTTGCTTCGTAATTATATACCTGAAGCCTTGAGTTCTGCCCCACCAATTGGGAAGTTTTTAGACCCATTCAACGGATTTTGGGCGAATGCAGAAGCTAAAACAATGCCCAAAAAACAGTCCTTACAACTGATTGGTTTGAAAAAAAATGTGGAAATCCTGATAGACCAGAGAGCCGTTCCTCATATTTTTGCTGAAAATGATGAAGACTTATATTTTGCACAAGGCTATATTACAGCAAGTTACCGACTATGGCAAATGGAATTCCTGACGCATTTCTCCGCAGGAAGACTTTCGGAGTTCTTAGGCGAACAAGCCGTAGAAATAGACCGCTCACAACGAAGAATAGGACTTGCTCTGAGTGCAGAAAAGGCTCTATATCATATTTCTAAAGATAGTACATCTTCCGCCATACTCAATGCCTACACCAAAGGAGTAAATGCTTATATACAAAATTTAGCTACCCATGAGTTTCCTTTGGAGTACAAAATTTTGGATTACAAGCCAGAGCCTTGGACAAATCTCAAAACTGCTTTGCTGCTCAAATATATGGCTTATGACCTCTCTGCTGCAGGTAATGATGATTTTGCCAATACAATGACTGCCTCTAAGTTTGGACTACAAAAAGCAGATAGCTTATATACACAAAATCCCTTTCAGAAACAAGCCGTGATACCTCGTACAACTACACTGAATTTTAAACCCTCAAAACCCATAACCAAACCCAAACACTACGACTCCGTAACAAATGTTTTAGCTAAAAATTTAGCCGAAACCCAAAAAATTCTGAAAGAACAAGTGAAAGTTTCGGATAAAGAGAAAGCAAAAGGTAGTAATAATTGGGTGATAGATGGTAAAAAAAGTGAAACAGGCTACCCTATCTTAGCCAACGACCCCCATTTAAGTCTTAAATTGCCTTCTATTTGGTTTGAAATTCAACTTAATAGCCCTACAACAAACGTATATGGAGTTTCTTTACCTGGAGCCCCCGCTGTCATCATTGGATTCAATGAAAAAATAGCTTGGGGAATTACAAATGCCTATACTGATGCCTTAGATTTTTATCAAATTAAGTTTAAAGATGAAACTTTAGAAGAATATTGGCACGATGGCAACTGGAAAAAAACTACTTTACGTAAAGAAATTATCAAAGTCAAGCACCAAAAAGAAGTTGTAGAGTATATCAGACACACCCACCAAGGAGCAATCGTATTAGAAAAACCTTCTCGAATGTATCCCAATCAGCCTAACGATTTGTACGAAATTACCGTACCTTATCGTAGTGCAATGTATTGGTTAGGAAATGACAGTACCTCCAACGAACTTTTAGCCTTCCATAAACTTAATAGAGCCGCCAACTACCAAGACTTCTTAAACGCTATGTCTACTTTTGGCACGCCCTCCTCCTGTATAGCTTATGCTGATACTGATAAAAATATTGCAATGTATGTGGCAGGTAAAATCCCTATGCGTTGGGAAGGACAAGGAAAATATATTTTAGATGGTACAAATTCACAGTACGAATACAAGCATCTCATTGCTCACACGCAAAATCCACAAGCCCTTAATCCCGAACAGCATTTTTTAGCCTCAGCCAACCAACACATCACTGATAGTTTGCAATATCCTTATTATGTAGGCTACGATTTTGTTTCTCCAGAGAGAGCGATTCGTATCAACCAACGTTTATCAGAAATGAGTAGAATAAAATACGAAAATGTAAGAGAGTTACAAAATGATGTATTTGCTGTACACGCCTCAAAAGCTTTGCCTTTAATGCTTCAGAAATTGGATACGATATCTTTGCAAAAAGATAAAATAAGCACTCATATCTACCAAACCCTCAAAAAATGGAACTATCTGTACCAAGCTGATGCTCAAGGAGCTACTTTTTTTGAAGTTTGGTTTGGAGAGTTTAGAAAAGCCCTATGGCAAGATGAACTCGCTTGGATACCCAATTACCCAAATACAGACCAAACGATGCGAATTTTATTAAAAGATTCCACCAGTTATTGGGTTGATGACAAAAGCACCCCACAAAAAGAAAATATAGGTTTTTTGATAAACGAAAGCTATAAAAAAGCCATACAGCAACTAAAAAGCAAACATAAAGATAAAGATGAAAATTGGGCTTGGGGCAAATACAAGAACTTTCACTTAGATCACCTCCTCATTCCGAATTTGGGACTAAAAGATTTAGCTACCTCAGGCAGTGTAAGAACCATCAATGCTACCAGCGATGACCACGGTCCCTCTTGGCGAATGATTGTTGTATTAGGAGCTAATACGCCAAAAGCCTATGGAATTTACCCTGGCGGGCAATCGGGTAACCCAGGTAGCTTTTATTATGCCAATATGGTAGAAAGTTGGCGAATCGGAGAATTGGAAGAACTCATTTTTTTGAAGAAAAACACCAAAGATAAACAAGTAAAAATCCAAACAAGCATTCAACTTAAAAAGAAAGAAACAGATGGTTTGATACGCTAATCAAACTTTTTTCTAAGAAAATGAGTTATAGGGCTGTAGTAAAACACCTAAACTTATGATTCAAGTAACAGAAAAAGCTAAAAATAAAATTGTAGAGATTCGCCAAGAAGATGGTTTCTCCTCCGAGCATCACATACGCGTAGCCGTAAAAGGTGGTGGCTGCTCAGGCTTGATGTACGACTTGCTTTTTGATGCAAGTATTCAGAATAATGACGAAGTTTTTGAAGATAAAGGTATCAAAATTTTAGTAGATAAAAAAAGTTTGTTGTATTTATTAGGTACAATTTTAGATTTTTCTGACGGACTCAACGGCAAAGGTTTTCAGTTCATCAATCCTAATGCCTCACGTACTTGTGGCTGTGGAGAGAGTTTCGCTGTTTAAAATTTCGCTTGATGAAACTCAAACAAAAATATGAGTTCCTAACACAATATTTTTCAGAGAATTTGCCTGAAGCCCAGACAGAATTGCAGTACCAAAACCCTTACGAGCTTTTGGTAGCTGTGGTTCTGTCAGCTCAATGCACTGATAAACGTGTAAATATGGTAACCTCCGCCTTATTTGAACGCTTCCCAACTGTACAAGATTTAGCTCATACTACTTTTGAAGAGCTTTTTCCTTACATCAAAAGTATTTCTTACCCCAATAACAAAACCAAACATCTCATTGCTGCTGCCCAAAAGATTATGAATGATTTTGCAGGGCAAATCCCTGAAAGTATTGATGATTTACAAAAATTGCAGGGCGTAGGCAGAAAAACTGCCAATGTAATCGCTTCGGTAGTATACGAAAAACCCGCTATGGCAGTGGATACACACGTTTTTCGTGTATCACATCGTTTGGGCTTGGTATCCAAAAATGATACCACTCCTCTGGCGGTAGAAAAGAAACTAACCAAACATATTCCTAAAAACCTGATAGCCAAAGCCCATCATTGGCTGATTTTGCACGGACGATATACTTGTACTGCCAGAAATCCTAAGTGCGAAAATTGCGGGCTAAAGGCTATTTGCAGTTATTTTGATAAGCAAGAAAAAAATAAAGGCTAAATTTATTTTGGAAAATTCACTTGATTTTCAGAAATTTGCAGGCTCAAAAATCATAAATTTAATTGATTAACAAAATGAATTACAAACAGTACGAAACGGTATTCATTATTACTCCCGTCTTATCTGAAGAACAGATGAGGGATACCGTAGAAAAATTCCGTAAAGTCCTCACCGATAACGGTGCCGAAATTATCCACGAGGAAAATTGGGGGCTAAAAAAACTAACTTATTCTATCCAACACAAAAGCTCAGGCTTTTATCATTTATTGGAGTACAAAGCTCCTGTAAGCATCGTGAATACCTTGCATACAGAGTTTAGTCGCGATGAACGCATTATGCGTTATCTTACTACCAACTTGGATAAATATGCTGTTGAGTACAACGAAAAGCGTAGAAAAGGTTTGATAGGCAAAAATAAAAACAACCAAAACGTAGAAAAGGAGGGATAAAGCTATGACATTGATGAACGAACCCGTACACAAGCAAGAACAAAAGAAAAAATATTGTCGCTTCAAAAAGCACGGCATCAAATATATCGACTATAAAGATGCTGATTTCTTGCTGAAATTTGTAAATGAACAAGGTAAAATTTTACCTCGCAGGCTTACTGGCAACAGTTTGAAGTACCAACGCAAAGTGGCTCAGGCTGTTAAACGTGCAAGACATTTAGCTTTGTTACCTTTCGTAACAGACTCTTTAAAGTAATTAAAAAAAAGTATTAGTATGGAAGTGATTTTGAAAGAAGATCTCATTGGTCTTGGCTATAAAAACGACATTGTAAAAGTAAAACCAGGTTATGCCCGTAATTACCTTATTCCCAGAGGTATAGCCATCTTAGCTACTGATAGCAGCCGTAAAGTGCTTGCCGAAAATTTGAAGCAAGCCGCTCATAAAGCTGAGAAAATCAAAACTGAAGCTCTTAATATGGCTGAAAGCATTGGAAATTTGGTATTGGAAATCCCTGCCAAAGTAGGAGAAACAGGAAAGATTTTTGGAGCTGTTACCAACACACAAATTGCCGAAATGCTCAAATCCAAAGGCTTTGAGATAGACCGTAAAAAAATTGCTATACAAGGGGAAGTAAAATCTGTGGGAGAATACAAAGCCCTCATAGACTTACACCGAGAAGTAAAACATACTGTTTTGTTCAAAGTAGT
>JANRLU010000169.1:0-2686 GCA_033762275.1 Thermonemataceae bacterium | reverse complement strand
GAGTTATAAACGTATAGGTCGTCCGAGCAAACTAAGTGCTGAGGATAAGGTTTTGATGATGTTGGAGTACAATAGGGAGTATCGTACCGCGGCGGCGGCCGCCTATTTTCATATTGGCAAGAGTGATGGTTTAGCCGAAGGCAATGCCTACAAATGTATCAAACAAGTAGAAGAACTGCTTATCAAATCGGGTAAATTTAATTTGCCCAAACGGACAAGTTTGATAGGAGAAAAAGTGGAATATGAGGTCTTGCTCATAGATGCCACAGAGAGCAAAGTATTACGTCCCCAAAAAAACAGCGGCGTTATTACAGTAGAAAAAAGCACCATCACCACCTAAAAACACAGATTTTGGTAGAAAGGACAGCAAGTTATGTTTGCTTGGGGGACATCAAGGTGATTGGAGATTTGGGCTATTTGGGTATGGACAAATATCACAAAAATAGTCTTTTACCTCATAAAAAAAGTAAATTGAAGCCCTTGAATAAGGAGCAAAAGCAAGACAACAAAGCATTAAGTAAGCAAAGAATTGGGGTAGAGCATACTTTTTCCATGTTGAAGCGGTTTAGGATATTTACTTCTCCTTATCGCAATGGCAGAAAACGATTTGGATTAAGATTTAACTTATTCGCTGCCATATACAATTTAGAAATTTAAACTTTCGAAAGAACCTTATTGTTAGAGGTAAACCCTCTTAGCAAAATACTACCAACGTAAAATAGCTGAAAAAAAAGACAAAATGCTTGTTATTAATAATTTACGAAATAAACTTGTCCATATTATTTTTGCTATTGTTAAAAAACATGAATTTTATCAAGATAATTAATGTAAGTTGTGATGTATAATTTTGGGAAAAAATCGTAAAAAGCTAATTTTGTAAATATCTCACTATCAACAAAATAGTTTTTACGATTATGAATGATTATTCAATTGCAATCAATTCCATAGTACGTTTGTAAAGTAAATCCAAGTATGCAATATTTGATTTGCAATAGTAGAGGGCTTGCTAAAGACCGCAATTCCATTCGTCATAAAGACCGACCGCAATGTATTGTCCCAAGCCCTCGTATTTTTACAACGAACAGTTCATTAGGTCAAGAACCTGTGTTAGCTATGCTGCTGCTGAAAAATACAAACTGTTGCTTTCTCCATTCTTATTCACAAAAAACTAACCAAAATGAATACGATTTACATAGGTATTGACATCAGTAAAGACACCTTAGTTGTAGCTTATCCAAGTTTGGATGAACAGTTTTCAAGTGCTAAATTTACCAATACCCCCGTAGGTATTCACCAATTTATCAAAACCTTACCTGCTCATGCTCACTGTATATCAGAAGCTACAGGGAGTTACGGCTTATTGTTGGTTTATTATTTGACACAACAGCAAATCCCTATTTCAGTGGTCAACCCCAAACAATCAGCTAATTTTGCCAAGGTACTCCTCTCCACAGTTAAAACTGATGCAAGAGATGCCACTATGCTCAGTATCTATGGACAAAAAATGCAACCTCAACCCTATGTAATGCCTGATGATAAAGTAATGCAATACAAGCAATTAAGAGTTCTTTTAAGACAACTCAAAAAGCAATTGTCTGCCTTATCTAATTTGGAACACGCTCTTAGCTTCCACCCCAAGCAACAAAGCACAGTGCAAGCAAGTTTGCAAAGAATGCTCACTTCCTTAAGGCAGGAAATTGCTACGCTTGAGGGCGAAATTACCAAAATCTCAGAAGATGAGTTTAAACACATCTTAAAATTAATGACCTCTATTTCAGGTATTGGTAAAAAAACAGCTTCTGCTCTTATTATGGCTACTAATGGTTTAAAGAATTTCAACTCTGCTAAAAAACTTGCTAAGTTTATCGGAGTAGTACCTACTATTAAAAACTCAGGAACTTCCTTGAAAATAAATGGACATATCTCCCGAAGTGGAGACCCCGAACTTAGGGCTTTACTTTATATGGCTGCTTGTAGTGCCATTCGGTGCAACCCTGCCTGTAAGGAAACCTATACAAGATTGAAAGCAAATGGGAAAAAAGCAAAGATAGCCTTAGTAGCTGTAATGAACAAGCTCATTAGACAGATTTTTGCAGTTGTTAAGAACAACACTCCTTTTCAAAAAAGTTTTGTTCCTGTAAGAAATATTTAGTCTAAAATTTGTTTATTATCACAGTTCATTGCGGCTTATCTATTGGTAGTGAAATAAATGATGTCCTCTGCATTTTGCTTCGTAGGAAATAATATTTTGATTAACAGCGAGATAAAATTAGCCTGATGGCTATGAAGAGGACTCGGACAGCATCAATAAACACATGACTTGGCATTATTACATTTTTACAATCAGCATGTTCTTTTACTTGCTTTCTATCTCTTCTAACGAGTTAAACTTTATCCATTCTTCTTTACTTATTGTATTGCCATTTTTATCCCAAAATTTCCAGCTATCATTAGTTTTGTATAAAACTTTTTTATCGCCTCCACAATTTGTCCTAATCTGCTCAATTTTTTCATCATAGATCCCTTCTGCTTTCTTTTGCCCATTCTCATAAAAATAAATCCATTCTCCAAATTTAATTTCATAAAAAACTCGGCTTGCTTCTACCCCACAACTAATATAACTATCTATTTTATATTTCCCTACTGATTCTAATCTCTCATTTAAGTAATAATACTCCCATTTCCC
>JANRLU010000168.1:0-15377 GCA_033762275.1 Thermonemataceae bacterium | reverse complement strand
GGAAAGGTGTATTTTGGGAAGACAAAAATCATGAAAAGTTTGTCTGATGGTTATGAAACTACACAAAATACTTTCTCTCATACATGATTTAGTCCATTATATCTTAGAGTATAACTCTTCTTAAAGGGCTTTCCAACAACTATAGTCTTCCAGACCAAGCCAAGTCTGTGGTTGGTGGTGGAACACCAACCACAAGAGAAAAATTTACTCCAATTTGTATCATTCTTTAGATTTTAATAATCCGATGAGTTCCCTATTTTGCTCTAATAGTTTATCAACTAGTTTAGATAAGGTATTATCTGTGTGAAAAACGCCATTTTTAGTTTCTCCACTGTGGTTTTCGGAGTGAATATTGAGTATGTTGTTTTGAGGCAAGAGCAATGAAGTTAAGGGAATTTCTAAGTTTTCGCTTATTTTTTCCAAAGTATCAATAGTAGGGGTTGGCATTAGCATTTTCAAGTTCATTGTATAATCTCAACGAAATGCCTAATTTTTCTGCCATTCCCTTTTGAGAAAAGCTATTTTTTTCTCTTATTTGTTTGAGATTATTGGCTAAGGTTTTTCTAAGTTCCATGTTGTGTATTAAAGAAGTAATATGATGTTACTTATACTGCACAAGTTTATCCCTATAATTTTGAAAATACAAATTTTTGCATACAATTTTGCACCAAGCTACATAAGTAGTGAAACTAAAACAAATATTAAAATGAATAATTTAAAGAAAAAAGGCTTCGAAGCTATGAGCCAACAAGAAATGAAAACTGTTAAAGGTGGACAGTGCAGAACGTGTATTTATGCTGCACAAAATGCTGCTGCTGTATTGGCTATAGGTCAAACTGTGGGTCAGTCTGCCCTAGCAGGAGCTGCTAGTCACAGTTAGTAAATAGTTACAATAAACTAATGAGTAAACTTAAAATAATTATTCAGGGATGGGCAGTTTTGCCCGTCTTTCTTTTTTATACTGAATTTTTGTATGGAAGACTATACGGAATACTTGGTAACCATGTTGATAATACTTTGACAACAATATGTAGAGTGTTAGAAGAAACTTTAGGACATTTGATGGTTTCAGTACTTGTATGGTTAATCATCAGAATCTCTTTCAAAGAAATAACAAGAAAATTTTTCTTATGTAAAAATTTTAAACTCTATTTTTTTACTATATTAACCTTGACTTTTTGGATATTTGCCTATCAAAAAATATCCAGTTTATTTCCTAAAGAGTATTTAGACTCGTTTGATGAATCATTATTTCAGAAGCCTCACATAATTATTGCAACCCTTATAGTAGCTCCTATTTTTGAGGAAATTATATTTAGAGGGCTTGTTCTTGAAAAGCTCCTAACACGATTATCACCAATTTGGGCAATCTTACATTCTTCTCTGATATTCGGAATAGTTCATATCAACCTCGTCAGTATTGTTAATGCTATTCTGATTGGTCTATTGTTGGGTTGGGTGTATTTTAGAACAAAATCAATCCTGATATGTATGATTTTACACTTCCTTGTGAACTTGATTTCAATAAATTTACCAGACGTAGATTATTTTTTTCAAAAAAACTTCAATAATGATTCATGTTTTATGTTTATTATGGTTTGTTTAGTTGGTATAGTATTATGTATTGTGGGCTTAAAGAATTATTTTCAAAAAGAAAATGAACAAACCAATGCCCAAACACCCTCACTATAAGCAATTAGACGCAATGGATTGTGCTCCTACTTGTTTGCGTATGGTAGCGAGCTATTATGGGAAGCATTTTACATTACAAAATTTAAGAGAACGCTCGTTTCTTACTCGTGAGGGAGCATCACTATTAGGGCTTATCTGGTAAGGTAAAGAAAGGTCAAAAAGTAAACATTAAGCTATATAACTTTCCTTCAGAAGAGTTCGGAGTTTTGGAAGGAAAAATAGAAGACGTTACACTAATACTACAAAGAGCAGAAAAGGGTGAAAAGAAGTATCATTTGACAATTAATTTGCCTGAACATATTCAAACTACTTATAAAAAGGAACTACCCAATTCTGCTGAGTTGCAAGGTGAAGCTCATATTGTTACAGAAGATTTGAGGTTGATAGAAAGACTCTTTTATCAAATAGTTAAATTTTTTAATTGAAAAATAAATTTATATAAAAGAGTATTGAGGAAACTATTAGGTAAGATTTTCCTCAATATTGCAAAATTGTAGCTCGTACCGAAAAAAATATAGAGAAACTATAGTTCTATTTGTAAGAAACAACAAGGAATATTCAACCTTTCTATTAAAAAACGCTTACATCAATAAACTTAAACGAAAACTTTTGGTCAGTATTACGAAAAAAGCTATATTTAAGCCTCTTAAACCTAATTAAGTATGGCTTATTATTATAAAATGGGCAAACTTCCGGCGAAAAGGCACATTCAGTTTCGTCAGCCCGATAACTCTCTTTATTATGAAGAATTAGTGAGTTCCAAAGGATTTAGCGGAATTTACTCTAATCTGTACCATTCTTTCGCTCCCACACGCATCAAAAAAGTTGGTGAATCATTGCCTTTACCTTTAAAAATGCTCACCGAAAGACCTTTACTTCAAACCCATCTCAAGACTTCCATTGCCCAAAATACGGGAAATGATTTTTTGGAGGCAAGAAAAATTTTAATGGCAAATCATGATATACGCATCGCTATTTGTAATATGGAAAATACCAAAATGGACTATTATTACAAAAATGGTGAAGCTGATGAAATGATTTATGTACACGATGGTAATGGCTATCTGGATTCACAATTTGGAAGATTAGAAATAAAAAAAGGAGATTATGTTATTATCCCTCGTACAACTATTTATCGCATCAATTTTGATAAAAATCCTGTACGCTTGCTCGTAGTAGAATCTATGACACCCATAGAAACCGTAGATAGATATAGAAACGACTTAGGACAACTTCTTGAGCACTCACCTTACTGCGAAAGAGATATTCACCCGCCCCAAGAATTGATTACTGAAACCGAAAAAGGCGAATATGTAGTAAAAATCAAAAAAGGCGGCTTTTTGCATCAATATTATTACGAACATAGTCCCTTTGACTTGGTAGGCTGGGATGGTTTTTTATATCCTTATACATTTTCTATTTACGATTTTGAGCCTATTACAGGAAGGATACATTTGCCACCACCTATTCACCAAACTTTTCAGTGTGCTGGGGCTGTGATTTGCTCTTTTGTACCTCGCCTCTTTGACTACCATCCTTTATCAATTCCTGCCCCCTATAATCACTCTAATATAGATTCTGACGAAGTGTTATTTTACGCTGAAGGAGAATTTATGAGCAGAAAAGGGATAGATAGAGGTTCTTTCACACTGCACCCTGGCGGCTTGCCACACGGACCTCACCCAGGCACCGTAGAGAAAAGCATTGGGGCGAAAGAAACACATGAATATGCCGTAATGATAGATACTTTCAAACCTTTATACCTTACGGAGGAGGCTCTTAGTTTTGTAGATGAAAATTATCCAATGAGTTGGACAGAATAAAATACCCAAAAAAGTGTTAAATTTTTTATTTTTATGAAAATCATTATTCCAATGGCAGGAATGGGCAAGCGTATGCGTCCGCATACACTTAGCATTCCTAAGCCACTTATCCCGATTGCGGGAAAGCCCATCGTATATCGTTTGGTAGAGGATATTGCCAAAGTATGTGGGCAAGCAGTAGAGGAAGTAGCCTTTATTATTCATCGTAGTTTTGGCGAAAAAGTAGAAAAAAACTTGATAGCCGTAGCCGAAGCCTTAGGGGCGAAAGGCTCTATCTACTACCAAGAGGAGGCTCTCGGTACTGCTCACGCCATTATGTGTGCCAAAAACAGTTTGGAAGGCAACGTGGTAGTTGCTTTTGCTGATACACTTTTCAAAGCGGATTTTACGCTGGATACCTCTAAAGATGGAATTATTTGGGTGCAAAAAATAGAAGACCCTCGTCAATTTGGTGTGGTCAAACTCAACGAAAAACAAGAAATCATTGAGTTTGTGGAAAAGCCGCAGCATTTTGTTTCTGATTTGGCTATCATTGGTATCTATTACTTCAAAGAGGGGGCTTATCTTCGCAAACATCTCCAATATTTATTAGATAATGAAATAAAAGATAAAGGTGAATACCAACTCACCAATGCTTTGGAAAATATGAAAAATGAGGGTACTAAATTTAGTACGGGTGAGGTAACAGAATGGCTTGATTGTGGAAATAAAGATGCTACGGTTTATACCAATCAGCGTTATTTAGCGTTTTTGGAAGAAAGAAAAGAGAACCTGCTACCAAAATCAGCTCGTTTGTATAATACCTTGATTATTGAACCTGTTTTTATTGGTGAAGACGTATCAATAGAAAATACCGTTCTCGGTCCCTATGTTTCGGTGGGACAGGGTAGCCAAATCAAAAATTCGGTTATCAAAAATACGATTATCCAAGAAAAAACGTCCTTAGAAAATTTGCATTTAGAAAACTCTATGATTGGAAACTTCGTTGAGTGGAGAGGGAAGACACAAAATGTAAGTGTTGGCGATTACAACACATTTTTTGAATAAATAAGTATAGAATGTTAAAAAGGCTTTTGTTATTTTTTCTGCTCTATTTTTCAATTTCTTGTAATATTTTCGCCCAAAAAGAAGATGAAAAACAAGAGATTTTATCTTCTGAAAGAGATTTTTTGGAGGGTATGAAGTATTATGTCTTAGATAACTACGGCTCGGCTATGGATAATTTCCAAAAGGCTCTCAAAAAAAATCCGAAAAGCTCTGGCATACATTACCAAATAGCCCAAACTCTTTTCAAGACAAAGAAAATAACAGAAGCCATAGAATATACAGAAAAAGCCATAGATTTAGAAAAAAATAATAAATATTACTATTTGCTGCTCATCAAACTATATGATTTGCAGGGTAATTATGAAAAAGTAGCCCAAACTTACAAAGAGTTACTCGCTCAGAAAATCCCTAATACCGAAAATTATTTCTATAGCTTAGCTCAGACTTATCATTTCAGAATGCGAGACTACGCTCAGGCTTTAGCTACTTACGAGGAGATGGAGAAAAGAGCAGGCGTACAAGAAGCCGGCAGCAAAGCGAAACAACTCATTTATAGCGAACAAAAAAACTACCCCAAAGCTACCGAAGAGGCTAAAAAATTAGCGGATGCTTTTCCAGAGAATATGAGCTTTCAAGTCAATTATGCTGAAACTTTATTGCAAGCCCAGCAAACAGCTCAAGCCCAAAATTTTTTGGAAAAACTTTTAGCAAAAGATGAAAGTTATGAAAGCCATTGGCTGCTTTATAGAGTGTACAAAAAAGAGAAAAATACACAAAAAGCGGAAGAACTTAGTAAGAATGTGCTTGCTAAAGATGGCGTTCCCGATTTGATTAAAAACAAATTTTTAAAAGAAAATCCCCAAAATAGTAGCATTTTAGAGAATAACTTAGAAGAAAATCCGCAAAACTTGCAGGCTTGGCTTATCTATGCTGAACAAGCAGAAAAAAATAAACAAGCTGAAAAAGCCCAAAAAGCCTACACAAAAATAACTGAAATAGAGCCTAATAGCTTTGAGGCTTGGCAAAAATTATTGTATTGGGATAGCGAACTCAAACAAGCTGAAACCCTACAAAAACACAGCGAACAAGCCATTGAACTTTATCCTACGCAGGCTATTTTTTGGCTTTACAACGGGATAGCTTATTACGAACAGAAAAAATACAACGAAGCCCTTAAAAGCTATGAGGAAGCTATGGAGCTTTCTCGGAAAAATATTATTTTGGGGCAGCAAATTCGCTTGCGTATGGCTGATGTCTATAACGCTACGCAAGCCTACGATAAATCAGATAAAATTTTAGAGGAAATACTCGCCCAAGAACCCGAAAACTTGCTGGCTTTGAATAACTATAGTTATTATTTGGCTAAAAGAAAACAAAAACTAAAAATTGCTTTACAAAATGCAGAAAAACTCATTCGCCTAAGCCCTAATACCCCTGATTTTCAGATAACTTATGCTTGGGTATTGTACCAAAATAATCAATTGGAACAGGCAAAAAACGTCCTCTCTCAGGTGGTAAAAAATTATTCAAATGCTATCGCTTACGAACATTATGGGGATATTTTATTCAAACTTAACCAAAAAGCGGAGGCTCTCACATTTTGGAAAAAATCCCAAGAAGCAGGAAACAATAGCCCCTTATTACTCAAAAAAATAAAAGAACAAAAACTCTACGAATAAATGCAAAAAACATTTTTTTTCAGTCTAATTTTACTAAGCTCTTTTTTTGCTTGCAAAAAACCAAAAAAAATTCAACCTGCTAAACCTCAAGATACCTTACAGTTAGGCTTGTTCTCTGCGAAAGATACTTTGTTTTTGAGTAAGAATCCTAAAAATCTTGATTTTAAATTTTTTTCTTCTACTGCCAAAGTAGATTTTACAGATGGAACGAATGATACAAAATTTAAAGCAATTATTCGTATCCAAAAAGATAGTATTACTTGGCTTTCTATGCAGGCAGTCAATTTAGGAGTAGAAGGACTGAGAATTTTGGCGACGCGTGATAGTATAAAACTACTTTTTCCACAAGAAAAATCTTATCAATTCTTTAGCTATCAGGAATTAAGCGAGCAATACGGCTTCGATTTCAATTACGATTTGTTACAATCCATCCTTATTGGTGATATGCCTATCAAAAAATTTGATAAAGAAAAAGTATTAAACGACACTAACTTTTATATCATTCGGCAGAAAGAGCGTTTCTTAGAAATAGATAATTATCTTGATAAACAAAACCTGAAACTGCAAAAAATAGAAGTAAAAGATAGGCAAACCAACAGCCAAATGCAAATGCAGTATAGCGATTTTGTGGAATTGGATAACAAAGAGCTTTTTGCAGAAAAAAATACCGTAGATTTGGCTTATTACAATAAAAAGGGTTTCTATAAAATAAAATTAGAAATTGACCACAAAAAAACAAAACTTAACAGCGACACCTTGAAGTTTCCCTTCAAAATTCCTAAAAAATACCAGAAAAAATAGTTCTATGCCTTTTTTATAGGCATAGAACTGAAAAATATACTGAAATTTCTACAATTTCAGTTGTGATAAGGCTTATTTTCTTGTGCTGCCGTGCCCCAAAAAAACCACTTTCAAAATTTTTAGGTTTAGTTTGAGAAATACAAAAAACTGCACAAAAGGGTTACTCATCATGAATTTTTGGGTTTTGTTTATTTGCTTTGCCATAGTCGTAAATTTTTATTCAGGAATTAACCACCAAAAAGGTTTAAGTTTTGCTTTATACAAAAAAGTGTGATGTAGAACGTACTTGAGCCAATGCCCTGCCAATCCCATAGCTCCAAAAGTGTTTTTTAAGTCTCTACCACCTGTTTCTTTGTACTTTACATAATCAGGAACGATGGGATAAGTCGTCATACTTACGCCGCTACCTGCCAAAAAACCATAACCAGAAGAAGCTATACAAGCTGCTCCCATATTTCCTAAAGAGGCTTTATGATGTGAAGTCATTTTTCCACTTAAAATGGCTTCAGCGATATTTTCTGCTACGATACGCCCCGTAACACCCGAAGGCATGCCCGTACGAGGTGGGGCGGGATAAATTTCCGTTCCGTTAGTACTTTTGCGAGGCTTAGAAATAGCGTGTGGAGGGGCAAAAGCAATACCTGGTGCAAAAATATTAGCATAGCTCGGATTCTGATAGGTTTCAGGCCAATCTTGCACCTTCCATTCTTCATAAGGTTTGGGCGTATAATCAGCATCTACAATCATAAAACCTTTGAAAAGTTTATCTGTAATATCCTGATTTTCTTTGTTATATGCTTTGAAACCATGCCCCGCAAAAGAAGGAATTAACATGGCAAAATCAAATTCTTCAGTTTTGAACGCCCCTTCCAGATTTTCGTAGTGTACCTTACCTTGTTCTACCTTGTTTACGCCTGCACCTAATATCCATTTTATACCTCTATCATTAAAAACCATTTCCACAACTTCTGAAGAAGGAGTAGCCTTTCCGCCAATGGTCATCAGCATTCCGTCCATACCAAAATCTCCCAAACTATGCTCATTAGAAATCCAAGTGATTTCAAATTTATCTCTCACTTTTTGGCGTCTTAATTCTTGTTCTACATTCAGAATATACTCAAAAGCAGCCCCTTGACAGGTTGCTCTTGCGTGCCCTGTTCCTATCAATATTTTAGCTTTATGATTGGCATTTTTCATTTTTTCAATCAAGGCTTTCAAGCCTTGCCAAGCGTGTTCGGCGTGGTCAAAACTACAAACAGAATACACGCCATTGGTAGCGGGCATTAGTCCTTCTGTGAGTTCAAAAGCCAATTTCGGACCTGTTGCATTGATAAGATAATCGTAAGTAACTCGTTCTTGAGTTCCTTTTGAGTCTCCTGTTACATACTCCACCTTCACGTAAGGTTTAGTTTCTTCGTTATCTCCTTCTGGGTGAAAGCTAATAGCTTTAGCTTGTTTAAATCCTATTCCTTTCTTTTTGTAGAGGGGTTCTAAGGGGAAAGTTACATCTTTGGCGTTCATTCTACCGATACCTACCCAAATATTGGAAGGTATCCACTGATAACTTTTATTAGGAGAAACAACCAAAACTTCGTGCTCTTTGGGCAGCAAACGCCTCAAATACGAAGCTGCTGTGTGCCCTGCTACCCCTGCCCCTAAAATTACTACTTTTGCCATAAGCCTAATAAGCATTTTGATTAGTGAATAAACAAACATAGAAAAGTATGCAAAAAAGAAATATGAGTTTTATCATAACAAAAACTGCCTTTTGTGAGTTTTTTATTAAAATATCAAAAATAAAAGTGATGATAAAAAAAGTTATTCTTATTTCTATCTCAATTTTCTCTGTTTTGCTGAATGCTTGTGGGCAAAAAACACCCTCAAAAACAGGCGAAAAAGACTTGATGACCTGCGGAAAACCCACCGAAATTCAAAATACATCTATGAAATTCACGATTGATAAAACTGAGGAAGAGTGGAAAAAAATCCTCACAGAAGAGCAATACAGAGTTCTTCGACAAAAAGGCACAGAGAGAGCTTTTACAGGAAAGTTCTACAAGCATAAAGAAAATGGAATTTATGTTTGTGCGGGCTGTGGCAACGAACTTTTCAAGTCCGATACAAAGTTTGAATCAGGGACAGGCTGGCCAAGCTACTACGATATGATTGAGGGAGCAGTAACCTCGAAAACAGATTACTCGCACGGAATGGAACGTACCGAAGTAATGTGTGCTAAGTGTGGCGGGCATTTGGGGCACGTATTCGGAGATGGACCCAATCCAACAGGTTTAAGATATTGCATCAACTCGGTCTCTTTAGATTTTAAGGCTAAATAAACATAGTGAGCTGGTTATCAGAAAACTACTTAGAAATAACAGGATTTCTAAGTAGTCTGATTTTTGTATTTTATAGTATAAAGCTCAAAACCATAGCTTGGTTTTGGGCTATCGTTTCTTCGGCTATTTCAGCCACTTTTTTCCTACAGCTCCAACTTTTTGGAGATGCCATTTTGCAACTATTTTTTATAGTCAGCTCTTTTTATGGTTGGTATGCATGGCTTCAAAAGCCCTTAAAGAGTCATAAAAAGCCTATAATCATAACTTTTTTATCCAAAAAACAGCAATTTATTTTGCTGATATGGGCAATATCTATCTGGGGACTTTCTTTGTTATTACTCTCTTTCCTTAAAGGTGATTTTATTTATTGGGATAGCCTAACAACCACATTGAGTATCATTGCTACTTGGTTGGCAGCTCGTAAGTACATAGAAAATTGGCTTTTATGGATAGTAACTGATTGTATTTATACTTGTATGTATTTTGCAAAAAATGCCTACTGGTATGCTCTATTGTATGCATTGTTTACTTTTTTAGCTTGGAAAGGCTATCTTGCTTGGAAACAGATGTATCAGAAAACAGAAATAGCTTTGTAGCTATCCGAAGTTTTTTTAAATTTGCTCAAAAATGAGTAACAAATGACACAAGAGCAAATAAAAGACGTAAAGCAGCGTATCTCGTCTTTAAGGAGGTATCTTTGACTACGATTCAAAAGTAGAAGAATTGGCTGAAAAACAAGCAATTACCCTCAATGCAGATTTTTGGGATAAGCCCAAACAAGCCGAAGCCTTATTGAAAGAAATAAAAAATATAAAGTTTTGGACAGAGCCAATGGCAGATTTATTGCAAATGCAAGCAGATTTTGAGGTACTTTATGAGTTTTTTGAGAATAACGAAATAGCTGAGACTGAGATTTTCCAAGAATTTGCCCGAATGGAAGAAAGTATAGCAGAATTGGAGTTTAAGAAAATGCTTAGCAGGGAAGAAGATAGTCTGGGAGCAATGATGGATATTACACCAGGGGCAGGCGGAACAGATAGCTGTGATTGGGCAGAAATGTTGATGAGGATGTATATAATGTGGGGAGAAAAAAATGCTTTTGTTGTTCGGGAAGTCCATTTGAAACAAGGCGATGTAGCGGGCATTAAGTCGGTTACCTTGGAGTTTGAGGGGCAATTTGCGTATGGCTTACTGAAATCAGAAATAGGCGTGCATCGCTTGGTGCGTTTGTCACCCTTCAATTCTGGGGGTAGTAGAGAAACTTCTTTTGCCTCTGTTTTTGTCTATCCTGTAGTGGAGGATAACATAGAAATCAGCCTTAATCCTGCTGATTTAGATTGGGATACTTTCCGTTCGGGAGGAGCTGGCGGGCAAAATGTAAATAAAGTAGAAACTGCAGTAAGAGTTCGTCATAAACCCTCTGGAATTGTAGTTGAGTGCCAACAAGAACGCTCACAGCATCAAAATAGAGAAAAGGCAATACAAATGCTGCGTTCTCGTTTGTATCAATTAGAAATAGAAAAACGCCAAGAGGAAAAAGATAAGATAGAAGGTACAAAGAAGAAAATAGATTTTGGCTCACAAATCCGAAACTACGTTTTACACCCTTACAAACTTGTAAAAGATGTACGCACAGGCGTAGAACGTACAGATGTGCAAAATGTACTAAACGGTGATATTCAGGCTTTTATAAAAGCCTTTCTGATGATGCAATAGTTTTCTTGCGAAAATATAGATTTAAAGCAGTATATCTGGATTTGCAATAGCTTTTGAAAATTTAACAATTTCTTAACACTGTTTGTTTGTTTGTTTGTTTGTTTGTTTGTTTGTTTGTTTGTGCAGTGTTTAATCTTAAAATCTCTACACAAATGAAAAGAATCTTTTTAACTTTGTTACTTGTGGTGGCTGGTAGCTACACAATAATGGCTCAAAAAATTGTTGATTCCAATGGTAGTGGTAGTAAATATGATGAAAACTGCTACTACTACATAAAAGGAGTAAAGTCTCAAGTGGGTCAGAACATTTACTGCAAGGCACCTTACGATGATAATTGCTTCATAATTGTGGTACCCTGCCCTCAGGCAAAGACTTTATCAGAAGATACTCCAACCATTCTTCGTATACCTTTTGGTAAAAATTTCGTGGATATACCCATTAAATCAAACTATAAAATAGAGAAGATGCTAGACGGCTCTACGAAATTAAGCTATGAGTTGGAATAAAATCTTAATATTCTACTTTCACCTTAGGTATGAGCAACTCATACCTAAGGCATCTTATGTTTATAAAAAATAACTTTATATATGAAAATACTTGTTTTTATCTGCACTTATTTGCTTACTTTTCAGGCTTTTTCTCAAAATTCGTATCAATGTTATATTACTTTTAGCTTTAAAGATTGTGTGAATTGTAACCAACCTTTTAGAACTTTCTCAAAAATACCCTCACAACTGAACCCAATAGTTGTTTTTAGGGTGGAGGATAGTATGTTTGCCTTGAAATACCTTGAAAATCAACTCTTAGTGAAACCCAGAAAAGAACAAATTATTTTTTCGGATTCTTTGTATAAAGCCCTTAATGGTGGCGATGCTGTCCAATCTTATGTTCATTTACTTTGGCGAAACAAGGTTTTAGTCAAAAGCAGCTTGCTAAAAGAATTTTCATTAGAGCAACTAGAACCGTTTTTAGCTCCGATTGAGGTCAAAGCTAAATTACCTGATTCATTGCTACTTGCTTCCCCTGATTTTTGTAATTCTTCTACTCATTTATTTGTAAAAGATCATCTATTTCAAAAAATTTATATCCATAGTAAAAAAGAAAAAAAAATAATTCACACTATCACCCAAGAGTCAGTAAGTAACCAAGCTTTATACAAAGCCTACTACGGGGATACTACGGGTTATTTCAATAAGATTGGTCGCTTTAAAAAACAACTTGAAGGTCTTGCTAAGTTTAAACCATCTTTTAATTCTATTTCCATCTCAAAGCAAGGGGAACTATTCGTTGAGTGGATACTCAACTACGCCCTACCAGAAAAAAATGGTATAGGTATTTATGGAGGGATGGTAGTTACTAAGTGGATAAATAAAGATGAATTTATTCTTTACAAGGAGAAAGACGAAAAAAATGGCTATAGGATGGGCGGGGTTATTTCAGTAGATAAAGAAAATATCATTGCTGATATTTACCATGAAAAAGACTCTATCACTGCAAATACTTACTTTTTAGCACAATACACAAGAAATGATAAAGCCAAAGAAATTACGCAGAAAAAATTATGTTTAAAATTTCCAGAGTTTGCTCTAAAAAGCAAAACAGATTATATGTATTTATCTGGTGAATTTTGTTATCCATATTATTTCTTTCAAAGAGAAAATTTGGTAGGAAATATAGAAACAGGTGAATACTTTCCGCTACTAAATCAAAAAATAGAAAATGATTATGTGGAAATACTGAAAACAAATATTTCAAGATATTCTTTTCGTGATGTAGTTAAAATAAGTAAAGATGTGTACAGGGTTTTGTATGTACTTGATGACGAGCATTTCGTAGCCGATTTCAATCCTTCGCAAAAAAAATTTCTTTCACAAAAAAATATTGCTATTCCAAAGGGAAAAAAAGAAAATAATTTGTTGTGGGGACTGTATCTTAATGACACAGGCACAAAGATTTACGCCTTTACCAAAGAAAATGAACTTTTAGAAATTAGTTTTTAGCAAGAAACAATCTGCTGTGAGGCTATCGGTACGGAGTGTGTATTTTTCTACATTTTGTATCACCCCCGGCACTTTCAAGGTCATATTTTCACCTACTCGGTAGCTGTCTTCTAAGTTTTGTACTTTCGTGTAATAGCTCGCATCATTGCCGTCAAAATCCTCTTTTCTAATTTTATCCAAGAATGTTATTTCTCCATTCTCACTGCTTCTAAGATTTGTATACTCAAAGATTATCCTGTTTCTCACTTCTTCTACTTGCTGCCTTGAAATATAACGGTTCAGCAGGCTATCCAACTCCTCTATGGGTACAACATCATCAAATTCGGGGTGTCCGTTGCTAAAACCCACCTTGATATTATCCAAATACGTTATCGTGATGTACTCTTGCAATAACTGCCGAAATACCACATTCAAAGTGTAACTTTTTCACCTTTGAGAGAAAGTTTAATTTTTCCTGAAATATATAAAATCTTTGTAGGTTATTTTTACACTTATTATGCTATCTATTTTTACATATTTATAATTGTAATTTATGTATGTACTATCTATATTATCTTGATTTGGTGAATAATACTCTATTTCTTTCTCTAATTCTTTTGATTTGCTATACCTTAAGTTAATGCTGTCTGGTAATCTTAAAGGATGGTTAAGCAGTCTGATTTTAGTAGGTAAATCTTCTTCGTTATACTCTATAGTAACATCATGTTCTATAAGATAACCATCATCTTCTAAATTTCTATGCGTAGATGTTCTTGTTCTAATGAGTCTTCCCTTTTTATCATAGTCATTATACTCGTACTTTGTATATTTAACTTTAGAGAATATTATACTTTTTTCTTTCCAATAATGATTATTTTTTACATACCTACTTATAGCTCCTCCTTCCTTACTGAATAGTTCTCCCTTATAAGGAAAGTAAAAATAAATCTCTCTTAGTTTCTGAGAAGTATCTTCAATAAGTTCCGCTTTCACTTTTCCACTTTTCATAATTTCAAGTTTTCTAGAACGAGGCGACTCTTTATCTTCTCCTATGTAATCCTTGTAAATAGTTTCTATATAGTAAGGATTGTATACATAGCTATCAAGCCATTTTCTTTCTTTACTATCTGTACAATAGAAAAAAATGAAAAATATACTACTTCTTGTAATAATTTTTCCAATCGTAGCCAATATTCTCATCTGCCTGATAGTTTGGTCCCCAGAAAATAGTTCCCCCAAATTGTGCTACAGATTTATATAACACTCTACCTTCATTATACTTACCAGTTGCTTTAATAGGTAAATTTGTTAAAGCGTCTTCACCCTCTGCAAACTTGGCATCATTTTTCCCACTAATTGCTTTTAGTTTTTCAAAATCATTCTCCGACCAATAAAGCAAATAAGGATTTAGATGCTCACCAATAGCATGAATACCTTGATTTTTAGGTTTATCATGTTCTTTTCCCTTAACAGCTAAATCAAAACCATCCCAATGTGTAGCCCCATTAGAATAGTCTTTCCCTCCTACATCTCCATAGTATAACAAGGCATTACAAACTGCTGACATTTGATTTTTCTCTTCACTACCTTCACTAATTTTTTTTATATCCAAAGGCACTCTTTGGAAACTTGGTACAGAAGAATAACCTTTTTTATTGATAAAGTCATTTAAGGAATACCCCCAAACTAAACCACCAAGCAAAAAGTTAATGAAAGCATTGGCTATTGCAAATATACCTATCCTATCAGACTCCTCAATTTTGCAAATAGTAGCAAATGTCAATATTTCTCGATTAGACAAACCTGAAAAATATATTTTATCTACATATTTTTTCAATGCTTCCTTCAATGTAGTATTAGTGTAAAGTACAACATCACTAATTATAAAGCCTCTGTCTGTATCAACGATGTGAGCATCATCACTTTGACCAATATTTCCTATAAAATGTCCATCTTTCGAGTAATAGTATCCATCTAAAATTTCTGTTATTTTCTGAAATTTTTTTAGAGAAATATTTCTTTCTCCCAATAATTCTTTTTTAGCTTTATCCAACAAAGCCTCTTTGGGTTTCTCCAACAAGTCTCTCTTGACTTGTTGGAGGGTGTTTTTAAAATCTAAAAGTCCCATCGCTATACATTTTTAGGTGGGTTAAACATTTTGGCGAATGCTTCCGCTTTGGCTATAGGGTCGGTGATAGTTTCTAAAATCTCCAAAGCAATACGAGTTTTCTCATTTTCCAAAATCGCCTTATCTGTATCAGCGTTTTGTACCTTTGCAGAGAAACAGTCCAGAGCTGCTCCTTG
>JANRLU010000167.1:0-17032 GCA_033762275.1 Thermonemataceae bacterium | reverse complement strand
AAAATACTCAAAAATACCTGTTTTGAAGTGATGAGCAATATAATACACGATAGATTGTAAAGCATTGTAATGAGCCGCCAAGAAATATAAAAAAGGTGATACAAAGAAAAACACAATAACAGAAACTACGGCTATCAAATTCCCCCAAACGCTATGAGAAAGTTGGTACTCTATCTTATTTTGCAAGAATACAAAAAAGATAATATTGATACCTATCCCGATTAGTAAGATAATAAAAATACGGCTCAGGTATCTCCAGAAACTAACCGTGCTAAGTTTGAGCACTTGTGTAGAAAGGCTTACTTTCTCTCTCCAATCGGCTTGAGGAAACTTATTTTCTTGGGCTGTATCTTCGGTATTCATAAAAAGCTATTTTTTGATGTGTTTTTGCAAATGAGCAATATTTTTTCTAATTTTGCAAGCAAATAAGCTATTTCAGTTGGCAAGCAGTAACCTGTATAGCTTTTCACCAAAAAACTTGCAAAAAATATGGTATACGTTTGTAGGAAAGAGCATTTCAACGCCGCTCATCGCCTCTATAACCCCCAATGGACAAAAGAACAAAATGAGGCAACTTTCGGAATTTGCTCCAACGAGTATTTTCACGGGCATAATTTCGAGATTGTGGTAACCGTAAAAGGTAATCCACAACCTGATACGGGCTGCGTTATTGACCTCAAAAAATTATCCAAACTCATCAGAGAAGAGGTAATTGCGAAGTTAGACCACCGAAATTTGAACATAGAAGTAGATTTTTTACAAGGAAAAATCCCAAGTTGTGAAATTCTTGTAGTAGAAATTTGGAAAATATTAGCCCCGAAAATTCCAGAAGTAGCCTACGACAAAAACGCTCAATTACACAAGATTTTCTTGGAAGAAACCAAAAATAATTTTGTGGAGTACTACGGAGAGCAAGAGCCTATATTTGCAGAGTAGGCTCTATCATCAATACATTTTCCTTCTCTACAATCACTTGCCCCGCTTGTAAGTCTTTGGTTTTTCTTACAAACTTCTTAGGCGTATAAATAACAGGGCAAAGGCTCTCATTACGGCGTTTGGAAAAATAAGCTGCCAAAGCGGCAGCTTTCTCTATCACACTTTTGGAGAAAATCTTGCCTGCTTGGTATTTGATAACCACGTGAGAGCCACTTACATCTTTGGCGTGTAGCCAAAGGTCTTCTTTGTATGTATACTTCTGGGTAAGTAAGTCGTTATTCTGAGCATTTTTACCTATAAGTACCGTAAAACCTTCTATATCAAAAACTTTAAAAGGCAAAGTACTATTATCTTTTTCTTCGTCCCAAGTCAATGCGTTTTTTTTCAAGAAAGAGCGTAGCTCTTTGAGATTATCTATTTTCTGAAGATTTCCTAAATGATTTTTTAGGGTACTTAGGTGGAGTTGTCGTGCTTCCAGATTTTCCTCTAATTTTGCCAGTTCAATTTTCTGATTTTTTGCTTTCTTGTAGTACCATTCTGCGTTTTTTTGCGAGCTTAGGTCGGTTTTTAGTTTTATCTTAATATTTTTATTGGTATAAAAATTATACAATTCTATTTCTTCGGCTTTAGGGGGGATTTGATGCAAATTTGCCATCAAAATATGCCCTATTTTTTCTAAATCTTTACTTTCGGAAAGTTCCGCGAGCTTTTCAAAAGTTTTTTGGAGATAATTTTCTGTTTTTTGAATATTTTTTTCTATCTTCTTGAAGGCTTGTTGTTGTTCTTTCTCAAAAATAGATTTTTTGGTATATTCATAATAAAAGGCGTTGAGGGCTTCAAGGGCAGAGGTGTATTTTTGGGCTTCACTGAAAAGCTCCCCGAAAAAATGTAAGGAACTTATACCTGCCATACTGCCAACCCAAAATTCTTTTTGGTTCAGACGCAGCAATAATTTTTCAATACTTTGCCACTGCTCCTCCATACTTTCACCTTGAATGCTGTTTATCAAGGTTTTATCAAAAGTAGGAAATAATTTTTTGATATTTCCGTTTTCTGCCAAAAAGCTCTCTTTATCTTGTTTGATAGGTCTTGCGATTGCCGAAAGTTTGAGCGTATGGTCATTTTCTAATTTTTTGTGAAAAATATCTACTACTTCCTCGCCCTCAAAGAGTAATAAATTGGCTCTTTTTCCGTGTAATTTAAAAACTAAAGTAAAATTCTGCTCTAAGAAAATTCCCAAAGCCCTATCATTCTCAAAAACTGCCACTTTCTCCACTTTTCTGAACAAGGCTGCCTGAAATAAATCTATGGTATTTTTTTTGGCTCGCTGGTATTGCTCTAAGGTATTGAGACAAGCAAAATCACTTTGTAGTGTTGCTCTCAAATAAAAATCTTCATTAGGTTTGGCAAAACCTATAATAATTTCATCTTTATTTTGGCTAAAGCAACTTAATAACTCACTGTTTTTAAGCAAATTATCCAAGTCCTGAGCCAAATGTATAAGAAAATGATAGTTTTGATGCAAACTCATTGATTTAAGTATAAAATTTTACAAAAATACGAACAATTTATGGTTATTTTAGGCTAAATGATTATTTTTGCAAGTAATATTTCCCATCAACGATGCTGACAATACATAATCTTACTTTTTCTTTTGGTGGTAGAACGCTCTACGATACCGTTTCTCTACAAATAAAACCTAAAGACAAAATAGCCTTAATAGGCTTGAATGGTACAGGAAAATCTACTTTACTCAGGCTTATTGTAGGTGAGTATCAAGCTGATAGTGGCACGATTTCCAAAAGTAAAGAGTGTAGTATAGGTTTCCTCAATCAGGACTTGCTTTCTTATCAATCTGATGAAAGTATTTTGGAAGTAGCTATGCAAGCCTTTGAGCGTCAAAATATTATCCAAAAACAAATTCACGAGATTTTGGAAAAATTGGAACACGCCTATAACGATGAGTTGCTGGAAACGCTCAGCCATTTGCAAGAAGAATTTGCTATTTTAGATGGTTATAGCCTCCAAGCCAAAGCAGAAGAAGTGCTGGAAGGTTTGGGTTTCTCTACTGATGCCCTACAAAGACCTCTCAGGAGCTTCTCGGGAGGTTGGCGTATGCGAGTGATGCTCGCTAAATTATTGCTTCAAAAACCTGCTTTACTGATACTTGATGAACCTACCAACCACTTGGATTTACCTTCCATTCGTTGGATAGAAGATTATCTGGCAGATTATGAGGGAGCCGTTTTGGTGGTTTCTCACGATAGAGATTTTTTGGATAACATTGCTGATATGGTGGTGGAAATCACACAACAAAAACTTCACATTTATACGGGTAATTACACAGATTATTTGGAGCAAAAAGCTGAAAGACAAGAAATTCAGAAAAATGCTTACCAAAACCAACAGGCTATGATACGACAAACCGAAAGGTTTATCAATCGCTTTAAAGCCAAAGCCTCCAAAGCTCGCCAAGTACAATCGCGTGTTAAATCTTTACAACGCATAGACTTGATTGAAGATGTGATTGATGAAAATGTAAAGTTACATTTTCGCTTTACTTTTTCACAAAACTCTGGCAGGCAAGTACTTGAACTAAAAAATATTTCCAAAAGTTACCCCAACATAAAAATTTTAGAAAATACCTCTATCCAAATAGAACGCGGCGATAAAATTGCTTTGGTAGGAGCAAACGGGAAGGGGAAATCAACACTGTTGCGGATTTTACTCGGAACGGAAAGTTTTGAGGGCGAACGAAAGGAAGGACATAACGTAAAAATGACCTATTATGCTCAGCATCAAATAGAAGCCTTAGGTTTGGAGAACGATTTACTTGCCGAACTCAAACAAACAGGTACAACACGCTTGGAGTCGGAGTTGAGAACTATTTTGGGTTGTTTTTTATTTTCGGGTGATGATGTTTTCAAGAAGATTCGTGTGCTTTCGGGAGGAGAGAAATCAAGAGTGGCTTTCTCCAAAACCTTACTTTCTGATGCTAATTTTCTGCTTCTTGATGAGCCCACAAACCACTTGGATATGATTTCGGTGAATATCTTGGCTCAGGCTTTACACAATTATGAGGGGAGTTTTGTGGTGGTTTCTCACGATAGAAATTTTGTAAGAAAAGTCGCCAATAAAATTTGGTACATTGAGGATTTTCAGATAAAAGAGTTTTTGGGTAATTATGATGAATACGAAGTTTGGCAAGAAGAAAGAATGCTGAACCAAAAAGCCACCGCCAAAGAAAACCCTAAAACAAGTAACAAAGCCCAAACAACTGAAAATAAAAATGTTACACCAAAACCAGAGAAAATAATAGAAAAAATAGAGACTGAAATTAGTGCCTTGGAAAGCGAAAAGGCAAAATTAGAGGATTTATTAGCAGATAGCAGTTTATACCAACAAAAAGATAAATTAGAGCCGCTACAAGAGCAATACCAACGCATAGACTTGGCATTACAAGCAAAAATAAAAGAATGGGAGAATTTGTTGGGGTGAAAAAAGAGGCTGATAGCCTCTTTTTCATTTTAGTCCCATTTTAATTCGCTTTCTTGGGTTTCCTCTTCGTTGTTGCTGTCGTTGTAAGTTTCATATTCTTCGTTTTCGGAGGCTACTTGGTTAAAATCGTAGTCGGGCATAAGCTCCTTGATTTTAGCGACAGCCTCTTCCAAAGACTCTATGAACTTAGCAAAGTCTTCTTTGTAGAGGAAAATTTTGTGTTTTTCGTAATAAAACCCGTTATCACGAAAACGTTTTTTACTTTCAGTGATAGTAAGATAAAAGTCACTGCCTCTCGTTGATTTTACATCAAAAAAATAAGTTCTCTTTCCTGCTTTCACTCTCTTGGAGTAAGCATCGGCAGTTCTTTCGTTGTTTGTTTGAAACTCTTCCACAATCCTTAAAATTTAAGTTAAACCTGAAAATTGAGCGGGTAAAGGTATGAATTTTTGTAACTACACACAAAGAATATTTGCGATTTTAGTTTGCAAAATCATTTTTTCACCTCATTTTGAACTTCTTGTATACGTAAACCCATAGAAATAATTCCTTTCAGAGGGTTATCTCTCATATATTGTTTGAAGCGATACTTATACTTTCCCTTCTGCGAAAACCTAAATTTGGGGAGAGCAATAGACTGATGCTCTCTGATACCACCTGTACCCTCTCCGAAAGGCTCGCCTGTGTTAGGGTGAAAAAGTACAATATCTTGTAACAAAGAATCTACTTTTTTGCCATCAGGGTAATGCAGATAATACGTTACATACATATTGTAGTAAGGATAACTCAGCTCGTTACGAATATGGTAGTAAATATCGTACTGCTTCGTTGTATCTTTTACCTCAAACTCAAAGTTGATGTCTTTTTCTACTTTCCATTTAGCCTCCTTTATATCCTGATTTTGCTCGTATAGAATCCCCTTATCCTGACAGGCTTGCAAAAAAAACACAGACAATAAGAAGCAATAAATTAGCTTTTTCATTTTTTAGGCTTTTTATTTTCTTGTGAATTATTTTTTTGCTGATTGGTAGGCTTTTTGGTATTCTTACTGGTTTTGGTTCTCCGCTCGTTTTTGCCTTTCTTGTCTTTGTCTCTATCTTTAAGTTTTTTATCAAAATTACTGATTGCCACTTTTTCGTTGGCTATTTCTTGAGCTTTTTTGGCTTCGGCTGATAGTTGCCCTGCTTCTATTTGAGCTAAACTTTCAGGATAAATGCCTTTTTCGTTCATTTCCATAATTTCTTTTACACGCTCTATGGAGAGGGCATGCCAATTGCTATCATTCTCATAGCCAAACCACATAGTTTTCCTAAAAATATCTGTTTTTTTCAGACTTACAAGCCCCTGTTGGGTTTTCAGGGGTTTCTCTATAGTTGGGAAATCTTTGATGGCTTCTATGTAAGTATCTAATTCGTAATTGAGACAACACTTGAGCCTCCCACACTGCCCTGAGAGTTTGGTGGGGTTGAGCGAAAGATTTTGGTAACGAGCCGCCGAAGTGGTTACACTCTTAAAATCGGTGAGCCAAGTAGAGCAACAAAGTTCTCGCCCGCAAACACCTATCCCACCTACCCTGCCGGCTTCTTCGCGTAGACTGATTTGCCTCATTTCCACACGGATTTTGAACTCAGCCGCCAAAATCTTGATAAGCTCTCTGAAATCAATACGATTTTCAGCAGAATAGAAGAAAGTTGCTTTGGTATTATCCGCCTGAAACTCCACATCAGATAATTTCATTTGCAAGTTTTGTTCTATGATTATTTGCCTCGTTCTGAACATTGTGGGCAAATTTCTGGCTTGTACCTCCTTAAATTTCTCTAAATCTTTTTCGGTAGCTATCCTCAAAATGGTTAGTATTGTATCGCTATGCTCTTCTACTTTCTTTTTGAGCATTTGTAGCCTTACTAATTCGCCTTTCAAAGCAACACGCCCTATGTGATAGCCATTAGGTGCTTCTACTACTACATAATCGTCGTTATGTAAGTCTAAATTTTGTGTATTACGGAAAAAATTTTTGTAACCATTCTTAAAACGAACCTCTACAATATTAAACTTTTGGTCTACGGGCAAATCCATATTTGCCAGCCAATCAAAAGTATTCATTTTATTGCAAGCCCCTGATTTACAAGCTCCTCCGCAACCTTTATTGTCATTTTCCGAAGAGCACCCCCCAGAAGAGCAAGATGAACAAGCCATATATATACGTTTAGTTTTTCTAAAATAAACACAAAATTAGTGCCTTAGCACCAAAAAACAAAAGTATTTTTAGATAGTTTGGCTAAAAGTAAAAATCTCTTCGGGAGAAATACAAATATGCAGAGGAATATCGTAGTTATCAGTATCTTCTATGAGTTGGGGAAGAGGTGGGAAAAAAGAAAGCCCAACTCGCTTTGCTTGAGGGCATTGGCTCAGAAGCCTGTCGTAAAAACCTGCTCCATAACCCACTCTAAAACCTTCATTATCAAAAGCCAACAGAGGGACAAGTATTATTTCAGCTTTTTCTATCAAAAAAGGCTGCTTATCTAATACTTGTGGTATTCCCCATTCATCTTCTTGTAATGGGCTATGCTCCTCTAACAGAAAGTGCGATAAAGTTTTTTCGGCAAAATTGGTGTGAGAAATGCCAATTTTGATAGATGGAAATAGCTTCCTTAATCTTTCTATCACGATAAATGTATTGATTTCTCTTTGGCGTTTGATAGGTAAAAATGTATGCAAAAAGTTAATATATTTACCTGATAACCAATGCTCTAACTGCCAACTAATTTTCAAGCTTTGCTCGTCTATATCTTGCTCGCTAAGCAACATTCTTTTACTTTTGTATAGTTTTCTAATCTCTGACTTGAGCATACTAATTTTTTTGGGGAAAACGGGGACAAAATGCTAAAATTTTGGAAAAAGCCCACTATTTTCTTTCTAAAAAATTCTAATTTATTGTATCTTTGCTGCCTGATTTGTATAATAAATTTATGCACAACGACCCCGAACTCCAGAAACAAGCCAAATATTTAGGCACATTTACCAAAGACTTCGTGCTGATTGCCGATACCCTCAAAGAGGCTTCATATCAGATGCGAACCAGAGGTTTTTCTTATCCTATTTTTCCTATTTGTAAAGAAGACGTAGCTCTTGGGGCTTTGCTTGTTGGCAAACAAGAACTCCATTTGGATTGGAACTACTATGCTTCTTATATAGACGAGTTTATACAGAGAGAACTCATCACTGACTTAGATGCCTTCAAAAATGCCTACAAAGACCCTGACGAATACTGTTGTTTGTTTGTTATTGATGAAGAATTTATGAATTTTGTTTTTTTACCTTACCCAGAAGATTAAAATGCTCATTTTCTCCTTTTTAGCTTATTTACCTTTTTGGTGTTTGTATATATTAGCCGATTTTTTGTATGTATTGGCTTACCATATTATTGGTTATAGAAAAAAAGTAGTGTGGCAAAATCTGCAAAACTCTTTCCCCAAAAAAAGTGAGCAGGAACTAAAAAAAATACAAAAACAATTCTATAGACATCTATTTGAGGTTTTTGTAGAAACGCTCAAAATCTTGCAACTCTCACCTAAAGAACTACAAAAACGTGTACAAGTAAAAAACATTGAAATCGTACGTAAAAGGCTTGAGGAAGGAAAAGCTCTGGTGATACTTACCTCTCACTTATTCAATTGGGAGTGGTACTCTTTGGCTACGAGTTTGGCTATTGAAAAAAAATATCCAATTTTTTTTGTGTATCAGGAACTTAGCAGCCCTTTCTTTGATAAACTAATGCTGAAAATTCGTACACATTTTGAGGCGAAAGCCCTAAAAATGCAAAATATACTTAAAGATGTAATTCAAGACCACAAAAGCCCAAGAGTAGTAGCCTTATTAGCCGACCAAAGCCCCGCAGGCAACGAAAAAGACCATTGGACAACTTTCTTGCATCAGGATACCGCTTTTTTTACAGGAGCAGAAAAAATAGCCCTCAAACTCAAGTTACCCGTAGTTTTGGGGCTTGGCGTAAGAGTAAAGCGAGGGCATTACCTCCTGCGTTTTGAGGATATGTATCACCCGACAGAACTTCCTGACACAGAAATCACGGAAAAATATGTTCGTTTGCTTGAAAAACAAATTCAAGAAACCCCCTCAGATTGGCTCTGGTCGCACAAGCGTTGGAAAAAGAAAAGAAATTTTTAAAAAATTGGAACACCTTTTGCTGATAAAATGTATTAAGTATAAAAACAAACTATCAATATGAAAAAAAATAAACCTTTTGGAATGCCCTTTGGAATTTTAATGATGCTTTTGTTGGCTTTTGGTGCTAACGCACAAAAAACGCCTGACATAACGTTTGAGGAAACAGTTCACGATTTTGGTAAAATTGAGCAAGGAAAGCCTGTTACAGTGGTTTTTAATTTTAAAAATACGGGAAAAGCCCCGCTTGCAATTTCTGATGTGAAGGCTTCTTGTGGCTGTACTACACCCAGCTATACCAAAGAACCCATAGGCCCTAAGAAAAAAGGCTCTGTTACAGCTACTTTCAATGCTGCTGGTCTTGGTGATTTTAACAAAACAGTTACTGTAAACACCAATGCGGGCGGTCCGATCATGCTTACTCTCAAAGGTACGGTTGTAGCCAAAACCGAAACCACTGGCAAGTAATTTCTTTTACTTATCCAATAAAAAAGGTATTTTAGGAGATATTTCTTCTTCAATATCTTTTTTTTTATATTTTTGCAAGATAATTTCATTCAAACAAGACTATTATGAGCTTTGCAGCATTTTCAGAAAAAGTAAAGGACATTGTGGGTGAAGATTGTCGCCTCAATGCCACCATAAAATTTGCTACCAATGAAGGCACGCTATTTGTTGATGCCAAACAAGTTCCTAACGTGATTACTCAGGAAGACAAAGACGCAGAATGTACCATTCATCTTTCCTCTAATGATGCTGTGAAGCTATTGGAAGGAAATTTAAACGTGGTAGGAGCTTTTATGATGGGAAAAATTAAAGTAAAAGGAGATATGGGCGTAGCGATGAAAGTTATGCAACTTTTAGGCTAAAATCCTCTGTATTTAGTAAAATTTTACCCAAAAACCTATGAAGTTGTAGCCTGAAGACCAAGTATTGTTTAGGTTTTCTTCTCTCAAATTTCATAGGTTTTATTGTAAAAAATATTTTATACGATAAACAAGTCCGCAGCAATTTGGTCAGCAAAAAATTTTCCTTCTTTTGATAATAAGAGTTTATTTTCTTCCAAAAGCAGCCATTTTTTTTCTTGGTAATTCTTCAAAATATCTTTTTGTAATTGCCAAAAATCTACCTCACTGATTTCAGTAATTTTCTGTTTTTCAGTTCCCCATTGTGTTCTTAGGCTTGTAAGGATATACTCATTGAGTTTGTCTTTCCAACTAAGTTTTTCCTTTTCGGCAGGGACAATTCCTTGTTGTATATGTGCTATGTATTTGGCATTATTAGCCACATTATACTGCCTTGAAAAGGTATCGTAGGAGTGAGCTGAAGCCCCAAGCCCCAAGTATTCTTTGCCGAGCCAATAGTTGGTATTGTGTTGGGCATACTGCTTGTTTTTCGCAAAATTAGAAATTTCATAATGCTCATAACCCGCTTTTTGTAGCGTATGTATGAGGATTTCAAATTGTTCTGCTGCAAAACTTTCATCAATAGGCTTTATTTTGTCTTTTTTAAGCCAATTTCCGAACACTGTTTGTGGTTCTATCGTAAGCGAATAGGCAGAAATATGGCTTACATTCAGTTCTAAGGCTTTTTTTAGGTCATCTTCCCAAATTTGATGGCTGGAGGCAGCAATGGCATAAATCAAGTCTATACTGATATTTTCTAAGCCAATATCTTGAGCGTTTTTTACGCATATTTCTGCTTCTGTACTGCTGTGTACCCTATGTAAAAATTGTAGATTTTTTTCATTAAAACTCTGAATACCAATACTTAAACGGTTTATCCCTATTTTTTGTAGCTCCCTGAGTTTGGAGATTTTGAGGTCATCAGGATTAGCCTCCAAAGTAATTTCTGTTTGTGTATCCCAAGTAAAAAAATGACTAATTTGCTCAAAAATTTGCTCCAAATTTTTTTGGCTTAACAAAGAAGGCGTACCTCCACCAAAATAAATAGATTTAAGTTCTTTGACTGATAAATAGTTGGCTTGTAAAGCAATTTCCTCGCAAAGAGCATTGATATACTCATCTTTAGCGTTTTGATTGGTACTAAAATGAAAATCACAATAAAAACAAGCCTGTTTACAGAATGGAATATGAAGATATAAGGCAGACATTAGGGCTGAATAAGTTGTTTTTCTAGGTTTTGGGGATATTTTTTCACAAATATTCTAAACAAAGTTCCTTTATCCACTTTACTTTCTACCTCTATTCTTCCTTCGTGTGCTTCTACGATTTGTTTTACGATAGCCAAACCCAAACCACTTCCTCCTTTTTCTTTAGACCTACTTTTTTCTACTCTATAGAAGCGTTCAAAAATACGTGTAAGATGTTTTTTAGGGATTCCCAAGCCATTATCCTCCACCTCAATTATTAAATTTTCTTGGGTTTTGAGCAACCAAACTTTTACCAAGCCTCCTTCTTTACCATATTTAATGCCATTTTCTATCAAATTGATAAGTACTTGTTTGATTCGGAAAGGGTCAGCCCAAATGATACACTCATGGCTTGTTCTTTCATCTACCAGTAATTCTATGTTTTTCTCAAGGGCTTTTTCTTCTAATTGCTCAAAAACTTCTTCCAAAATAAGGTTTAGGTTGCTCTCTTGGTAGTTCATCTTGATAGCCCCCATTTGCATTTGAGAGAGCGTGATAAGGTCTTGAATAAGATGGTCTAAGCCATCAAGACTTTTTGCAGCTTTTTGTAAAAATTTATCTCGTACTTCAGCATCTTCCACTGCTCCATCTATAAGGGTATGTATAAATCCTTGGGCGGCAAAAATAGGGGTTTTTAGTTCGTGAGAAACATCAGCAATAAACTCTCTTCTGAAAGCTTCTAATTGTACTAAATAATCTATTTCTTGTTGTTTTTTGCTTGCATACTCGTAAAGTTCGTTGCCGAGCTGCTGCAAAGGGCTTTCGGTGAGTGTCGCTAATCTTCTTTTGGTTATTTTAAAATCTTTTTTCTTAATTTTCTCAAAAGCACCATACATTTCATTTATTTCTCTAAAAATGAGAAACTCCAGAGCCGTAATTGTGAGAATAAAACTAGTACTAAAAGTAATAAAAAAGCTAATTAGTACAAGTATAAAAGAATTTTGGAATATATAGATAAACAAGGAGGAAATCCCTGCTATGAGGAGAGCCAAAGAAAAAGGTAAAAGTTTGGACTTCCACGTCATTCTTTACTCGTTAAGTGAAAACTTATACCCTACTCCTTTTACTGTCTTGATGTAACCATCACCCAGTTTTTCGCGAAGTTTTCTTACGTGTACATCTACAGTTCTGGCTAATACGTACACATCGTTGCCCCATATATTTTGAAGAAGTTCCTCACGTGAGTACACACGATCTGGGTTTTGAGCCAAAAAATACAATAATTCAAACTCTTTGCGGGGCATCTCAAAAGTTTCTTCAGCTTGGCTCACGGTGTAGCTTCTTCTATCTATCACCAAATCTCCGATTTGGATATTATCTTCTGCTTTAGTTTTTTTGTTTTCACGCCTGAATACCGAAGCAATACGGCTCATCAAGGCTCTGGGCTTGATAGGCTTCACAATGTAGTCATCAGCTCCTATATCAAAGGCTGCGACTTCAGAGTACTCTTCGGAGCGAGCTGTAAGAAAGATAATGTAAGTAGCGGCTGTTTCAGAGGTTTCTTTGATAATTCGGCTCGCCTCTATACCGTCCATTTGTGGCATCATTATATCCATCAAAATAAGTTGCGGCTGAAAAGACAAGGCTTTTTCTATGGCATCTTTACCATTCTGAGCAGTTTTCACTTCATAACCTTCTTTTTTAAGATTGTATTGAAGCATTTCTACTATATCTGGGTCATCATCAGCTATCAAAATTCGCTGAATAGGTCTTACACTCATAGATAATTCTTTGATTACAAAGGTAAATAAAGTTTTGGTTTAGGCAAAACATAAACTTAAACTTAACAAAAAGTTCATAAACTTAGATTAAAAAAATAGAAATATTTAGGAAATATTACATATCATCTCAAGATACAAATTAAGCCAATATGTAAGCATCGTTAAATTCTTAAAGAAATAGTTAAAATTACTCTTTCACTTTTCAAAGAATATCATTTTAACTTAAAAATATCTTTAATATGAAGCAAAAAGAGCTATCTATCTTTGTATCAAAAAAAAAGTTTTATGAAAAAAATCGCTTTATTCAGTTTTTTGATGCTTTTGTGGGCTAACTACATAATGGCTCAAAAAGTATTGTATTTGGGAGTTGGGTCTAATATTGCTAAATCAGCGGAGAAACAACAGCTGGTAGAAGAATTAGCTTTATATCTATCTCAAAAAACAGGTGTAAGTGTAAAAATAAGCTCTGTAAAGCCTGGAAAAACCTTAGAGGCTATTCAAGAAGGAAAATTAGATGTAGCCCTAATGAACACCTTTGGCTACGTTTTGGCTTCTGGTGAAGGCAATATGGAAGGGCTTGCCGTAGTAGCAAATGCTCAAAAAGAGGCAATTTCTTACAAGAGCTGTTTGTTAAGCAGTAGTAATAGTAATATCAAAAATATAAGTGATTTGAAGAAAGAAGCGACTAATAGTGTGTTTGGTTTTGTTACGTCTTCCTCTACCTCTGGGCATTTAGTTCCTCGCCTTTTTCTTAATCGCCAAGATTTACAACCAGAAATTGCTTTTAAAGACATAAAATTTACTGGCTCGCACTCCGAACTCATCCATAAAATAAGTACCAATGAGCTAAAAGTAGGTGCTTGCTCTTACACTGATTTGGAAGAAATGGTAAAAGAAGGTAAATATAAGATGACAGACTTTAATATTTTGTGGGTTTCTGAACCTATCACCAACGGACCTGTAAGTGTACGAAAAAATCTGCCCACCAATACCAAAAATAAATTATTGGAGGCTTGGCTTGCTTTACCCAAAGAAAATCCAGCTCTCAACGCAAAAATTGTAAAAATTTGGCATAATACAGACGCCAACTCTATTTTTGTACCCGCCCAAGATAAACTCTATGACGCCATACGCAATATGGCAAACTCTATGGAGGAAATTAGTATTTTGGTAGGAATGTACAGCGAATAAGTCTTTAGGCTCATCTGTATGGAAATAAAATGATAGCATTTTAAAAAAACATTAAAAATGTTTGGAAGTAAATAAGAAAATTTATTATAATTGCTAAACAAACAGCCAAAGCCGAAAAGCTGCTAACAGAGTAGGCAAAATTTAAACTAATCCAAAACAAATGAAACTTAACAGAATTTTTACTCTCAGTATTGCCTTTGTAATGCTATTTGGTTTGATGTCTGCTACTGCTCCTAAGAGTACATCAGAAAATAGCTACATTTCTGTTACTAATCCTCAAAGCAAAAAGGTAGAAAGAGCTACCAAGTTCTTAAACTCCAAATTTGGGAAATGGGTTATCAAGCAACACCAAAAAAGTATTTCTAAAAGAAGCCATAAGTTAAATATAAAACTAGCGAAGGCTGAAAAAAAAGGAGATGCTAAGAAAATAGAAAGAATAAAAAAGAAACAACAAAACCTTGGCAAATTGGGCTTATGGCTAATAATAGGCGGTCTTATAGGATTAGTATTAGGACTTATTATCGCCGTTGGTAGCCCCTCTGCTGGTGGAGCCATTTGGGTACTTGGCGGTTTAGCTATTTTAGTTGGGCTAATACTTGTTTTGATAAACTTGGCTCAATAAAATAAAATCACTTGATAATAAATTTTTTGATAAACGTACAAGTTTTCGAAACTTTGTACGTTTATTTTTTTAAATATACATATTTTATGGCAGAAAGTATTTTTATTCCTGATACCAAGCAAAAGAAAGACATTTATGAGGCTCTCGCCCCACAAATAGAAAGTATACTCGCCTCAGAAACAGACCTTATTGCTAATCTGGCAAATTTTGTAGCGGTACTCAAAGAGGCTTTTGATTTTTTCTGGGTCGGGTTTTATTGGGTAAAAGGAAGTGAATTGGTCTTAGCCCCTTTTCAAGGGACGCTGGCTTGTACGCGTATCGCTTTGGGGAAGGGTGTTTGTGGCACCGCTTGGAAAGAACAAAAAACTATACTTGTTCCTGATGTAGAAAAATTTGAAGGGCATATAGCTTGTAGCTCGCTTTCTCAATCAGAAATTGTAATACCCGTTTTTCAAGAAAATAAAGTAGTAGGTGTGCTGGATATAGACAGCAAAAAACTCAATGATTTTGACGAGAACGACCAAATCGGTTTGGAAAAACTTGTCCATTTATTAGAGAAACATTTAGCAAAAATCAGCTAAAAGTACCCATTCTAAAAATAACTTGATTTTCTTGTTGTTCTATCCTTGCTTTTGCTCCACAGATAAGCGGGTGATTGTAATAACTATGCCCAATAGGGAAGTCAAAAATAATGGGATAAGGCTGATTTCCCAATACATCAAGGATTATTTGCCTTAAATTTTTATCAAATGGAGGATTTTCTTCTTTAATATTTGAAAAATCTCCTACCAACAAAGCCCTCAAACCTTCAAATTTGGCGGCTCTTTGTAGCTGCCGAAGCATTCGGTCTATATTGTACAAAGGTTCGTTGGTGTCTTCTATAAAAAATATTTTATCTTTTGTATCAAAATCTGTTTTCGTACCTATTTGCGTAGCCAACAGAGCCAAGTTTCCGCCTATAAGCTCTCCCTCTACAAACCCAAAAGTATGATTCTGACTATTTTCCATATAAAAAACAATATTTTCGCCAAAAAGCACTTGCTTGAGCAACTCTTTGCTCTCCAAATGTATATTTTCCAAGCCTTTCAGCATTGGGGCATGGAGACTTGCTACACCAATTTTCTGCAAAGCACAATGCAAGACCGTAACATCACTATACCCAACAATCCATTTGGGCTTTTGCAAAAAACGACTAAAATCGGCTTTATCAATCCACTGAACCACACCATAACCACCTCTGGCACAAATAATTGCATCTATTTCTTCATCATCTAAAAAATACTGGAAATCGCTTAATCTTTCTTGCCAAGTTCCCGCAAATTGCGTATTTTTATTAAATATATTTTTACCCAAAACCACTTCAAAGCCCCAACTTTCAAGCAATTGGATACCAAATTCTATGTGTTGAGGCTCTACCACAGAGGCTGGAGCGACTATACCTACTTTTGCTTTAGGACTTAGTTTTTTGGGGTAAATCATCGTCACAAATTTTATGAAGCTGCCCAAAAGTAGCAAATTTTCAAAATATTAGGCTTTATTTTCTTCTATGAAAGCGAGTAAATCCTCCATTTTATTAAGTATTTCGCAGTTAGGTGGCACTTCAAAATCTTGCCCAATTACTTGGCTACCCGCTAATAATATTTTGGAGTTGGGAAAACTACAGCCAAGTTCTTTGATATACTGTTGGGTATGCTGAAAAGAATTGCTGCTTGTCAGAATTGCTAAAAGAAAATCTGGTTGTATAGCTTTGTAGGCTTGTTTGAGGTCATCAAAAGGGAGTGTTTGCCCCAAATAAGAGGTTCTTTGCCCTCTGCTTCGAATCAAATAATTACTAAAAAGCAAGGTAACTTCGTGCCACTCACCTTCAGGGAGGAACAACAAATATTTTTTGCCCTTCGTGTAGTTCGGCTTTAGGTTATCTATGGCTACAATTATTTTTTGGCGAATAAGATTAGAAATAAAATGCTCTTGAGCGGGGTTGATAGTACCCGCCAACCACAGAATACCTATTTTTTGTAGAAAAGGGAAGACTATTTTGAGCATTGTATTTTCAAAGCCAACTTGTATGATACTCTGAGAAAGCAAATATTCAAATTTCTCTTCGTCCATATCTATCATACAGAGCGTAAGGGCTTGTATTTTGTCTTCGGCATCTTGTGTTTTGTCAGTAAGATGCAAAAGTTCTCCTCTAAGCTCTTCGTGAGACATTAGAGCTATTTTAGAAATTTTGTGTCCGTGCTTATTGAGTACAGATATATTCAAAATAAGTTTGAGGTCGAGGTCATCGTAGTAGCGAATATTCGTTTCTGTGCGTTTGGGTTTAAGAATGTCGTACCTTTGTTCCCAGATACGCAAGGTATGTGCCTTTATGCCTGATAAATTTTCAACATCTTTGATAGAGTATTGGCTCATATCTTTGTAAAATTAGCTTTTGAGATAAAAAATCTTTCCAGCATAACTGATTGTTTGTAAAAAAGTTTAAAAAACTACAAGTCTGTAAGCCGGGTTCTGTCATACAATAGTTGTATGTCTTATCATTTATCTAGGACAAAATTTGCACTTTGCCTCTATCAACCTACCCGCCAACTTCAAGCGAGCCACTTTTAGTGCAAAAAAATGCAGCCGTTGGCTTATTTGGTCTTTCAACACCTGAGGTTTACCCTGCCTTTATTGTCGCCAATAAAGCGGTAGTCTCTTACACTACCTTTTCACCCTTACCCATTTTGGGCG
>JANRLU010000166.1:0-11194 GCA_033762275.1 Thermonemataceae bacterium | reverse complement strand
GGTACCTTCATAGATTTGTGTAATTTTTGCATCACGCATGAGGCGTTCAACGTGAAACTCTTTCACATAGCCATATCCTCCGTGTATCTGTACAGCTTCGGAAGTTACTTCTTGGGCAATTTCCGAGGCGTATAGTTTGGCAGCAGCAGCCGTTGTAGCGAAATCTTCGCCTTTATCTTTTAAGAAGGCAGCTTTTAGAATCATCAGTCGGGCAGCTTCAATTTTTGTATACATTTCAGCTAATTTGAATTGTATGGCTTGGTGCTCGGAAATAAGTTTGCCGAAAGCTTTGCGTTCTTTGGTGTATTTCAGAGCCAATTCGTAGGCTCCGGAGGCGATACCTAAGGCTTGGGCTGCGATGCCAATTCTTCCACCATTTAATGTTTCCATAGCAAAACGGAATCCAAAACCATCTTCTCCAATTCTATTTTCTTTGGGTACTTTTACGTCTGTAAACATCAAACTATGTGTATCAGAGCCTCTAATCCCCATTTTATCTTCTTTTTTGCCTACAACAAAGCCTTCCATTCCCTTTTCTACGATAAGGCAGTTAATGCCTTTATGTCCTTTTTCTATGTGAGTTTGGGCAATAACCAAATAAATGGAAGCGGAATTACCATTAGTAATCCAATTTTTTACACCATTGAGCAAATAATAATCGCCTTTATCTTCAGCAGTAGTACGCTGTGAAGTTGCGTCAGAGCCAGCCTCAGGCTCAGAAAGGCAAAAAGCCCCAATTACCTCACCAGTAGCTAAACGTTTCAGATATTTTTCTTTTTGAGCTTCAGAACCAAATTTTTCTAATCCCCAACAAACCAAAGAGTTATTCACAGACATACTCACAGAGGCAGAGGCATCTATTTTAGAAATTTCCTCCATCGCCAACACATAAGAGATGGTATCCATACCACCACCATTGTATTGGGGAGAAACCATCATTCCCATAAAACCAAGTACGCCCATTTTCTTGATTTGCTCAGCTGGGAATTTTTGTAGGTCATCTCTCTCTATTACACCAGGGAGTAACTCGCGTTCAGCGAATTCCCTTGCTGCTTTTTGTACTTCTAAGTGTTCTTCTGTAAAATGAAAGTTGAGGGTTTGCATTGTTTGAATAGCCATTGTATTTGCTGCTTTAAATGTACTAACATAAAACTTACGACAACAAAATTATTCATTTTTTGGTAAAATACAAACAAAATAAATACAAAAGAAAAGAGTTTCGCTACTTAATGACACTCTACATTATTGGAGGCAGGCTCTATAAGCGGGCTAATATACGGAATTCCCAGATTTAAGCCCCTGAACACTAAAAGTAAGCCTGTAACAAATACAAATACGGGTAAAAACTTAAAGATTTTTCTTCTCCACTCGGCTGTAAGCAAATTTTTATAGATACTTAGGCTTTGCATCATTGGGATAGTGCCTAAACCAAAAAACAGCATATACATAGCTCCTTCACTTGCCTCGGCTGTTACTACCGAACCAATGATAGCCAAATATACCAAACCACAAGGCAAAAAACCATTAAGTATCCCAATCATCCATAAAGAAAAATAACTTTTATTCTTAAAAAAGGGAGTAAATGCTTTTTTAAGTTTATTAAAAATGAAATTAAGGAAAGGTAGTTCTTGAAATTGAGGAAGAAAAGCCCCTATAATGATAAAAATTCCGAAGATGATGGAAAGGATTTGTTGCATACCCAAGAGATTAAGCCCCTTGCCAAAAGTACCAAATAAAAAACCTAAGAAGGTGTAACTAAGTACTCGCCCAACATTGTAAAGAAAATTTCCGAAAAAAGTACGAGAAGGCAGGCTTAGGGCGATAGCTCCGCACATACCTACACAGTGCATACTTCCAAACAAGCCCGTCAAGAAAGCTAACCACATAATTTTGTTATTTTACAAACTCAAAAATTTGTGTCTGAAATTCTTTATTGTTCATTTTCCATTTGACTTGTACCTTCCATAATCCTTTTCTAAAGTCTTGTATATCAAGAATTTGTTCGTTTTTTTCGGAAAGCGACAAAGGGAGCACTTTATCATCTTTGGCATTATCAGGGCGAATAAAATTTACTTCGCCTTGATAATCTTTTACTTCATTAGGAAAGGAAATAGTCAGTGTTTTATTTTCACTTACTTTAAAATTTACTTTTTCGGAGAGTGTAGCCGCATTTTTTTGGGCTTGTATTTCCTGCTCGTAGCGTAAATCTTTCTCGTAGTAGTTGTCCTCTGGGGTTTCTTTGTTGGCATTCATCATCATAAAGCCCAAACTAAGAATGAAGACAATAAAAATAACTAAAGCAATGACTATTTTCGTTCCAAAATTCATATAAATACTGATGTTTTATTCGGCTGGTGCCATAAAAGAAGTTTTTATATCGCTGATAAGTTTGCCATTATCATAAACCATCACCTTAAACTTCATATTGGTTTCCTGAATATCTTTTTTCTGAATTTCAATCAAGAATGTGCCCTTCAAAACTTCTTGTGGTTTCAATTTAAAAGATTTCTGATTACCAACTACTTTAATCACACCAGCTTGTCCGTCTTGCAATTTAAGTGTAATTTCTTTATCTCCAAAAGTTTTATTTACCAAAGTTACGTTATATACATTAGCTACGGTAGTTTTATTGATTTCTTGGTACATCAAACCGGGGGTTCTCATTACATTTACTTGTACATCTGAACGCATAGATAAAGAGATGGCAATAATAGAGAGTAGAACTACTAAAACGGTGGAATAGGCAGCCATTCTCCAATTAAAACTGAGCTTTTTACCATTTTTGATACCATTCATAGAGTCGTAACGGATAAGCCCTTTGGGTTTTTCTATTTTTTCCATTACTTCATCACAAGCGTCTATACAAGCGGTGCAGTTGATACACTCTAATTGTGTGCCATTGCGAATGTCTATCCCCGTAGGGCATACTTGTACGCAGAGTTTGCAATCAATACAATCTCCTTTGGCTTCGGTTGTTAGGACTTCTGAGGCTTCCTTTTTCATTTTACCTCTTGGCTCACCCCTGATAAAATCATAGGCAACCACAATAGAATTGCTATCTAAGAGTACGCTTTGCATTCTACCATAAGGACAGGCTACGATACACACGATTTCTCGCATATGAGCAAAAACCATATAGAAAGCTCCTGAAAATACTACTAAAATGAGGAAAGTTTTCCAGTTTTCTGCGAGTCCTTCGGTTATCATTTTCTTCAACTCATCTACCCCAATGAGATAAGAGAGAAAAGTGTGTGCTATCAGGAATGAAATGACATAAAAAATGGTATGCTTAGCAGTTTTTTTGATAATTTTTTCTTGTGTCCAAGGTGCTGCATTGAGGCGTTTTTGGGCGTTGGCATCGCCTTCTATCCAATATTCTATTTTTCGGAAAACAACTTCCATAAAAATAGTCTGTGGGCAAGCCCAGCCACAAAACAGACGCCCAAATACTACCGTAAACAAGGCAATAAATACGATAAAAGAAATCATACTTAACGCCAACAAGAAGAAATCTTGGGGGAAGAAGGGGATACCAAAAATAATAAATTTCCTTTCCAAAATATTGAAAAGCATAAAAGGATGTCCGTCTATTTTGATGAAGGGCGTCCCAAATAAAACAGCAAGTAAAACAAAACCGAAGGCATTGCGTGCCTTGTAAAAAAAGCCACTTACCTGTTTAGGGTAAATCCACTCTCTTTTTCCTTTTTTATCCAAAACGCCGAGCTGTTCTTTGAAAGCATCTTTGTTTTTTGTGCCAATTTGAGCCATATTTGTATATATTTTTTTACAAATATGTCGGATTAGCCTTTAAATAAAGATGAGAAAAATCAATTTTTTGAGTGATTTAGTGAGGCTTGGTATTTCCTTTTATTTTTTAGAAAAAGTAAAACCTACCCCTTCTTGGGTTTCTTCAAAGTCAATTTCCATACCAATTACATACATCAGGTGCTTTTTATCTATTAAAATAGGGATATTATTTATCAGATAGCTTTCATCAGTTATTTTGGGTGTATCAAAGCCAAGCATAAAAGTAGCTCCACAGCCACCACCTTTCACCCCGATACGCAAGGCATAGTTATCAGGAATAGACTTTTTATCAATAATATTTTTTATTTCTGAAATGGCTAAGTCGCTGATTTTCAAAGGAATTTCTTCCATTTTAATTAGAATATGTTGGTAAGTATAGAAATAAACGAAACCAAAAATACAAAATTTGTGTGAAGTAAGCAATTTTGGTATCTATAATCTTCGCTGAAGCTTTATTTTAGGCTATAAAAAACCACCTCAAAAAATAAGAGGCGGTTTTTTGAGTAAAAAGTGTTATTTTTTTATGGGAATAGCCAAAACAGGAATAGGAGAGTGGTTAATGGTATCCTCAGTGATACTTCCTAAAAATAAATGGGCTAAGCCCTTGCGTTGGTGTGTAGCCATTACAATCAGGTCAGCGGATTCGTTTTTTGCAAATTCTAATATGGCATTTTCTTCATCAAAAATATCTTGTTCTCCAATGAAAATTTCCACATTTTGCAAGTTACTTTCTGTTAGTAATTCATCTTTACGTGCAATTATCGCCTCTTCTCCAGCTAAATGAGCGGGATTATTGAGGTAAAGCAAATGTATTTTTCCTGAAAATACAGGCTGCATCTTCGCCAATTTTGCAAAGGCGGAACTTTGGTCGGGGCGAAGTGTAGTAGGAAAAACGAGTTTATCAAAATTATCGTAGCTTTTATTAGGAATAGAAAGTACAGGACAAGTAGCGGAACGAACGATTTTTTCTGTATTTGAGCCTATAAGCATTTCTTTCGTTCCTGTGGCTCCCTGCGTACCCATTATAATCAAATCTACGTTTTCGCTTGCTGCCAAATCTTTGACTACATCAACTAATAAGCCGTTTTCTACGAATGTACTTACTTGTATATCCCCCAAATCCATATCAGACTTCATTTTGTCTAAAGTTTTTTTGAGGCTTTCATTAACCATTTCCAGATAATTTTGCTCTTTTTCTTTGTCGTAGTAATAGTATTCTGAGATGGGTAGTGCTGCCACTGACATTTCATTGACATTCACCAGCAAAATCTCAGCTTTTGTTTTTTTGGCAATATTTACGGCTGTTTGCAGGGCTTTATCAGCAAACTCCGAGAAATCGGTGGGAACAAGTATTTTTTTCATAAGAAAGCAAGTTTTTGATACGTTGATAATTGATAACTACGGGCAAATATCGGTTAAAAAAAGCTATTAGTTACTGATAGAGGTTGGCTATCAAAATGATTTTTAGCAGGATTTTGCTTTGCTAAGGTGCTCGTCGGTTTCTACTATCCTCTGAATCTCTCTTACTAAATCATCTAATTTCTTTACGCTTTGGTCTATGTAGGCTAATATTTTTTCTTTTTCTTCTGCTGAGTTTTCTTGTAGATAGATGTTGTATAAGCCCAATAAATTGGCGACGGGGGCTCTAAGTTTGTGAGAGTTGTAAAAAGCATATTGTTCTAATTGTTGGTTTCGTTCTTGGAGTTGTTGGGTACGCACATTCACGATATTTTCCAAATTATTATTCAATAGCTTTATTTCTTCTTTTTGTTCATTTAGTTGGCGGTTTTTCTGCTGAATTTCTTCGTAGGCTTTTTTAAGAGCTTTATTTTTCTGATAACCGATAATTCCTAAAAAAGAAATAATTAGAATCATAGAGGCAAAAAGTACCAAATAAAGCCTTTGTCTGCTGATGATTTGCTCTTGTTTGCTTTGTTTTTCGTTGGCAACACGTTCTTGATTTTTAAAACGTAAATTTTCCAATCTTTTTTCTAAACTTTGATTATGTGCATTGAGATTGATTTGATGTAGGGAATCTTTAAGTTTATTGATTTTTTCCCATATTTTTATTTGGGCTTGCAAGTCATTTTTATATCTATATATATCTATAAGTGTGGTATTTACCTCTATTTGTTTCTCTAAGTCTTTGGTATCTTGGGCATATTGGAGAGCTTTTAGAGCGTATTTTTCTGCTGCTTTATGGTCTTTCCTTTTTAGAAAAACTTTCGCCATTGTAACAGAAGCGACAATTCCGTTGGTTTTGTTGGGGCTAATAAGTGTTTTTTGGGCATAAGCAATTGCTTGTGCGTCATTATTAAGTTCAAAAAAAATAGAGCTTAGGTTTGCATAAGCCAAGATTTTACTTTCTTCATCTTTACTTTTCTCTATGTAGCTGAGGGCTTTTTCGTGCATTTCTTTCGCCTTAACCCAATTTATTTTTTGATAATAAGTACTGCCTATATTGATATAAATAATACCTATGGAACGCCAATCTTTGGCTTGTTCGAGTTCTTTGAGAGCTTTCTGATAATAGTCATTGCTTTTATCCCATTGTTTTTGGATATTGTAGATATTAGCGATATTGGCAAAATTGATGGCGATTCCTCTGCTAATTTTGAGTTTTTCGTATATTTCTATGGAGCTTAGGTGGTAAATCATAGCCGAGTCGTATTGTGTCATATTTCTAAAAAGAGTTCCTATCATATTTAGAATTTCGGCTTCTTTAAGTGGGAGTTTGTGTTCTTTGCTAAGCAGGAGAGCTTGTTTGCTATAATTTAAGGAGTTTTCTGGGTTTGTATATCTTTGTATTTGAGCAATTTGTATCAATATATTTACTTTATTGCTGTCGGCTTTTGTATGCGTCAGTAATTTCTGTAAACTATCAATTTTACTTTCTATATTTTTTTGTGCTTGTGAAGGGAAATAAAAAAGTAGTAAGATAAATATGAGGTAAAGGTTTAAATATAGTTTTTGAATTTTTCTCATAGCTCGCAAGGTATTTTGGTCGTAACGTGTCTAAAGTGATGATAATCTTCCAAACGAATAATAATTTTTTCCTTACAAATCTTACATAAATAAAGAATTTCCCATTCTCCATTTACCTCTTCTATCTTCTCTAATTGCGTCTGAATTTCTTGGGGTAAAACAGAAGACGGATATTCTGTATAGCTATTCAAATTACAATTTGGGTATTTTTTCATAAAGAACTTCAAAGAAGCGAATGTACTAAAATAGAGCTAAAATACCTAATAATTGTGGAAAATAATTTCTTAAAAATAGCTTAAAAAAAACACAATATTACTTTTGTAAGTTCGAGTAAAAATATCTATGAACACTTTGCTAATGCAGTTTTTGGGAGCTTTGGCTATTTTCTTGTTTGCTATTGCCAATTTATCGGAGATAGTTTCGGCATTTTCCATAGAAAAAATGAGAGACGTATTGGAGAGATTTGCCAGCAATGTATTTTTAGCTATTCTTTTTGGCTTTATAGCAACGGTTATTTTAGATTCCTCTTCGGCTGTTATTATTATCACGATTGTATTGGCTAATGCCAATATATTATCACTGAGGCAGACAATGGGCATTGTTTTGGGAGCAAACGTGGGAACTACAATTAGTAGTCAAATTTTATCGCTTGATTTGGGGAAAATAGCTCCTTTTGTGATGTTAGGAGCTTTATTTTTAATGCTTATTTTTAAAAAAGGCACTAAAAATATGATTTTAAAGCTATTTTTGATGTTCGGCTTGTTATTTTTTAGTATGTTTTTGATGGAGCTTTCAGTAGAGCCACTGAAAAAAAGCTCATTTTTATACGAACTTATGCAAGAAAATAACCCAACAAAGGCAACTTTGCTTGGAGCTTTTACAACTGTTATTATTCAATCTTCGTCAGCCACTGTTGTAATGGCAATGTTACTCGTAAAAAAGAGCGTAATAAGCTTATCGGCTGGCGTAGCAGTGATGCTTGGTGCTGAACTTGGAACGGTTAGTGATACACTTTTTGCTACATTGGGCGGGACGAGAAGAGCTATCAAAACAGGCATATTTCATCTTCTTTTCAATCTTATCTCTATTATTTTGGGCTTATTATTTTTTTATCCTTTTATAGATTTTGTAAAATGGGTAAGCAGTAGCGAACAACCCGAAAAAATTCTTGCCAATGCTCATTTTTGGTTCAATACTTTGGGATTGCTTGCTTTTGCTTGGTTTGTTCCTTTCTTTGAAAAAGCCTTGAATACTTTGATTCCTGAAAAGACAAAGTATGTACCAACGGCATAAGGGTTGAAATCTTTTATTTTTGAAAGTAACTGAGAGCTAAATCGTAGCCATAAAGCCCCAAACCTGAAATTATACCCACAGAAACTGCTGATATATAGCTATGTTGTCGGAAACTCTCTCGAGCAAAGATATTGGAGATATGTACTTCAATTACAGGGCTTTTAATGGCTCGAATGGCATCAGCCAAGGCGATGGAAGTATGCGTATAAGCTCCAGCATTGAGGATAATTCCATCTGCTTCAAAGCCTATTTCATGTATTTTATTGATGAGCTCTCCTTCTATATTGGATTGGAAATAATGTAAGTCCAGATACTCAAATTTTTGCTTTAGCTTTTCAAAATAATCCTCAAAAGTTTGATACCCATAAATTTCAGGTTCTCTTTTGCCTAATAAATTAAGATTTGCTCCGTTTATAATATAGATTTTCATAATAAGCCTACATAATGTCATCAATCAAAAATACATGGAGTTCTTTGGGTCCGTGTGCTCCCAATACCAAAGTCTTTTCAATATCAGCCGTACGGCTTGGTCCATTGATAAAAGAAAGCATAGAGGGAAGTTTACCTTTATATTTTTCTCTTGTTTTTTGCAGAGCAGTACTTACATCATAAACGATTTGGGAACTGAAAGCCACCACAATATGAATGGGGGGGTATATATTTAATCTTCTTCCCGATTTTTGTTTAGAACTCACCAAAACGCCTCCTTCTTTAGCTATTAGATATTCGCAAGTACTTATGCCAATAAGAGCTTCTTCAAAGCCTTCATCATCTTTTCTGTAGGCAAGGTCGGTGAGGTCAATAATCGCTTGTAAATCTTTTTCCCAAACAAATACTTCTTTAGCGTTTTTCTGCCTGATGAGAGCAAGCAAATTAAGTAAGAAAGCATTTTCATTTTCACAAAAACAAAAATTTCCTTGTATAGCTCTGAGGTTTTCAGCGAAAAGAATGGCTAAATCATCAATGGATTTATGGGTATAGACATCTGCCTGAAAGTCTGGTTTAGGGCTTCTTTGCTCACTTTTATTTTTAAGAGCGTTTTTGATACGCTCGATAATATTGTTTTTTTCTTTCATCTCCTACAAAAACTTACCACAAAATAAAGCAAAATACAGCATAAATATACGCAAACCCCTAAGGTTTTTTTAGAAAATCTATTTTTAGCCTTCTAAGCTATTGTAAGGCTTATTTTGATAGCGTACAAAATTTCTATTTTTTTGCATAAAAATAAACAAAAATATTTTTTTTAATGTTTCAAAAAGAACACCTAAATAAATTTGTATGAAATCTTTGTTTAGAAAAAGACATCCCCAAGAAACAATGCTTCTTTTTGCAATGATAGGAATGGGCTTAGCTTTTGTATTTCTCACTTTCAGCTATTTGGTTCGTAAAAATCATATAGATTGGGTGGATTTCAGACTACCCAAAATATTTGGTTTCAGTACGGTTTTTATCCTCTTGAGTAGCTACACTTTGTACATAGCCAATAATGCTTTTAAAAAAGAGGAATTTTTTACTTATCGTTATTTTTTGGGAGCTACGCTGGCTTTGGGTGTATTCTTCGTAATAAGCCAACTGATAGGTTGGCGACAGTTGGAAGTACAAGGACTTCATTTGAGAAGGGGAGCTGTTTCAGTAGGTTTTTTATATGTAATTTCTGGCTTACATATTCTGCATTTATTTGGGGGTATGGGAGCGATGTTATTTTTATTTTGGCAAGCGGTTCGTAAAACGGCTTATGTAGATGCTTTTGTGTACGCTATCAATCCACCCAATCAGAGGCGTTTGCATTTAGCTACAATTTTTTGGCATTTTTTAGGAATTTTATGGCTATATTTGTTCGTATTTTTTTACGTCCAACATTGAAATTTATGAAATATTCCATCCTTTTCCTTTTTCTTTTATTTTTTAGCCTTACTTCAAAAACAAAAGCTCAAATAAGCCCCGCAGGAGAAAGATTTACTTATAGCTTCCTCAAAGATGGCAATGAAGTAGCAGAGCTTAATATCAAAACAGAGAAAAATACAGAAAAAATAGCGAATCAGGTTTGTTATCGTATTACGGCAGTAGGCAAAATTACGGCAGCTCTTGGTATTGTTAATTTTGATAACAAAGTTACCTCTTGGATTGAAACAAAAAAGCTCAAACCACTTAAATTACACGCCTATTTTGATGATGGAAAGAAAAAAACAAATTATATCACTGAGTATAATTTGAACACAGCAAAGGCAACAAGCTATACTTTAGAGCAACCTAACGATAAGAGAACCAGCGTTTTCAGCCAAGATACAGAAGATTTATTTAGTGCTTTTTACAAAATTAGGAAAATAGATTTTAAGTCATTGAAAACTAATGATATAATAAAAATAAAACTACTAACAGAACCTGAAAAAATAGAAGAAGTACAACTCAAATACTTAGGCAAAAAGAAGATGAGTATTTATAATGGTGAGAAAGATTGTTACATCTTGATTTTGATTGCTCCCAAAGTTGATGGTTTGGAAGATAAATCTTTGAGAATAGCAATAACTGCTGATGCTCAGCAAATACCCGCTAAATTGTATGCTCGTACACGAAAGGGCTTTATTGTAGGAGAGCTAAAATCTTACACTAAATAAATGAGGTATGAAAGCCAAGATTTTACTCACGCTTGTTTTACTTTGGCTACCTTTTTTGCTTATCAATGATTTTTACCCTTTATTTCGCTTCGGAATGTTTGCCGAGCCTGTAAAAAAAAATATGCCACAAGAGCTTTTTATACTATACTTTTCCAACAAAAAAGGTATAATAAATCAGTTTGAAACTTATGTCTTGGGTTTGGACGCAAGCGTATTGAACTACTTGGCTCGTAAATACTATTACCAAAAAAAATTAGATGAGTTTGGGAGAAAACTTCAAAAAAGTTACCAAAAAATACCTGGTAATCCTTACGAGCTGAAAGAATGGTATTTGTACAGGGTATTGGTTTTTGCTGAAAAAAGAGATAGTTTCTTGGTAGCTCGTTATGAAAATAAGTAAAATAAATATTATATTTTTTTTTATTTTTCAAATATTTATTTGGATTGTATTCGTTTTTTTTGTAAAAAAACAAATAATATACTTATATAAT
>JANRLU010000165.1:0-13399 GCA_033762275.1 Thermonemataceae bacterium | reverse complement strand
GCTGAGCATAGTCAAAATTTTATTTTCTTGCTCATCACTAAGTTTTTTACATTCCACCACCAAAACTAATTTTTGTCCTAAGTATTCGTCTGCAATGCCTGCACAAAAATAACGATAGGAGAGTTTCAAATCTTCCCAAATTTCTTCTGCAACTTTTTCTATGGATTCTAAGCTAATCTTTATGCCTCCGCTATTGATGATATTATCAACCCTGCCCAAAACTTTAAAATATCTTTCTTGTTTTATTTCTGCTAAATCATTGCTAATAAGTTCTTTATATTCGGTACTTGGCGAAGTAATACAAAGACATTGCCGATTATCCAACCTGATTTTTACTCCTTCTAATACCTCAAACCATTCGCTGTTATTATTTCCATTGATACGCCGAATGGCGATATGGCTTAATGTTTCTGTCATTGCGTAGGTGTGATACACAGGACTTTGTAAGGTATTTTGAATGATATTTTCCAAATTATTGCTCAAACTTGCTCCACCCAAAATAATATTCTTTGCTTGGTTGAGTAAAAATACTTTTTCGGGGCTTTTCTCCAAAATATTTTGTATTTGATAGGGGGTAAAAGACAGAAAATCAAAGGGTTCTGATAGATGAGCGAAAGGATTAGCAGAAGATTCTTGTAGGTAGATATGCCAATCTAACATCATGGCTCTGACAAGCATCATTTTTCCGCCAATAAACTGGGTTGGTAGAGAAAGTAACGCTTTTTCACCTCCTTGCCAATTAAAAGCTTTTTGGCTCATTTTTACACTTGCTTCCATTTGTTTTCTGCTTACCTCAATAGTTTTGGGCGTACCAGTAGAGCCGGAAGTTTGCACTACAAACCCTGCCTTCCCTGAAAGCCAAGACTTACAAAATTCAAAGACATACAAAAGTATTTGATTATCAATACTTTGCATGTCCTTGCTTAAAATATCACTTGAGCTATAAACTTGATTCTGATATGTAATAGAAAAGTTGGTCAAGGTTATTTTATTAGGTAATTTTTAGCTAATTTTTGTAAATATTTCCCAATTACATCAAACTCTAAGTTTACTTGGTCGCCTACTTTTATTTGATGAAAATTAGTATGCTCGTATGTGTAGGGGATAATTGCCACAGAAAAATTATTTTTACCTGAATTAAGAACCGTCAGACTTACACCATTCACCGTGATAGAACCTTTTTCTATTGTTATATTTTCCGAATTGCTTTGATACTCAAAGCTAAATAACCAACTTCCATTTTCATCTTTTTTACTTATACAGATAGCTGTTTCGTCAATATGCCCTTGTACGATATGCCCATCAAGGCGGGCGTTCATTGGCATTGCTCTTTCCAAGTTAATTTTATCACCAGATTTCCAACTCCCCAAATTTGTTTTTCGGAGAGTTTCGGCGATAGCTGTTACCTGATGTGATTGATTTTGTATCTGCGTAACTGTTAGGCATACGCCATTATGGGCAAGACTTTGGTCTACTTTTAGCTCTTGTGCCAAAGGGCTTTGGATAGTAAAAACTGTATTAGAGCTCTGATTTTCAATTTTTTCTATAATGCCAAATGCCTCTATAATTCCTGTGAACATAATTTTTTACTTGAAATATCTAAAATCTTGTCCGTTTTTTAGCTGCACCAAAAACTCATACATTAGATTGATGATGTTTTCCACATCTTCCTTATGAACCATCTCTACAGTGGTATGCATATACTTGAGGGCTAATGAAACAAGAGCCGAAGGAACACCACTATTAGAGTAAGCGAAAGAATCAGTATCAGTACCTGTTGAACGAGAAACAGCGGCTCTTTGGTAGGCTATATTTTTATTTTCAGCAACCTCAAAAAGCATTTTGAGTACATTATTTTGTACAGCGGGACCAAAAGTAAGAACGGGACCTTTACCTGCGGTAAAATCGCCATCAATAATTTTATTGTACAAAGGAGCTTGTGTATCGTGGCAAACATCTGTGATGATAGCCAAATTGGGCTTGATAGCGTTTGCTACCATTTCTGCTCCACGTAAGCCGATTTCTTCTTGTACGCAATTGGCTATGTATAAGCCAAAAGGAAGTTTTATTTTACTTTCCTTGAGTTTGCGGGCTACTTGGGCTATCATATAGCCGCCAATTCGATTGTCTAAGGCTCTACCTACGTAGTATTTATCGTTCAACTCAAACATTTCATCTACAAAAGTAACAACTGAGCCTATATCTACGCCTTTTTCCAATACTTCTTGCTTGGAAGAGCAACCAATGTCTATATAAATATTTTTGAGGTCTGGCATTGGGTCTCTTTCTTTCTCGTGGCGAACGTGTATAGCAGGCCATCCAAAAATGCCTTTGACAGTTCCCTTTTTTCCTTGAATATTCACTCTCATAGAAGGGGCAATAACGGGGTCAGAGCCGCCATTTCTACGAACATAGATGTAGCCACTTTCAGTGATAAAATTAACAAACCAAGAAATTTCGTCAGAGTGAGCCTCTATAATTACTTTATAGTCAGCTTTTGGGTTAATGATACCAACAACACTCCCATAAGCATCTACATAGTAATCATCTATGTAGGGCTTGAGGTACTCTAACCATATTTGTTGTCCAGACCACTCGAAGCCAGTAGGAGAGGCATTATTGAGGTATTTTTGTAAAAATTCTTGTGCGTTTTGCTCGGTTGATTTTTTGCTCATAAATTCAAATTTAAAGGCTTCAAATTTAGTAATAAAAACTGTAATAAATATTTAGAATAAAGAAATTTTCCGAAAGCTCCATTTACTTTCATCAATATCTGTTTTCATCATAAAACGTAAGCCTATTTCGTGTCCGCCACCAAGCCCATTGAGAGAGCCAAGCATCATCGCATAACTATAAGAGAAACGGAAAAAATCTTTTTTAAAGCCTACTTGAAAGTTTAAACTATTCGCTCCTTTAGTTTGAATAGGGATATTCCTATACAAAACGCCGGCTTGTAGTGCTTCGGTTTCCAAGAATATGCCTCCATCTAAAAGATGAACATTATTTTGAGAATAAAAAGCGGCTAAAGGGCTAATAAAATAAGTTTCTTGGCTATTTAGTGGTATTTTTATACCCAAATGCCCCGAAAAACGTCTGTTAATTTGGTATTCGGCACCCAAGAAATCTTGTGTAGGTTGGTTGAGATGAAATGCTGAAAAGCCTATCCAAGCATATTCGTTATAGGCTAAAATACCTGTTTGTATATCTAAATAATCAATATTTTGAGAAAGAAGAGGCATTTCGCTGCTTGCTTGTCCGGTGTATCCATTTTCATCTAATTGGTCGCCATAAATTAGTTGTAAAGTATTCAGGTTTTTACTTCCATAACCTACTCCTACTGCCATTTTGATACGCCAATACTCGCCTACAGGCAGCAAATACGCATAATTTAGTTGAGCTTGCAAATTTCTAAAACTTTTACCATTAGCTACACTGATAACATCTCTTTGTAAAAATACGCCTATGCTGTTTCTTGGATTTTCCAGATGGCTATCAAAGGAAGCAAGGCTACTGCTAAAAGCATTGGCGGTGGGGTACTGTACTTTGTAAAGTGTGCTTACTTGCCAATTTTCGGACGTACCTGCAAAAGCAGGATTTAGAGCTAAGGGAACAGTTCCCAACTGATGTGGATAGATTTGTTGGGCAAATATCTTACTTAATAAAAGCCAGAGAATACTTGAAATATATATTTTCTTCATATTGCTAATTCTATCAAAGCGGGGGCGTGGTCAGAGTGTTGAGCCTCTGAAAGTATAATGGCTCTCATCAAATTGCTTGCCAAACTTTCGCTTATGATTTGGTAATCAATTCGCCAGCCAAGATTTTTGGCTCTCGCATTACTTCGCATACTCCACCAAGTATAGTGGTGTGGGGTCTCAGGATGTAGGTATCTAAAACTATCAAGAAAACCTATTTCCAGAAAACTACTGAACCAAGCTCTTTCTTCAGGTAAAAAACCTGTACTTTTGGCATTAGCTTTGGGATTATGAATATCTATAGCTTGATGGCAAATATTGAAATCTCCACAAATAATTAAGTTTTTTTCTTTCTGTTGTTTTATCCAATCATAAAAATCAGCCAAAAACTGCATTTTGAAGTCTTGTCGGAGTTCGCCACTCGAGCCAGATGGTAAGTAGGCACTTATTAGTCTAAAATTCTCAAAATCAAGACTTAATAATCTTCCTTCTTCGTCATAACTACTAATCCCACAACCTTTTTTTACTTCTTTTGGGGCGATTTTGCTTAAAACAGCAACGCCACTATAACCAGCCTTTTGGGCAGGAAAAATATAACATTGATAGCCTAAATTTTCAAATAATTCGTATGGGAATTGAGAGGCATTAATTTTTATTTCTTGTAAACAAATAATATCGGCTTGTGTAGCCGATAACCATTCTACAAAGCCCTTCTTTATGGCAGCACGTATGCCATTGACGTTATATGTGAGCACTTTTAGCATCGTAGAGATGATTTTACTTATTGTAAAATCTCATAATTTTTTGTTTTTGCTTCTAATTTACAGGTATAGCTATACGTGAAAGTTGTGTTGCTATTTGTAAGTTAGAAGTGGCAAGCTCTTTTTGGTTGATTTCTATTTTCCACTTTCCATCTCTCAATATAAAGTTGATGTGGCTACCTTGTTTTGCCATACCATTTTTTTCTGTTACAATAAGTGTAGATTTCCCTTGTAACTTTTGCTTAATGCTGGCTAATTGCGAACTTTTAAGGTTGGGTATGAATAAGATATGAGGATTATCAATAGAGGCTATGGTGTTATATTGTTTGATGATAATCTTTTGTGTACCTGCTGATTTATTGGCTGTGGCAGTTTGTAATTGATTTGTAACAGGGGATATCCCGTAGACACCTATCACAAAATTGCCTGTTTGGTAGCTTGCAGGCCATTTTACATACTTTGTGAAGTTGTAAAGATAAATAGTATGAGTTTTATAGTCTCCGAGTTGGGCATAAGCCGAAACAGAAATAAGTAGTGAAAACCAAGCAATAATGATGTGTTTTTTCATTTTTAATTGTTTTTGGCAAATTTAAACTAATTTTTTTTATCGGCAAATAAAAAATATAGGAAAAAGAAATAAAACAACTAAATTTGCGGAAAAACGTAAATATAATTAGTATTATGATTGATAAATTAGAAGCTATTAAAAATCGCTTTGAGGAAGTGAACCGACTCATTACAGACCCAGTTACTCTGAGTGATATGAAAGCCTATGCAAAACTAAATAAAGAGTATAAAGATTTGCAAAAAATAGTAGATAAATACAATGAGTATTTACTTATATTGGGTAATATTGATAATGCTAAACAAGTGATTGCCAACGAGAAAGATGAAGAATTTAGAGAAATGGCAAAGTATGAACTTGATGAATTATATCCAAAAAAAGAAGAAGTTGAAGAAGAAATCAAACAATTATTGATACCTAAAGACCCTAATGATAGTAAAAATGTTATTTTGGAAATAAGAGCTGGCACAGGTGGCGATGAAGCTTCCTTGTTTGCAGGCGATTTGTTTGAGATGTATCAACGTTTTGCTCAAAGTCAGGGTTGGCAATTTGAAGTGCTGGATTATACGGAGGGAACAGCAGGTGGCTACAAAGAAATCATTGCGAGTGTAAAAGGAGAAGATGTGTACGGGAAAATGAAGTACGAATCTGGTGTGCATAGGGTACAAAGGGTACCCGCTACCGAAACACAAGGACGTGTACACACTTCGGCGGCAGCAGTTACAGTGCTCCCAGAAGCTGAAGAGGTTGATGTGGAGTTGAACCCTGGAGATATAGAGTTACAAACCTCGCGTTCGGGGGGTGCTGGCGGGCAAAACGTAAATAAAGTAGAAACCAAAGTACAACTCACACATAAACCTACAGGAATTGTGGTGGTTTGCCAAGTAGAGCGTTCTCAACTTGCTAATCGTGAGCGAGCTATGCAGATGCTACGTACTAAACTTTATGAGTTAGAATTTGAAAAGCAAAATCAAGAGCTAATCAGTCAAAGAAAATCTCAAATTCGTTCAGGAGACCGTTCTGAAAAAATCCGTACTTACAATTATCCGCAAAGTCGTGTTACAGACCATCGTATCGGATTGACGGTCTATAACTTAGATGCAGTAATGGCGGGAGATATTGGGCAGTTCATAGAGGAATTGCGTTTGGCTGAAAACGCAGAAAGATTAAAAGAAGGCACCAACTAAACTATTGGTATGTGTGGGATTCATTTTGATAACAAGCATTTTCTTACTTATTGTTTTGTTTGTCAGCAGACTGAAATAGAAGAAGAACTCATTTTTGTAGCAAAATGGGGGATTTCTTTATGCCAGAATTGCTATGACCAATCAGAAATAGACAAAGATTTTGAAAAAAAATTAAAAGACAAGCTAAAAAATCCTACACCCTAAAAAATGATATATAATCTCAAAATTGTTATATTTGTAACGCAAACCTAAACACAAAATTTATGATAATTGGCTTACCCAAAGAAATTAAAAACAACGAGAACCGTGTGGCTCTTACGCCAGCTGGCGTGGCGGAACTCCGTAAAAACAAGCACGAAGTATATGTACAAAAATCTGCTGGCGAGGGTAGTGGTTTTTCCGATGAAGAATACACCGCTGCAGGAGCTATGCTGCTCAATACTATTGAGGAAGTATATGCTATTGCTGAGATGATTGTGAAAGTAAAAGAGCCTATTGAGCAAGAATATGCTTTAATAAAAGAAAACCAACTACTATTTACTTATTTTCACTTTGCTTCTTACGAGCCACTTACCAAAGCAATGATCGCAAGTAAAGCGGTTTGTTTGGCTTATGAAACTGTAGAAAAGAATGATAGAAGTTTGCCTTTGTTGGTGCCTATGTCGGAGGTGGCAGGTAGAATGGCTGTGCAAGAAGGGGCAAAATACTTGGAAAAACCTTTGAAAGGTCGTGGTATTTTGTTGGGGGGCGTACCAGGTGTAAAACCCGCCAATGTACTTATTTTGGGTGGTGGTATTGTCGGAGCTAACGCCGCAAAAATGGCTGCTGGTTTGGGAGCAAATGTAACCATTATGGATATTAGCTTGCCTCGTTTGCGTTATCTGGATGAAATAATGCCCGCTAATGTTCAAACTGTGATGTCTAACGACTATAATATCCGCGAAGCTATCAAAACTTCTGATTTAATCGTAGGGGCAGTGCTTATTCCTGGAGCAAAAGCACCACACCTCATCACCAGAGATATGCTAAAAATGATGCGTCCAGGTACTGTTTTGGTAGATGTAGCCGTAGACCAAGGTGGTTGTATAGAAACTTGTACGCCTACTACTCACGAGAATCCTACTTTTATTATTGATGAGGTAATCCATTATTGTGTGGCTAATATGCCTGGAGCGGTGCCTTATACCTCTACTTTAGCTCTTACCAATGCAACTTTGCCTTATGTAATGCAGTTGGCTAATAAAGGCTGGAAAAAAGCTTGCCAAGATAATAATGAGCTAAAATTAGGGTTGAATGTTATCAATGGAGAGGTAGTGTATAAGGGAGTTGCTGATGCTTTTGGCTTACCTTTGGTAGAGGTAGAAAAATATTTAAACTAAAAAAAAATAAAGTGCATTGCGAAAGCGATGCACTTTCTCAACTATGCAAGGAATAATTATTCGTTCAACAGGTTCTTGGTATGATGTAAAATCTGAAAATCAGGAACTTATCAAGTGTAGATTAAGAGGTAAGTTTAAAACTAAAGACCTTAAAGTAACCAACCCTATTGCCGTAGGCGATAAAGTAGTTTGGGAATGGGACGACCCCAAAGAAAAAATAGGTATCATTACCGATATTTTACCAAGAGAAAACTATATTATCCGAAAATCTGTCCATAAAACAGCTCATGGACACTTAATAGCCGCTAATATTGACCAAGCTCTTATTGTCGTAACACTTACTTCCCCAAGAACTTCTCTGGGTTTTATAGATAGATTTTTGGTAAGTGCTGAAGCCTACCGTATACCTGCGGTGATAGCTTTTAATAAACAAGACTTACTGGACGAGGAAGATAAAGCCTATCAAGCTGAATTGATAGAGATTTATGAGGAAATTGGTTATCGCTGTCTAAGAACTTCAGCTATTCAAAATGCTGGAATTGAGGATTTTGAAAAAATATTAGAAGGGAAAATCACTTTGCTTTCAGGGCATTCGGGCGTAGGCAAGTCCAGTTTGCTAAATGCCATCAATCCTAACCTAAACTTGCGAACTTCTGAAATATCCAATTTTGCCAATAAAGGTGTACACACTACCACTTTTGCTGAGATGTTCGAGCTGAACCCTAATACTTTTATCATAGATACACCAGGAATTAAGGAACTGGGCATCGCAGAAATACAGCCTGATGAACTTTCTCATTATTTCCCAGAAATGCGAGACTATTTGGGAACTTGTAAGTTTGGGGGGAGATGCACGCACACGCACGAGCCTCAATGTAAAATTATTGAGGCGGTAGAAAAGGGGCTAATCGCTTTGTTTCGGTACGAAAGCTATGTAAGTATGCTTTCTGGAGAGGATAATAGAAAATAAAATTTACTAACGAGTAAGCAAAGCTGAATCAGGTACAATAATTCTTCTATTTTCTCTTTCTTAATGATGCTCAGGATACAGATACATCATTAAGTTGAGTCTTGAAGTAATGCTACTCATTAGTGGCATTGCCTCCTCTATGGGGCAAATATGGGTGCTTATAAATTCTCTTTCTCCTTCTGCTCCTGTTTGTTTTTGATGAAAAGCTTCTATTTCGGCTTTGGAGATGCTTATTTCACAAGCAAAAAAGTAGCCACCTTCATCAAGCAAGCCTGGTGAGCTAAATAAAAGTTCTTGGTTGAGTAGTTTCAGTTGAGATTTTTCTACTTGCAAGCCTGTTTCTTCAGCAATTTCTTTGATAGCTACTGCGAAAGGGTCTGTTTGGCTATCACACATACCTGCAGGGTGTTCGTAGCTGTATTCGCCATTGGCTATTCGGTACTGACGAACCATTAGTAGATATTTCTTTTGCGTTTCTTGTTCTATGAACACAGTTACAATACTTACGAAATGTCCTCTTAAAAGGGCAACGGGCAGTAAATTTTCACCATTTGGAGCTTTAGCTTTTGCTGCAATCAGTCCGAACAATAGCTCTCCATTGGATTTATGAATGAGATGCAAAGGAATTACCTCATCAATTTTAATCTGATTATGCTCCAATACTTTTCGCCATTGTTGGTATTTCAAAGAGTCTTCTAAGTTTTGCATATATTTTTGTGTTGGTAAATAGTATATCAAAAATATATGCAAAATAGATTTTTTTCTTCTTTTTTACGAAATTTTTATGAATAATTTTCTATAATATTATTAAACGTTTTGTTATTTTATTTTTGGGTGTTTCCAAGGTATAAAAATAAACGCCTTTTGGTAAATATTGTGTATTTACTTTTATGTTATGTTCCCCCGTTTTTTGATATTCATTATGTACTATAGTCATAACTTTTTCGCCAAGCAAGTTGCTTATGTAACATTCTACTTTAGTATTTTCATCAAGTGTATAACTTATAGAGGTATCATCTACACACGGATTAGGATAGGCGTAGAAGTTTTCATTTTCAATATTTGTTTTTACATTATTTAATACCTCACTATCTTTATTTACCTCTCTCTTTATTCTGGAAGGCTTTTTATACAGTGAACTGTTACAAAAATTAAGTAAAGTTTGCTGGTTGATTGTTGGAAAAGAGGGTACTATATAATCAAATACAACCTGATTATTTTGCTTCGCCTCTATTAACGTTTCTCCCTCTATTACTATTTCATCAGCCTTGAAAATGGTGTTGTATAATACGGAAGAACTACTACCTTGAGGGCTAATAAAAGAATCTTTAATTTCTATTTTACTACTCAAAAAGATTTTATCCTTAGGGTTTGTAATTATAGGTACGACTTGTGTATTCTTAAAAATAATTTTATTAGTACTGAATTGTTTATACCTATCTGTGATAGATGTATTTTCATAATTCAGTATGGCGGGCACGTTAAAGTTATAGGGTGATAATAATGGGTTATAAACCAAATCAGCTTTATATGTACTAACATACAGTACATTTTGAGTATTATTTGTAGCGTCTAATCTTTCTAAGTTGATAAGGAATTTTAGATAAACTCTTGGCTCACTTTTACCTTGGATAACAGGTATTTGTGTGGCAAAGCCAATATCATTTAACATCTCCAAGGGAAAGTAAGGTGTCCTGAAACTATTAAGACCTTCACGCTCAAATAACTCTACATTATTACCATTTTGGTCTAAATTTGGTAATGAAAGGTTTGTTATTAGTTGTTGTGTTAGGGGAGAGTAATCATGCTCTATTACATAAGCCACCTTGATTTCTGGATTAGAGAGAAAGCCAGCAGCTGGATTCAAAACGAAAGAAATGGGTTCAGCAATTTTATAGTCTCTATAGTACCCACTATATTTGTAGTGAATTTTTGGCGGCTTTAACATACTAATTACCCCCAAAACTTCATTATAGTAAGGATAACGGTTATTATCATTGGAAGAATTTAAAGAACCAGGCAAAGATATAAAAAAAGTTTTAAAAATATCTTCTCGACTAAGCGTTCCATTTATATTAACTTCAGCATTGATATACATAGGTAGGAGTTTTAAAGATTGCTCTGGAGCATTTTTTTTACCTCCTCCTACAAAAACATCTAAGAAAGAAAAGGCTGCTCCTACGTATGGAGCAATCTTCAATCCCGTTCTAAGAAATTTATTTGAATAAAGCATAGATGTTAGTGCATCCACACTTTCTCCCTTGCTCTCAATATTTTTCTCCATTTGTAAAAGAGTATTCGCACCTGTAAGAACAGCACTTAAATTTTTTTTCAAAGAATCAAGTTTCTTAAACTCAGAGTTCTTGAAATCGTCAATGCTTTTGTAAGTGCTTTTGGCTTTTTCTAAACCATCAGATAGGTCACCTACGTCAAAAGACCATTTGCCATTATCATCCTCCACACCATCAGGTGTTATACTCTGAATAGTACCATTGATTAGCCCAGTAAGAGCTATATTTGAAGAAGATATTAAACGTACTTCCATTTTTAATGTTGCTGAATTCTGACAAGTACAAGGGTCATAATTCATCTGAAAATCTGCATAAAACCATTTGAAGTCGTAGTTAATAAAAGCTGTGGAATTAGCGATAGTCTTCTCCTCCTCAAAGGAAACAACTGTGGAAGTTAGAGGTAATAACAGAGAGCTTTGAAAACTACCAGTATTAAATAATAATTTAACACTCGCAGCATTATAATCTTCGTTTCTATCTGATACGGCTATAGCAAAAAAAGCACGCATAAGTCCCGTATATTTGTTATAAAGAACCAAATAAGGCATACTTATATTCTCTGTTTTAGGTGTGATATTATCGTCTTCATAGCCAAATTCTTTAGCCAAAAGTTCCCAGCCATCTTCAGGGTGGTAATCTCTAGAGTTTGATTCATAGCCATATACGGGGTCTGTAACACCATTTTGCGAATCCCAAAATGGTGAAATTATATTGATGACTTGGCTGTTTTTATAGTTAAATCTATAGAATTCTGTTCTCCAATCAAAACTATTTTTTTTTATTGGTTTTTGAGGATTAATAGGGTTTTCAGGATTAGTACTAATCCCTACAGGAGGGCATATTGCCTGCCCGGAAACTGTGCCACCTACCAAAAATAGTGCGGCTAATATTGTAGCAAATACTATATTTTTCATTTTCTTCTACCTTTAAAAGTTGTGGGTTTGCCAATTAATCTTTTGCCTGGAGGATTATTGGGATAATACGTTATTTCTTTTTCTCCATAGGCAGTTAATTCCTGCCCGTCCTCACTTACAGATAAATATCCCCTACACAAACAACTTGTAACATATTGTTTGTTCATATAGGCATTTTGATAGCCAAGCTGACCAGCACTAAAAGTGGAATTATAAAAGCCATCCACATCTTTTCCAGCTAAGCAGCCTCTTACCCAATTATCTAATACATAATCTATATACCCATCATTTCTAAGATCACCAGCAAAGATTTTCACGGTATATGGCTCATTAGGGTTATCAATATCAGCTCCTTGATATTCACCAATAAGTTTTGATTGTTCGAAGGGTACTACTTTTAGGGTTTTTACAATAGTATCCACCGTTTTATCATTAGGGAAACAGGCACTTGGTTTTTTGGTTGCAATCAAGCGAATATTCAACAAAAGAGTAGGTTCTGGAAAGAATAATTGGACATCTTTTGTGGTAAAAGTTCTTTCGTCTAAACCTATTTTCCACTCATAGGTATCGTAATCTTCTTTAGCTTCAAAAATAACAAATTGTTGAGCTAAAGTAGTATCAGTTACAAATGAGCTATCACCAACCACCTCTTTTATATCAAAATCAGCTTCAAATGGTTTCTGGTTAGCACAAAGATCTACCTCTTTTTTACATTGTGTAATACTTAATAAAAATAGAAGTCCAATAATTATTCCCAAAATATTTTTCATAAATACTATCTTTTTATCTTATTACCTGATTTTTCTAATTTTTCTAAACGTTTTAGGAGAACTTTGTTTTCTTCTTGAAGTTTTTGTATTATATTATTTTGTTCTATAAGGTATAATGTAATTTCCTCTATTTTAAGCATTTGAGTTGCTTGCATATCACCAATATTCAAACCGTTTTCTATAATTTCTTTTTCAGAAGGCACATCAGGTAGATGTTTATTATTCTTAATAAATTTTTCAACTTCCTTGAGTGAACGAAGTTTATATGTATTATCAAAAACTTTATCTTGCCAAAAGTTTAGTTTAATAGTGGCTTTAGAGGCATAAAGTTCAGGTATTCTTAATTTACCATTATTATCCAATTTCATTAAATCAAGAGCGTTATTATTATCGTCTAAATTTTGCCACAAAAAACTCCCTCCATACTTTTTATGATTTCTAAAAATAACTTTATTATCTCCACCTTCCACATTATTTGTGTTATCAAAGAGTATTTCAAACTTGTTGTAATTAGAAGGTATAGTAGGGTTATACATCTGAATACCACCCGTTGCCATAAGTTTATTTACTATTTTAACGTCCCCTCCAAGTGGATTCAATGTAAGCGGATAAGCATAACTTATATTCATTCTTGAAGCTACTGCCGTTTGAATGGAATTATTTTGAGCATCAAATATTATTCTTTGAGGAAAAGAGGTAGAATTATCAATCCATTCCACATAAGACTTATCAGGAAAACCTTGGGGAGAAGGTTGTGTGACTTGTGCATAGGAACTTGAGTAAAATAGCACAAGAAAAACTGAAATACTTAAGATTGAACCTAAGAAATTTTTGGAAAACGGGGGGGGGATTTACCATAATTAATTT
>JANRLU010000164.1:0-2683 GCA_033762275.1 Thermonemataceae bacterium | reverse complement strand
ACTTTGAGGCGTATCACATAGGGTTCTCCAGAAGCTAATTTCTTAGCTACCTCATCAGCGGGTAAAGTAAGCGAATTTCTCATTTGCATACGAGAAATAGCGTTGTAAGAGGTATTTTTAGCCTTAGCAGCCTCTAATTTTTGTCGCATAGCTTCCAACTCTTCAGAAGTATCAAAGGCGTAGTAGGCATTACCACTTTCGAGGAGTTCTAAAGCATATTTTTGGTAAATTCCTTGTTCTTTTCTCTCTGATTGGCGATAAGGTGCGTGTTTGCCACCCTTTTCAGGGCTTTCATCAGCCTCTATTCCTACCCAACGCAGAGCTTCCATAATATAAGCTTCGGCTTCTTCTACGTAGCGTGTTTGGTCGGTATCCTCGATACGTATGAGAAACTGACCGCCTGTTTGCTTAGCCAATAAATAATTATATAAAGCAGTGCGAACACCGCCAATATGAAGCCCACCGGTGGGGCTTGGTGCAAAACGAACTCTTACTGGTTTCATTAAATTCTCTAAATTTTTGTGCAAAATTAAGAATTAAACGCCTTTTTTAAATTTTTTTGTTAAAAAATAATGAAATTTCTTAACATTTTTTTATTTTTCAATGGAAATATACTTACATCTATGCTTACAAAGGTTAAAAAAATGATACGTAACTATTTTGGTTTTTCACAGAAAGAAACCAATGGTACTATTTTACTGCTGTTTATTCTCATTTTATCCATCATTATTCCTTGGATTTATGAGTACGCTCCATCCCGAAAACTTGATAACACAAAGGATAATAAAATAAGAGATAGCCTTGTACTTACACTTGAAAAATTAGATAATGAAGCGGAAATCCCTATCCCTGATGGCGATTTTTACCCTTTTGACCCCAACAAAATAAATACAGAAACGTGGCTTAAGTTTGGATTGGACGCTAAAATAGCCAAAAGAATACAAAACTATTTGGCGAAGGGAGGAAAATTTAGAAAAAAAACCGACCTAAAAAGGGTCTACGATTTCCCCGAAGATTTATACATAGCCTTAGAGCCTTATATTCAGATAGAAAATAACTTTGAGAATAAAAGTAAAAAATATAAAAAATATCCTTCCTATAAAAATAAATCTTACGACAGAGATAAAGAAGAAAACTTTGCAAGTTATTCGGGTGGAGCAAAAGATACAAACAAGAAATTTTATGCAAAGCAAAAAGCTAAAATTCAGTCTTTTGATATAAATATAGCTGATACAGTTCAACTTAAAAAACTGAGAGGAATAGGAGAAAAAAGAGCTTTAAGCATTATTAAATATAGAGAAAGGCTCGGGGGATTTGCTGATATAAGCCAAATAGATGAGATTTATACCTTAGATACAATGGCTAAAAATAGTTTGAAAAAATATGTTTATATTTCTCCTAATTCTTGGAAAAAGATAAAAATAAATACGGCTACTGAAGAGGAACTCAAACAGCATATTTATATCGGGTATAAATTGGCGAAAGTAATCATCAATTATCGCAAACAACACGGAAAAATACAATCTGTAGAAGACTTGGCGAAAATAAAAGCAATAGAACCCGAAAAAGTGCAAAAAATAGCTTGGTATCTTATTTTTGACTGATAATTTTTTCTTCTTCTATCATTTTTATCCCATAATCTCTTATCACGCTGATAAGGCTAATTATATCTTTTCCTTTTTCGGTGAGGCTATATTCCGTTTTTGGGGGGACAACGGCATATACTTTTCTTGAAATATACCCATCAGATTCCAACTCTCGTAGTTGAGTAGTGAGCATCTTATCTGTAATGTGTTCAATATCTTTACGTAATTCACTATAACGCAAAGTTTTATTGCGTAATCGCCATAAAATAGGAGCTTTCCAAACGCCTCCTATTTGCTCCATCACCAACTGAACGGGGTTATAGTAAACTTTTCCTTTATAGATAAAGTCTGGCATAACTGAAATTGTTTGTACTAAATATAGTGTAAAAATAGCCTTTTTTTAATAAAATAAACAATACTTTCTAAAAAGTATGTATCGTACTTTTAGGTGATATACATTGAAAATATATGTTTGGGATACATATTTACGAAGTTTTTCACCAAAAATACTAAATTATGTTAAAAGAAGTAAAATCTTATGTACATTTTCATGGAGCTCCTTCTAAAGGTAAAATTTTGATGGTAGCAAGTTCTCCAGCTGTTTCTGAGCAAACAGGCTGGCCTATTGGTTTTTGGGCAGCAGAATTAACGCACCCTTTGCGTGTTTTTCAAGAAGCGGGCTACGAGGTAGACTTAGTTTCAACGGAGGGTGGTAAATTGATGATGGACGGGTACTCTAACCCAACCGATGTAAGTGGCTACTCAGCTCACGATATAATTTCTTTGGGTTATATGCAAAAGCCTGAATTTCTTGCGATGTTAGAAGATACAAAAAAGCTTACAGAAGTGAATCAAGGTGATTATGTGGCTATATTTTTGGTAGGCGGTCAAGGTCCAATGTACACTTTCAGAGGGAATAAAGATTTGGAGAAATTATTTGTATCTTTCTATGAGGCGGGCAAACCTTCAGCGGCAGTGTGCCATTCTACAACCCTTTTATTGGAAGCAAAACTAAGCAAGGGAGAACTTCTAGTAAAAGGTAAAACTTGGACGGGGTTTGCAGATGCAGAAGAGGAATTTGCCGACCAAGCCGTAGG
>JANRLU010000163.1:0-14287 GCA_033762275.1 Thermonemataceae bacterium | reverse complement strand
GGATATTTTTGGGTAAAACTTAAAAGTTTTTGAATAGGGGTATATACTTTGATGAGACTTTCATTATAGCCTTCATCAAAGGCAGTTTCGGGAAAAAGCACTAATTTTGTTTCAGGAGATAATTCCTTTTGTAGTAAATTGAGCAAAATATCAGCTTGCTGGGCATAAGGAATGAATTTTTCTTGCCCTACAAATTTCTCTGAATAGGGGTCTACATTGGGTTGCACAACAATAATTTCTACTTCTTCACCTTTTTCTTGATAGGTATAAAATATTATGTATGATATAACTATGGGTAAAAATATGATGATAGCTAACTTTATAATGTGTTTTTTATTCAATTCTTTAAGTAGCTCATAACAAAAGATATTTGCTAATAAAACCCATAGCGTTCCGCCCAAAACACCTGTATATTCGTACCATTGTACCCATTGTGGAGTGTAGGCAAAGCCATTGCCCAAATTGAGCCAAGTCCAGCTTAAATCCCAATTTAGATGTAAAAATTCAAAACTTAGCCATAAAATGGCGAAGGTATATAAAGATATGTTTTCAGGAAGTTTTTTTCTGAACACAGCAAAAAGCAGCCAAAAAAAGCTCATAAATAAGCTATTGATAAGCAACATAGCGATTGTCCCTTCGGGGCTTGAGTTCCAAACCCACCAAGTGGTGCTAATATTCCAGAGTAATAAGGCGAGATAACTATAGCCCCAAAACTTCCATAAAGTTCTTTTTTTATTTTGTTTGCGAAGGTTTTCTTCCAAGGCTAACAAAGGTACAAAACCTACAAAAAGCAGGAATGCTCCACCCCAAGCGTACCAAGCTGGGCTAAGTAGCAAGGGGAGCAAAAAAATCACATAAATAGGTTTGGAAAGAGTTTTAAGCATAGTTAAAGAGCAATTGTTACAATTTATTTGCTTGAAAATGACTTAATCGCATAAGCTTTCATTACTTATTCCCACTCAATAGTAGCAGGTGGTTTGGAAGAAATATCATAAACAACTCTATTTACGCCTTTTACCTGATTGATAATTGTATTGGAAACCTCTGCGAGAAATTCATAGGGTAAATGCACCCAGTCTGCGGTCATTCCATCTGTGCTACTTACGGCACGTAAGGCAACTACACGTTCATAAGTTCTTTCATCTCCCATTACACCAACACTCTGTACGGGTAGCAAGATAGCCCCAGCTTGCCATACTTTTTCGTATAGAAGATGTTTTTTGAGGGCTTCAATGAAAATAAAATCTACAGCTTGCAAAAGTTGCACCTTTTCTGCGGTAACATCTCCCAAAATTCTGATAGCCAAACCAGGACCAGGGAAAGGGTGGCGGTGAAGAATGTTATTGGGCAAGTTGAGTGCTTTACCTATCAAACGAACCTCGTCTTTAAAAAGTGTTTTGAGAGGTTCAACTACTTTAAGATTCATTTTTTCAGGCAAACCACCTACATTATGATGCGATTTAATAGTAACAGAAGGTCCTGCTACGCTTACACTTTCTATGACATCAGGGTAGATAGTACCCTGAGCGAGCCACTTCACCTCTTCTATGCGATGAGCTTCTCTATCAAAAATTTCTATAAAAGTCTTGCCAATGGCTTTTCTTTTGGCTTCTGGCTCACTAAGCCCTTCAAGAGCCTTATAAAAGTCATTTTTAGCATCTACACCAATTACATTCAAGCCCAAATCTTGGTAAGAGTGTAAGACTTCTTCAAACTCGTTTTTTCGTAAAAGCCCATTGTCCACAAAAATACAGTATAAATTTTTGCCAATGGCTTTGTGTAAGAGCAAGGCTGCCACGCTTGAATCCACGCCCCCAGAAAGCCCCAAAACTACTTTGTCATCTCCTAATTGTTTTTGAAGTTCTTGGATAGAGCTTTCCACAAAAGAATCAGCTGTCCAATTTTGCGAACAGCCGCAAATATGGAGAACAAAATTTTTGAGCAAAGTAGCTCCCTCCAAAGAGTGTGTTACTTCGGGGTGAAATTGTATACCGAAGGTTGCTTCGTTTTTTACTTGAAAAGCTGCTACTTTTACACTTTCAGTACTTGCTATAAGCTCGTAATTATCAGGAATATACGTAATGGTATCACCGTGGCTCATCCAAACTTGCGAACCAAAAGAAAGCCCTTGTAGTAAGGCATTACTTTTTTCAATATGCTGTAAGTTGGCTCTGCCGTATTCACGTGTAGGGGAGGCTTCTACACTGCCACCAAATTTATGGGCAAGTAATTGTGCTCCATAGCAAATCCCTAAAATAGGTAGTTTTGAGCGAAGAGAGGCTAAATCTATATCAGGAGGATTGGTTTCTCGTACAGAGCAAGGGCTACCCGAAAGAATAATTCCTTTCACATCACTGCTTAGTTGAGGAATGTGATGAAAAGGAATTATTTCACAATACACATTCATTTCTCTAATACGGCGGGCAATAAGTTGGGTATATTGAGAACCGAAGTCAAGAATTAAGATTTTTTCCATTATTTTTTATAGAATTTTATGGCAATTTAATGCTTTTTATTTGATTTTGTGTATATTGCTCGCAACAAAAATTAGCTTATGGAAAAAAATATCAGTCTCCCAGATGATTTACAGAATTTCAAGGAAGTTTTTGAAAAAACACGTAAATCCTTTCTAAGGATTATCAACAAGCAAGGAGAAAGCGTGGAAATTTGGCAGAGCAAATTTGCAGGAATGCCTTATTTGCCTTATGGAGTGGAGTATCCAAAAGATAGTGAAGGAAAGTATTTGTATTTGGCTGCCCAAATTAATTTTGAGGAAATACCTCCTTTAGCGTACCTTCCTAAAAAAGGTATCTTGCAGTTTTATATTGCTGATAACGACTTATATGGTTTAGATTTTGACAACCAAGCCAGTCAGAAAGATTTTAGAGTGCTATTTTTTCCAGAAATAGATAAAGAAAGTTTTCAGAGAGACTTACCAGAGCTACCAGAACCAGAATTTACGCCTTTTGATGAGTTTTTCAAGGCTCAAAAATTGGAGTTTATTGTAAAAGAGGAGTATGCAGGTATTTCTGATGCTAACTTGGAGTATGTAATGGGGGAAAAATTAGAAGAGTTTGAAAAAGTGATTGAAAAAGACAATTACAAATTGGCAGACTGGATTTCGGAGCATATCAGTAATGCGGGGCATAAAATAGGAGGTTATGCAGATTTTGTGCAAGAAGACCCACGAAAATATGATGAAGAAAAACTAAAAAAATACAATACTTTGCTTTTACAAATAGATACTAGTAATGGAATTTGTTGGGGAGATATGGGAGTGGCTAATTTTTTCATAGATGCAGAAAAATTAAAAAATTCAGATTTTTCTGATGTGATGTATAATTGGGATTGTGGTTAGGATTTTGCTCGTTTTGTTGGGCAAGGAGATGTAATAAAATTAATTTAGGCTGAGTATAAAACCAATTTGATGGCAATCAATGAAATCTAATAGTCTTATTTGTACCAAAACACAGACAGAATATTCTTTAGAGGCTCCTATATGGCAAAGCGAACAAGGTGATTTATTGGATATCCGTTTTAAACCCTCTTTTGACAAAAAAAATATTAGAAACAGACCCGCTAATCTATGGCGATATAGGGAGGCTTTGCCTATTATTTCTGATGAAAATATGGTAAGTTTCGGTGAAGGGGCTACGCCTTTGCAAAAAATCTTGATAGAGGGACAAGAAGTACATTTAAAATTAGATTTCTTGATGCCTACGGGTTCTTACAAAGATAGAGGAAGTGCCTTGATGATAAGCAAAGCTAAAGAGTTGGGTATACAAAAAGTAGTGCAAGATTCTTCGGGTAATGCAGGTAGCTCTGTAGCCGCTTATTGTGCAAAAGCGAATATAGCCTGTGAAATATACGTACCTGCGTATGTATCAGAAACTAAATTATTACAAATAAAAAGCTATGGAGCAAAGGTCGTTTTGGTAGAAGGAACAAGGGAGCAAACAGCTCAAAAAGCCTATGAAGCGGCTAAAGATACTTATTATGCAAGTCATGTTTGGAATCCTTTTTTCTTTCAAGGTACAAAAACAATTGCCTTTGAGATAGCAGAACAACTCGCTTGGAGTGTTCCTGATACAATAGTGGTGCCCGTAGGCAATGGTAGCTTGCTCATAGGCTTGTATATTGGTTTTAGAGAGTTGCATAAAGCAGGCATTACAGATAAATCTCCTAAAATAATAGCTGTGCAAGCTAAAAATGTATCACCTCTTTATCAGGCTTTTACAGAGGGATTGACGTATATACCAGCCATACAAGCACAAGAAACTATTGCAGAGGGTGTAGCTATTGGTTTTCCCTTACGTGGAAAGCAAATTTTGCAATATGTAGAACTTACAGGGGGGGCTTTTTTATCAGTAGAGGAGCAAGAAATAAAATCGGCTTGGCAGATGATAGCTCAAAAAGGGTATTTTGTAGAGCCTACTTCGGCAGTAGCTTTAGCGGGTTTAAGACAATACCTTCAAAATAACGATACGGGAGAAAAAATAGCTCTTGTTTTGACGGGTACAGGCTTAAAAGCAAGCACCAAAATAGCTTCTTTGTTGTAAGGAAACTTTTTGGTAATTTTATTCATAAAAATTTTACGTAGATTTTTTATCAAAAATTTGCTTTTCATATTTTTTTTCTTGAAAATTGTTTAAACAAAACCAAAAAAATATGCTTAATTTTGATTCTGCCATTAAGGAGGTTGCTTTACGCTTCAACGCTCAAATCAAAGAAATTTCGCCAGGTGTATATTCCTTAGATATTCCTTTCAAACTAAAAGATGGCTCAAGCCGTTATCAGTATGTATATGCTTGGGTAATTCCTAATAGAGCGAAAGGCAAAGATTGTTTTTACTTTAATAGCCGTTGTGGTACTTTTGACCCACTCAAGACGGATACTTATAATTTACTGAAAGAAGCAGGTTTTGGCTATTACTCTATGATTACCATTACGAAAGATAAACTCTCTGACGGTACTCCTTGCGAAACAGTTATCGTACAGGCAAGCCCTATTGCTGAGCACGTAAATAGCGTGGAGGAATTATCGGATATCGTTTGGGAAGTAGCTGAAGTAGCTGATATTATAGAAGAAAAATATTTTGGCGGTGATAAAAACTAAACCCGATAATAGCTATGGCATCTAAAAAATTCAGTTTTTTTCATCATTATCTTAGTCTAAGTGATGAAGACGTGATAATCTCTTACAAAGGACCAATGTCTGATGTGATTATCAATGAGATAAGCAGAGAAATACAAGAAAGGCTTTCGGCAGACCCGAAGTCAGGGAAGAAAATATATGCCATTTTTATGGAGTTGGCTCAAAATATATTTTTTTATTCTTCAGAATCAACTACTTTGGGCGGAAAAACCTACCGCATAGGTTCTATCGTACTTAGTCAGGAAGACGAAAACTATACCCTCACGGCAGGTAATATTGTGGATAAAAAATGGATTGCTGTACTTTGGGATAAATGCGAAATGATTAACTCTATGGACAGGGAGTCTTTGAGAAAATTAAAATTTGAGCAGAAAGACAAAGGTGAGTATAGTTCTGATAATAGTAAAGGAGCAGGTATCGGGCTTATTCAGATAGCTCTTACCTCAGCCCAACCTATTTCCATAGAATTTAGAGATATAGACGAGCACAAATCTTTTTTTGCTCTATCTGTGAATGTTAAAAAGAATTTGTAAGACTTATTAAAATATAGACGACAATGGAAAATTACACTGTAGAAGGCATCAAAAGTACTTATTTTACTCCTAATGTTACGCTCAATGCAGAAACGGGGGAGTGTTCTATCTCTGGAGAGTCTTATTTAGAAGATACTTGGGAGTTTTACAGACCTATTTTGGATTGGCTAAAGCAGTATAGCGAGGAAGTGAAAAAGCCTATAGACTTTAAGTTTAACCTGACCTATTACAATACAAGCTCTTCCAAATGCTTTTTAGATATTGTAAAGTTATTAAAAGACTACAAGGATGTTGGTGGAGAGGTGGCTATTAGCTGGTATCATCCAGAAGATGACGAAGATATAAAAGAGGAAGCGGAAGATTACAAAAACTTCTTGAATATTGACATAAATATTATTCCCTATTAGTAGTCAGATTGAGAATTGTGAGCCTCTTTAACGAAAGTGGAGATATTTTGTGCTTATATTTTTCAAAAAAGTTGAGTTTAATTGTATATATTGTATATAACATACTTGAGCCTTGAATTTTTATTTATATCCCAGCTACCTTGAGTACATCTTGGTAGCTTTGTTCTTTACTTTTTATGGTATTTACTTTATACTTTCTTACCAAAAAGCTCGAAAAATCACGAAAAAAGTAAAACCTGTTTTTTTTATCAAATTTGCCTACAGATTTTTGTATTTATCTTTGATTCTTTTGGCAATGCAGGGACCTATTTTCGGTGAGGAGAGGCAACAGGTGAAAGTACAAGGGAAGGATATTGTTTGGGCAATAGATATTTCAGGCTCTATGAATGCAGAGGATATAGCTCCAAGCAGATTAGAAAAAGTAAAATATGAACTTAACGAGTTGCTAAATGGACATTTACAGGCGAGAATAGCCTTACTTGTTTTTGCTTCAGAGGCTATTATACTTTCGCCTTTGAGTAAAGACCATCAAATCATTAAAAATATATTTGTACAGAGCATTTCTACGCAACAAATGTTTGGGCAAAGTACCCAAATTAAAGATGCCTTGGAAATGAGTATGCGGGCTTTGCTCAAACCTAAAGAGGACAGAATCCGTAAAAGAGCTAAAATAATTGTACTTTTCACAGATGGAGAAGATTTTGGAGAAAACTACGAGGCTACTCTTAACGAAATCAAAAGAAAGGGGATTCACCTATTCATAGTTGGCGTTGGCTCTACGCAAGGAAGCAAGATATTAGGGGCTACAGGATTCTTGAAGGATAAAGAAGGGCAGGAGGTTGTATCTAAACTTAATGTAGAAGAGTTGAATAGAATAGCCAAAGTAGCAAATGGTAAATACTTTGAAATCAGTAAGCAAACCAAAAACAATAGGAATGATATGGAGAAATTAAAAAGTAGTTTGGAAGAAATACAAGGGACTTGGGAAGATAAAAGAGAAATTAGTTTGGAAGCTAATAAATACCAGTATTTTCTTATTTTAGCACTATTTTTTATCAGTATTGATATATTACATACGGCAAAAATCATTCGTTTTAAAGAAACTAATCTTTTCTAAAATCTTTAATGTTTTTAGATAAAGCCAGAAAACTGCGAGCTTTCCCGTTAAAACTTGCTCTTGTATAAGCAAACTCCCAGCCTTTTACTTTGAAAGATACACCACCCGAAAATCCTGCCATATTAGCGGCTTCCGTGTATTTTAATTCCCTATTTCTTAGATGGTTATATCCAAAAAGAAGGTGAAAGTTTTTGTGAATCAGCAATTCTGTTCCAAAAACAAAATGTCTAAATAGATTGTCAGCGAAGCTAATTTTTTTACTTTGTTCTTCTCCTGTGAAAGGGTCAGTGCTGTTAGCAAAGGTGGGGTCATTGTAGCCAATATCCCATTTGTAGAGGTGATGAGCCGTAGCGGAAAAACGTAGAGGCATATATTGCGGTTTGAACGAAACTCCTATACGAGCATCAAAGGGTAAATTGGCTGCGTTTTCACTAAGGAAACTCTTGATGGGAAAGCCGATATTATGAAGGCTAAGCCCAATAGAAAGGTCTTTGTCTGGGTGTTTGAACGAAGCCCCTAAATCTGTAGCAAGAGCAAAAGCACTATAAGAAGCTAACTGAGAGGCTATAAATTTTAGGTTTAATCCTATCTGAAAATTGTTTGCTTTAAAAGATTTCCCAGCGATAATAGCGTAATCGGCTGCCATAAAATCTCCCATTACATTGCCCGCTTCATCAGTTTCTTGTATTTTTCCATAACGAATATATTGTACGCCCATACCTATTTGCCCAACTTTCCCCCCAAAATCATACGCATAACTCAATAAAAAATGTGGGATATTTGCATAAAAAGAGCTAAAATTCAGGCTTGCTACCTCATTCATAGAGCTATCCAAAAGAGCAGGATTGTTAAAAAACATATTGACATCTCCTTGTCCCAAAGAGTTATTTAGCCCTCCTAAAGCATTGGTACGAGGATTAGCAGAGAGTCTTAGAAACTCAAAAGAAGAATTACCTCCATTGATTTGAGCACGTATTGGAAAGGAAATGAAAAACAAAAAAAATAATAGATTACGATACATTAGTTTTGAGTTTGCAAGCTATAAAGGACTTGATAGAGCATATAGTTTTTGTGAAACTTTAAGATTGGACTTTTCACATTGGCTTTTATTTATTTGATACATCAATTTGCCATTCACACCAATAAAATTGAAACAGGCGTATTCCTTTTGTTGCTCATTTTCTGTGATAAGCATTACCGATTTTCCAACTATTTTTTGATGTACTTGCTTAATATCTGTATTGGTGGCATAAGGTACGAACAATACATCACAACCATTGATTTCGGAGACTGTATTAAATCTTTTGACAACAAATTTTAAGTTATAGTTACTTTTTGTAGCAGCCATCTTTTGCAACCCTTGTTGTATGGGGCTATTCCCTAAAACTCCTATCGTAATTTGAGTTTTATTCTGAGGCCATTGTGTAAAGCGACAAAAGTTGTAAATATAGGTTGGGTGATATGCGTAATTTTTTAAACTTTGGGCTTGTGCCCTCTCTCCGATACCTAAAATAACTAAAAAAACAATATAAGTGAGATAACGATGTAACATAATAGCAAAGAAGCAGGTTTTAGCGTTGATATTTTCCCAAAATTTAGGGAAATAAAACGATTTATCAAAAAAAAAAATTATTTTTCTATTTTTTCTTCGCATTTTTATCAAAAAATGCATAAAACTTGCAGACTTATTTCTATTCATCAACTAAAAAGAATGTATATGAGAAAAAATATCCTCCTAATTTTTGCATTTTGCATTTCTGTTTCTTATGCCTTTTCCCAAAATTGGACAGAAAAGCAGATAGAAGAGGCTAATACGGCTAAAGACATTAGTTATATCTCTCAAATGGAAAAAGATGTAATTATGTACATCAACTTAGCAAGGCTTTATCCACAAGATTTTGCCCGTATAGAGCTAAAAGATTATTACGGACCTGCCAAGTACGGTAACTATTTGGAAAACTCTCCTTACAAAGCCTCTTTGGAGGAAACACTGAATACAATGAAACCTGTCGTTGCTTTACAATTTGACCAAGAACTTTATGAAAGTGCTAAATGCTTTGCCAAGGAGTCTGGCGAAGCGGGTATTACAGGGCATACGAGAGTGAAGTGCCCAAAAGCTAATGTGGCAGAATGTTGCTCTTATGGAATGGATACGGCTAAAGATGTAGTATTACAACTACTTATAGACCATAACGTAGCGAGTTTGGGGCATAGAAAAATATGTTTAGACCCTTCCTATACCAAAGCAGGAGCTTCAGAGCACCCACATACGAAGTATACGACTTGTACGGTTGTGGATATAATCTGGTAAGTATAAAGTTGCTTTTTGGTTTAAAGTAAGCCTAAAGCAACTTTATAACGTAAAATACGTTTCACAGATGCATAAATTTGCTCTTGGAACGCTTTATCTTTTTCCATTAAATCTAAAATTTGTTGGATAAGCATTTCTTCATTTTCGGGCATTAGAATCATATCGCAGCCTGCTTTTGCTGCTTCCAAAGAGGCATTAGGAATATCTTTAACGCCACCCATATTCATTGCATCAGTGATGATAATACCCTCAAAACCAAGCTCTTTACGCAGTAAATCCGTAACGATTAGTTTGGAGCAAGTAGCAGGTAAACCTTTGGTATCATATTTCTCATTATTTTTAATGGCAATATGCCCTACCATAATAGAAGGTACATCTCTGGAAATGAGATATTTATAAATACTAAGTTCTTTAAGTTCGCCATCTATAAACACCAACTTTTTATGTGTATCCCCCTTTACGTAGCCATGTCCTGGGAAGTGTTTGGCGGTGGCAATAATACCTTTCTGATGAGAAACATTGATAAAAATTTCTGCCAAACTGCGAACTCTTAGTGTATCTTTTCCAAAACTTCTTTTTCCAATCACCTCATTTTGGGTACTTATATCGCAAACGGGGGCAAAGTTATGTAAAATACCAATATCCAATAAATCCTTAGAAATGCTTTCTGTTACTGCCACACAATCCGCAGAATCTTTAATGAGAGCTGTGGCTTTTACAGGCTTGGTTCCCTTTATTTTTTGGTTGATAAGGCTTGGTTCGGCATCGGCACTATACAACAGAGGAATAGCTTTATGTTCTTTACCCAATTGATTAAACTCTTTTACCCATTGTTTAAATTCATTTTTAGAGCCATTGAGCAACAAAACACCTCCCAGCCTTTTATTCTTGATAAGTGCTACCACCTCTTTTTTAGGTTTTCCTAAGCGTCCTGTAGCCGTAACAATCATTTGAGCTACTTTCTCTTCCTCAGATAGCCCTTTAAAAATTTGTTCTACTTTGGCTTCTTGTGATGTGAAAAATGGAAAGAACAAACTATAGAAATAACTAAAAAATTTTATCATGCTATTTGTTTTTTTAGCGATTTATCGCAAAGTTGAGGGTAAGAGCTTGGGCGTATTGTGGTTTGAAATCTTGGTCTTCATCATATAGGAAAGTTCCAGATATTTTTGCATTGGCAAAAGAGTTTATTTTGGCAATCAAAGCAAGCTCTATGCGAATATCTGTGGCGGCAGGATTTTCATAAGTGCTAAAAGACCAATAATGAGCTTGTAGAATTAAATTTTTGGCAACCTCTTTGTTGAAATCAGTTTCCAAAGTGATTAAGCCAACCTCATTTCTGAAATTTTGCCCTTCCTCAGCACCATAATTGAGCGTTTTATCAAAGCCATCTGTTGGCTCATTGATGATGCCATTCCCGTTGAGGTCTACAGCCTTGTTGTTATTGAAACTTTCCTCCATTACAAAAGTTTGCCGAATACTGGCGATACCAAACCTCGCCCAAAAATAACTAGTAGGTTTATATTCAAAGCCTATTGCTTCAGTTAGATAAGCTGGAGCAAAAAACTTAGAAATTAGGTTATCTTTTACAGAAATTACATTTCCATTGCTATCTTTGTAGGTTTTATCATATTCAAAACCCGCATCAAATTGGCTTAGAAAGTTGATAGAAACATAGGCATTCCATTTTTTGGAGAGTTTGTAACCAAGTTTAGAATCAAAGAGTATGCGGTCAGTGGTTTTACGCAAATTTTGGTCTTTATTTTTAAGAATGCCATATTCCAAACGTACCGTATTATCCCAAGAGGTTTTATTTTTCAAGTAATGAGCTTCAGCATTGATAAATCCTCCCAAAGCAATGGAGCTTACACCGCCACCTTTCCAATTATCCGAGAAGGAGGCTTGGCTAAAACTTACTCCGATTTGTGCCTTTTTTTTCCAATAAGAAGTATCTTTTTTTTGGGCAACCAAACTATCCTGAGCTTGTAGTGTACCCCAAAGTGCATATAATACAATAAAATGTATAAGAATGCTTTTGGTTTTCATAGGTTGGTTAATATTGTTCAACGAAAATAATACTCATCATTATTTTGGAAATACGTTCATAGAGAGCTTCCCAAGCGTCTTCAAGTGCTGAGTTCCAATCATTGCCAAAGGATTTTTTTAGCATAGCGATAAAAGCTACACCAAAAAAAGCGAAGTACTCGGGTTTTAAGCCATAATTGATATGTGATTTGGCAAGAGTGATAAGCTCTTGTTCCAACTCTTTAGGTTTATCAAGGCTTTTTACTATTTTTCCGATAGCAGCGACCAACATTTGCCCTTGCTTTTCTGCAGAGGTATTCTTAAAGAGGGGCTTGGCTTCTGGTACCAACTCAAAAAACTTTTCATAGTGGTAGCTCCCGTACTGTAAAGAAGCCACTACAACTCTCGGAAAAGAGTGTTTTACGGTATCTTTGTGCTCATCACTAACCATAGTTCGCAAATTTTAAAGGCTTTATGTTTGCAAGCTACAAAAGAAATTGCTTTTTCAGAAAAAATCTGATAAAATATTTTGTTTTTTTAAGAATATTAGGTTATTTTGAGTTTGGATTTTAAAACTATTTTTTTTACATTATTTTTCAAACTTTTAAGCATATTTGCTTACATTTAATTCGTATCAAAAAAAAACAATATGTCTTATACATTTGTTAAACAGAATTTGCAAGGAAAATCCATTATCAAAGTAATTGGTGTGGGTGGAGGAGGTAGTAACGCAGTAAACCACATGTTTAATCGTGGAATTAAAGATGTAGAGTTTATTGTATGTAATACAGATGCTCAAGCTCTCAATGCAAGCCCCGTACCCAATAAGTTGCAAATTGGTATTGGGCTTACAGAAGGTTTAGGAGCTGGAGCTAATCCTGAGCGTGGTAGAGAAGCAGCTATAGAAAGTAAAGAAGATATACGCGAATTACTAAGCTCTTATACCAAGATGGTATTTATTACAGCAGGTATGGGAGGAGGCACAGGTACAGGGGCGGCTCCTATTATTGCTCAAATAGCTCGCGATTTAGATATTCTTACGGTGGGTATTGTTACTGCTCCTTTTGATTTTGAGGGCAAGAAGAAAATAGAGCAAGCCAATAAAGGCATAGAGGAACTTAGAAAATATTGTGATACTGTTTTGGTGATTTCCAATGACAAACTTCGCGAAATGTTTAGTGGTATGCCTATGTCTCAGGCTTATGCTCAGGCGGATAATGTACTTACTACAGCCGCTAAAAGTATAGCAGAGTTGATTACCGTACAATCTCACGTGAACGTGGATTTTGAAGATGTAAAAACAGTGATGCGTAGCTCTGGTACAGCCGTGATGGGCTCTGCCAAAGCAGAAGGGGAACAAAGAGCTTTGAAAGCTATTGAGGAAGCTCTGATGTCTCCTTTGCTCAATAATAAAGATATCAAAGGGGCTAAAAAGATTTTGCTTTCTATTATGTCTTCGGATAAGGCTGAACTGCAAATGGAAGAGTTCGCACTGATTACCGATTATATCACTGAAAAGAGCGGAGAAACAGCTGATGTAATCTGGGGTACGGGTATAGACTCCACCTTGGGCGAAGCCATAAGAGTTACTATTATTGCTACAGGTTTTAGTGTAGAAGATGGCGGAATTTATCCAATAGATATTGTACCAACACAAACACAGCAAAAAAAAATTATTGACATAGATACAGGAAAAGAAATTCCTCAAGAAACAGAGCTATCTATGCCTTTTGGTAAAACTCAAGAAGAGGTTACATCAAAAATGACAGGAGAGGAGACCTCAAGAGAGAATACCTACAAAGAAAAAGAAGAAAATTTTTCTGAAAACTCTATAGAAGTGAAGGAAGAAAAAATAGTTCTTAAAATAGAAAAAATAGATACCGAAGAAAAACAAAGCACCAACTCTAATAAATACATTAAGAAGGTAGAGGAAAAACAAGAAGAAGACGACCAACTGACGGAAATGGAGCTGAAAAGGTTGCAAATCCAGAAAAATAGGCAAGATAGAGAGAAAGCTCTTAAAAACCTGAGTACCAATTATCTCAATGATAATGAGAGTGATTTAAAAGAGAAGTTTAACGTTCCTACGTATATGAGAAAAAATATACAACTAAAGGAGGATACGCATTCTTCGGATAAAAAATTATCCAAATTCAGTATAGATGAAGATGGACATATCATCAAAAATAATAAATTTTTTGACGAAAAACCCGATTAAACTAAAAGCCTCCAGTAAATAAGGAGGCTTCTTAGTTCAAGATAAGTATATATTTTATGAAAGACGAAAGTAAAGAAATTATCCATAGCTCTAAAGCACCTGAGCCTGTGGGTTTGTACCCGCACGCAAGAAAAGTGGGAAATTTATTATTTCTTTCGGGTGTAGGTCCCAGAGAAAAAGGAACAAAGAAAATTCCTGGTGTAGAACTTGATGAGAAAGGTAACATCATTAGCTATGATATAGAGAAACAATGCCATTCAGTATTTCAAAACATCAAGTATATATTGGAAGATGCTGGCTCTTCTTGGGAGAAAATCGTAGATGTAACGGTCTTTTTGACTAATATGAAAGACGACTTTGCTATATATAACAAAGTATACGCAGAGTATTTTAAGGAAAATCAACCTTGCAGAACTACTTTGGGGATTACAGCACTGCCAACCCCCATAGCTATAGAGCTAAAAGTAATAGCTACAATAGACTGATAGTCTTTCTACTTATTGCCAAAAGGCTGACCAAAAG
>JANRLU010000162.1:0-4917 GCA_033762275.1 Thermonemataceae bacterium | reverse complement strand
ACACGACACACAACTTTCAGACCAAAGAGCAAATATAAATAATGCTTATTTCATTTATTTTGGGGGGGTTAGCAAAATTGCAAAAAAAATAACTATCAATTATGGTAATTATGCAACTTGGAACGATTATACCAACAATGTATTTTCGCAAACACAATACTTATTGGGAGGTACTGCCGAAGACTTTTTACTCAAAGAAAAGCAAGAAAGAAAATTAAATAATTTTTCTATGAAAGGTAGCCTATATCTTCGTTATCAAGTAAACACAAATACACTTATAGAATACTTTGTAAATAACAATTATCAAAAAGCAGACTATTCCAATCAACTTAATTATATTGTAAATACAAGCTCTCCTGACAGCTTAATGGAAAAAAGTGAATATGATAAAAATATTTTCAGCCAAAAGCTGTCTTTTAGTCAAAAAATAAATAACAAACAAGCAATTATAGCTGATTTTTATACTTTTGAACAAACAATGGAAGAAATACTTATGATAAATTCCAATCGTTTCAACGGTTTATTTAATATAGATACTTCTTACAATCATCTATTAGAAAATATTAATCAAAAAAGTACAACTTGGGGTGTAAAAGTACAATTATTAGGCAGTTTAAAAAATGGGAAATATAATATTTTCACCAATTTAGAAAATAATATACATCCATTTTACTCACAAGGAACTCAAAATAATAGATTGAATACTACATACTTAAATTACCTATTTAATGATTTTACGTTACAAACACAGAATAGGAGTGTAGGGGGAACTTATAGCTTGAAAACACAGAAAATAGATATTACACTTGGCATAACTTTAAGGAACATCACTAGCAAATCTAATAAAAAGAATAATAATCTATACATAGAACCCAATTTCAGTATAAATGTTAAGTTATTAAAAGGTCTAGTAAGCTTTTTAAATTACTCTTATGGAAAAAGCCTACCTCAAGCAATAAATATCACAGAAAATAGTATTATACAAAATTACAGAAGTATTCACTTAGGAACTGATAGTATTTTCTTTGCTAAAAATCATATGGCTATTGGAGGATTATTTTTAATGGATTTTAGCAGAGGTTTATTAGCAAGTGCTTTCTGTGGATATATGGATTCTCCTTACAATTATGGTACGAACATAAGTCAATTTTCTAATTATACACTTTTTAATACAGCTATTTTGGAAGGAAATAAAAATACTTTTATTACCTTTAAATTTGATAAATCAATACCAAATTTGTCATCAAGTCTGAAAACAGATGTAACAATTATGAAAAACAGACAAGTGTCTAATTTTTTTGAAGCCATTCCTACAACTACCATCAATAAAATTACTAAATATACACTTATATATAGTACTTCATTCAAAAAATCACCTAATTTTGAGGTAAAAGCAACTTATACAAATACAAATACCATTACTTCCATAGAAAAAAATGAATTGAATACAAGAACATCCTCTTTATACTTCCAGACTAAAATCATTTTTAAAAGTAAAAAAGAAAAGTTTTTACTAACAACTGCCACAGAGTATGTTATTTTCAATAACCCCATTCAAAAGAAATCTTTTTATTTCGCTGATATAGAAGCATTATATAAAATAAATAAAAAAACCCAATTAGGTGTTTCTTTTAGAAACATTTTTACTCCGCAAAATGTGGACGGGCAAAATACAGATATAAATTATATTACTATTCGTAGTCAAGAAGTTCTTCCTAGTCTATATCTATTAAAACTTTACAAGTCATTCTAAACCAAACGCTGATACACCTTGAACAAACTATTGATTTTGAGGATAATCACGCCTAAAAAAGCCTCTCTAAATATCTTGAAACTCATCTTTGACTTACCTCGCTCCCGCTCCGTAAAAATAATAGGAACTTCTACCAACCGAAAACCATATTTCCAAGCCTGAAATTTCATCTCTATCTGAAAAGCATAGCCTATAAACTTAACTTTTTTGAGGTCTATCGTACGCAAAACCTCTGCCCTATAGCACTTAAAACCAGCCGTAGGGTCATTGATAGGCATACCCGTAACAAAACGAACATACTTACCCGCAAAATAAGACATCAAAACCCGCTCAATAGGCCAATTCACTACGTTTACCCCTGTAGCATACCGCGAACCAATCGCCACATCTGCCCCCCCATTTTTGCAAGCCTCATAAAGTCGCTGCAAATCATTAGGGTTGTGCGAAAAATCTGCATCCATTTCAAAAATAAAAGCATAACTACGCTCCAAAGCATACTCGAAACCCGCTATATAAGCCGTTCCCAAGCCCAATTTACCCTTTCTCCGCAACAAAAAGAGCTGCTCAGGATATTCTTTCTGCAAATCTTGTACTTTCTCGGCAGTGCCATCAGGCGAGCCATCATCTACAATCAATACATCAAAAAGAACAGCCAAAGAAAATACCTTGCGAATAATTGCTTCTATATTTTCTATTTCGTTGTACGTAGGAATAATAACAAGTCCGTCAGACACAATTTATGGATTTATATTTCTGTGATTATTGTTAGGGTTTTTGTTTCGGTTTTTATTTTTATTTTTCTTTGCTTTATTATTTTTGAAGCGATTGTTATTATTATGAAGCATTTTATTTTTTACCTCATAAGAAGAAGAACTTTTACTTTCTGCCACATCTTCCAAATTGATTTGTATTTGCTGCTTAGAAAGTTCTTTGATATGCTCTATGACGAGATAATCTTCCACGTTTTCCTTTTGCCAAGAAATATAAAAAGCCTTCACCAACTTAAATAATTCTATCTCCAACTCCTTTCTTTTTTCATCTTGAGGCATTTGGGCAGTTTTTTGCACCAAAAGTTGTATGTTTTTACCATAATGCCTAAACTTAATATGATTGCTACTGTAAGCTACTTTCTGTGGTGCTTTTCCTATGGCTTCCTTTTCAGGCATTGGGAAAGGAGATTCTACATCTAACTGAAATCTGGAAATAATAAACAAATCGTCCCAAAATTTATTAGGAATATCCTGCACTTCCTTATAGTTCGGGTGAATTTGCTTCATTAACTCTACAAGGATATAGGCTTTTTCGGTTCGCTCCTTTCTATCGGCTATGGTAAGCAGATAACTTACCAACTTCTGCACATTTCTGCCATATTCTTTCAGCAAGAGTGTATCTTGGGTACTATATTCGTACATAGATTATTTGGGTAAAGAAGAAAAATTTAGAAATTTTATGTATTTTTGCCAAAAATATACCAAAAAAAACAAAAAAACAAATTCACTGATAAGGGAGTTGCTATTGCTGTTCAAAACTTAATTTATTTTCTATATGCTTTCCACAGAAACTCAACCTAATTTTCGTATTCACTTTGAAGATACCAGCATTGCCTTTGCCTCTCAAAGCAACCAAGAACTCAATAAAACTTATTGGCTCTTTTGGGCAATGAATAACAATTTTTTAGTAAAATCTGGTACAGGATTTCTACAATTTGCCTTCAAATATGGTATCCCTTTTACCAAAACTATTGTTAAAAATACTATTTTTGAGCACTTCTGCGGCGGCGAAACCATTGATGAGTGTGAAAAAACCATTCAGAACTTAGCAAAATATGGTATCGGAGGAATTTTGGATTACTCGGTGGAAGGAGAAAAAAGTGAGGTAAGTTTTGAGCAAACAGCCCAAGAAATCATCAGAACAATAGAAAAAGCCAAAAATAATCCTGCCATTCCTTTTTCAGTATTTAAAGTTACGGGGATTGCCCGTTTTGATTTGTTGGAAAAAATACAACAAAAACAAGAACTTTCAGAAAATGAACGAAAAGAATGGCAAAAAACGCTACAAAGGTTTGATAATATTTGCAAAAAAGCCTCCGAGCTAGATCTAAACTTGCTCATTGATGCTGAAGAAACTTGGATACAAGATACCATAGATACAATGGTATATGAAGCAATGGAAAAATATAATACCCAAAGAGCTCTTATTTATAATACCTATCAGCTTTATAGAGCCGATATGCTTCAAAACCTGCGTTTGGCTTTTAGCGAAGCCCAACAAAAAAACTACTATGTAGGTGCAAAATTGGTAAGAGGAGCTTATATGGAAAAAGAAAGCCTCAGAGCAAAAGAAATGGGCTACCCCGACCCCATACAACCCAGCAAAGAAAGTTGTGATAAGGATTTCAATGAGGCACTAAGTTTTTGTATAGAACACATCGATAGAATGGCTCTTTGTGCAGGCTCACACAACGAATACAGTAACCAATGGCTCACCTTTTTGATGGAGCAAAAAGGCATTGCCAATAACGATAAGCGTATTCATTTTGCCCAGCTATTAGGTATGAGTGACCAAATCTCTTATACACTCGCCAAAGCAGGCTACAATGTGGTAAAATACGTCCCTTACGGACCCGTAGAGGCTGTTATGCCCTATCTTTTTCGCAGAGCCTCTGAAAATACTTCTATCGCAGGACAAAGCAGCCGAGAGTTTAAGTTGGTAGCTCAAGAAAAAAAACGAAGACAAGCAAACTAAATGCTATTTTGCATTGTTGTTTAGATGTATTCTAAATTAAAACAATAGTATTATGAAAAAAAATATGGGAAATATTGATAGAGTTATCAGAACGGTGCTTGCATCTGTGATGATAGCTTTGTTTGTGGCAAAAGTTGTTACGGGAACGCTTGGCATTATACTTGCCGTAGTTGCAGGTGTTTTTCTTCTAACGAGCGTTGTAGGTTTTTGCCCGCTATATGCCCCTTTAGGGCTTAATACCTGCCCAAAGAAACAGAATTAAAGTTATCCCTCTTATAGAAGAGGGGTAACTAAAACACTAAAACACTAAGTTTTTCACATTTGATTTGCTCATAGCTTGATTTTTCTGTGAATATGTCGACTGCAATACTGTCTAATTTTTCTGAACTTACTTTAATGGCTTGTTCGGATTGGTCTAT
>JANRLU010000161.1:0-4257 GCA_033762275.1 Thermonemataceae bacterium | reverse complement strand
AGGCAAATGTATTTTTTATTGGTGAAAAAAACAATTGGAAGAACTATGCCCTTTCCAATACTTTCTTTAGCAAAAAAGCAAGCTCTGAGCAAAGTCCGTGCTACATTTTTAGCTTAACTTAATGGGTTTGATGCAATGTTGCCTGCCGTTTTTTCTTTTTCGCAACAATCATTTGTTTGTTTCAATTTTTGCATTAACTTTGTCAAAAATTGTCAAGACTAAATTTGTATAAAATGAATATTGGATTACATATCAAGTATTTGCGTACAGAGCAAAACAAAACACTTCACCAAGTTGCAGTGGGTACAAACATTGATGCCACACTTTTAAGCAAAATTGAACGAGGTAGTCGTTTTGCTACTGATGAACAACTATCTAAGTTAGCACAATTTTTTGATATTCCTTTGGAAAACCTGCAAAGTAAGGCTATCGCAGAGAAAATTATCAAAGAATATGGGTTAAACGAAACTACTGTAAATGCACTTCATTTAGTACAAGAAGAATTTGAAACGTATAAAAATGCTAAAAATGACTAACATAATCAACTTACTATACAATTCCTTATCAACAACGGAAAAGGCTATAACTGATTTCCAACAATGGAAAACGGATTTTACGGCTATTCACGGTCTTTTGGATAGTCAAAGAAAGTTAGATATTGGCGGATTGTGTGCAACCTACCAAATAGATTGCGACAATCAAGACGATATTTTTAAATTAGTTTTTTGTTTGGAAACCTATTATACAATCGTCTTACGTTTATTGGCGTTTAAAGTCGTTTTCAAAGATACCCAAATTACTACGCAAATTTTTGACAAAGATTATTTTTCACAAAAAGGCATACAAAATTATACTTGCAAAGGATATTTTAATTGGTTTTTAGACATACCAACTATTGAAAAACAACTCAATGAAATAGAAATAAGCCTATATTTAGAAAACTCAGAAACGGATTTTATCAAAGAAATTTTTGAGGCTGTTTTTCCTTCCCCTGTGCGTCACGCAATGGGCGAGTTTTATACGCCTGATTGGTTAGCAAATTTCACAATACAAACCCTTACAGAAAATGACGAATTGGCACATCAAAAAACCTATCTTGACCCCACTTGTGGTTCGGGAACTTTTATATTTAACGTTATAAAACAATTTCAAAAAAAATCTAATAATCAAATATTTAAACAAGTTTTTGGGATAGACTTAAACCCTGTTTCGGTTTTGGCTGCTAAAACAAACTATTTGATTTTATATGCACAATGCTTTGATTTTTCGGAAAAAGAGCCTTTACAAATCCCTGTTTTTTATGCTGATGCGATACAAGCAAAATTTGAAAATAAAATGATGTTTTCCGATTTTGTAAATGAATATGAAAACATTACTATTCCAAAAGTAGATTATTTGGTAGGAAACCCGCCCTGGGTGAATTGGGAATATTTACCTACGGATTACAAATTGCGTACAGCCCACTTGTGGCAATATTATAATTTATTTGCCGTCAAAGGTTTAGAGGCGGGTTTTATCAAAGAGGATATTTCTGTTTTGCTTACTTACGTTGCCTTAGACAAATACTTGAAAGATAATGGAAAATTGGGTTTTGTGGTAAAAGAAACCTTGTTTAAGTCTATCAAGCAAGGCGAAGGTTTCCGAAAATTCAAAATTTTTCCTACCAATACACTTGTAAATCCTTATCGGGTTGATGATTTGACCTTATTTAAACCTTTCAAAGATGTAGTTAATAGAACGGCTTTGCTTTTTATTCAGAAAGGCGAAGCGGTGGAATATCCTACAAATTATGTAGTTTGGCAACCTTTGAACGGTAAAAGAACTTTTGAAAATAATTTTGATGTAAAACAGTTATCAAAATATTTTGAATTTGTACCCAAAAAAGCACAACCTGCTGACGCTAAAAAACTAAATTCGGGTTGGATAACCGTAGAAACAGAAAACTTAGATAAAACCAATTTAATTTTAGGTAAATCGGAATACTTGGCTCGTACAGGCACATTTACAGGTGGGGCAAATGGTATTTTTTGGTTGAATATTTTAGAGAAAAATAATGATTTACTTGTAGTTCAGAACATTACAGAAAGAGCAAAAAACAAAATGAAAACGGTAAAAACGGACTTAGAAACCGAGTTTGTATTTCCATTTTTGACAGGTAATGATTTGGAATTTTGGCAATATTCTTATTCCAAATATACACTTTGCCCGCATACCGCAGAAAGCAAAATGTACCCCATAGGTTTGAATACCTTAGAAAAGTATCCTAACACCTTGCAATATTTTGAGAGTTTTAAAACAGAATTACAAGACCGCAAAGGATTCACGACTTTTGATAAACATATTCAATTAGCGAATTATTACGCTATTCAACGTATTGGTGATTATACTTTTGCTCCTTACAAAGTGGCTTGGCGGTATATTTGCAAAGAGTTTCGCCCTGCCGTAATCGAATATGCAAACGATAAATATGTAGGCAAGAAAAACATTATACCTAATGAAAAAATCATTTTTGTAGGCTTACAAGACAAGCAAGAGGCTTATTATTTGTGTGGTTTGTTGAGTAGTACACTTTACCGACAAACCATAGAAAATTATATGATTGGAACACAAATCACGCCTTCCATCATTAGCCGTTTGAATTTGCCCAAATTTGACAAAAATAATGAATTGCATTTGAAAATCAGTGAATTATGTCAAAATGGGCATTTTGCGGAAAATAAAGAGGTTTTTGTTAGTGAAATTGATGTGATTGTAGAAAATATGCTTGCTCAAATTATAAATAAAGCCAAGCCTTCCCCGCTTCAATTTCTGTCCCTTGTGGAATAGTATTATCCGTAATACACTGAATATCAACACTTCCATACTTTTCAAACATTGCTTGGGCTTCTGTTTGTGTATAGAAATTTGTATCAAAACGAATTGCTTTAATTTTGACTAAGCCCAATTTGTGTAGTTGCAAACCTGCTTTGTAAATGCTTTTGAGTTGTACGAAACAATCAAATTCAGAAAGCATTTTGTCAATCGTATCTTTTTTATTTTCTGAAAAACCTACACCATCAACTAAGCCCCAATGTTGTTTTTGTGTGTTGTATTTTTGGTTTGATGCTGTCAAATCTCGTTTGACTTGTACCGTTTCATCACTCTTATTTACACCATACTGTCCAGGGTCGGAGGTGTGAATTAGACCTTGCAAAAAAGCCAAAGGTTTATGCAAGTGTGTTTCTACAATTAAATCAAAACTGTATGTTTTGCCTTTCTGTTTTTGGATAATTTCGAAAGTGTCAATATCTACATTTGGGTCGTTAGATGACATAGGATTTAAGTGCCTATCAGAAGGCACGAAAGAAATTCCTAATTGATGCAATAGGTTTGCTACTTGGTGTTCTGCTCCGTGTCCCCTGCGTTTTGCTTCTGCTTGTTGTATCTCTTTGGGCAAAATCAATTTTTCTATAATCGTTTCTATTTCACTTTGTTGTAATTTTTTAAACAGTTCCAAAATTTCTAACAACTGCCTGTCAATTAGATATTTTGCTATTATTTCAACAGATTTCTGTGCTAAATTTTGGTTTTTTCCTGTTATGAGATTTTTGAAATAAGTCAAAGGGTGTTTGTCTAATTCATACATTGACTTGCCTAAAATATTGGTGCTATCCGTAGACAAGTATTTCGTTTTGGCAAACAAATAACTTAATTCCAAATACATTCTTTTATCTGAAATACCTACAAAAGTTCGTAAAAAATCAATCGTATCGGGATTATCGAGAATAATCTGGCTAATGTAATGGTCTTGATGTTGAGTAGGCAAGCCTTGTAGAATTTGCATTAACAAAGGAATGTCTAAGTCTTTATCAACTATACCAAAAATAGGAATTTCGTCTTGGTTGGCTACGTGAAACCAAAATTCATTCTGAACTGACTGTGTTAATTGGTTCATATTTATATTTTTTTGCAAAATTAAATTTTTCTTTTGATTTTATGTTGTTTTCTAAAATGGCAGGCAACATCTATATAAACGCAACCCTTGCGTTCATTACTTGAAAAGTAGAAGTAATTTTCAAAGAATTGAAAATCAGCGAAGCTAATTGCGTTTATTTTCGCTTTGTTTGCAGCTTTCTTTATCAAGTATCATAAAAATTTTTGCTTTCTTGAGAAACTTACATTCGCAGCGAAAAATATTAAATTGTTTTTACCTATACAAATTATTTTAAGTTTTTTTACGCCCCCTTCCCCCTCAGAGAGGGGTAAAGAGGGGGAATG
>JANRLU010000160.1:0-13015 GCA_033762275.1 Thermonemataceae bacterium | reverse complement strand
TTACAGGCGTTACCAAAGGAGCTACTACTATTATTCAACATGCTTCAGGGGCAAATGCTGGTATCAGTGTGGGGGATATTGTGTTTATCAATAATTCTGTTAATGGAATCACACAACTCAGAAGAATGTCGGGGAGGGTATTGAATACTACAGCTACTACTACAGAGTTAGACATAAATTCTACTGCTTTTGGAAACTGGACAAGTAATGGACAATTCACAAAAGTAAATCCTTTAGAAACTACCCGCCGTACTACACTTCCATTGGGGGTAGGGCTTGCCAATGGAGCAGATTACTACATTCGTTGGTATTTGGATAATACAGGTGCTGATGAGCTTTCGCTTGATAACATTACTTTAGTAGCAGACCCTCAAGGTTTGCTTATAGATAATACGGATATATCTACTGTAATAGATTTTGATAATACCTTAGCCAATGTAAATAATGGTCAGCTTGTTGCTGCAGCAAGTTTTTCGGCTGCTACACCCGCCGCTGGCGAGCTTGATGCAAATACTTGGTCTTTTGAAAATGATGGAGCTACTAACACAGCCACTGCTCCTAATTTTGGGGTAGTAGCTACCAATGGACAAGGAGTTTCCATAGGTGGCGTGGCTACACCCGGCTGGTATGGCTTTGATATTCCTAACCCTGCCTCCTTAGACCCCGCCGCTACTACACGTGCTTTGGGTTGGCAGGGCGGAGATGCTGCCTTCGCCACGAATGGTGCAGTAACGCTAAGAATAACTAATAATACAGGAATAACCGTACAAGACTTCCGCATAAGTTATACTGCTTGGGAGTTTAACGATGATGCAGGAACAAATAGAATAGAAGTATTTGCTTCTACGGATAATGCTACTTATACTGAAATTACTGTAGGTGAGCACAATAGCCAAGTAGCAGCCTCTGGCTCTCCTGCTTGGGTGGGTACGCTCTACAATATGCGTGCAAGACAAGCCTCCGGTTTATCAGCTATGTCCTTAGCCCCTGGCGGTTCTTTATACCTGAAATTTTTTATTAGCGGTGCAGGGTTTGATGAGTTAGCGATTGATGATATTAGTGTGATAGCTTCTGTAGCACCACTTACCAGTTTGAATCCTAATCGTAATACTGTTTGGAGCTATGAAGGCTTTGATTATTATGAGTCGCTTGGTAATGTTCAAGATGTGAATAATGATGGAGTTAGCGAATTCCCTTCAAGCTATTTCAAAGGAGTTAGTACAAGATTTGCTGATTTTTCTCCAGGAGGAGTCGGGCTACATGGTGTTTCTACTAATACCACAAATAATAGGTATGCGTCTATAAATGGTTATGCAAGTTTAGGTTGGGCAGGGGATTGGCTTGCAGGACCTGATAGAGATACTCCTCCTGTTGGCAGTGTTTTTGTTCCTGCTGGTAGGGATGCAGGTGACCCTACAATCGTAAAGCCAACTATACCCATCACTTCAGCTTCAGAGCAAAGAAGTATTGTAAACTCGGGTATGTATGTACAAGGGGGAGACGGTGAAGTTATCGGACGTAGGCTACAAACAAGTACGGCAGGTTTTGCTTTCCAATATACAGCTACCAGCACTACTAATTACCAGCCTTGCACGAGTATTTCTGCGGATTGTCCTGCTATAAGCCCCCTACGTCATAAAGATGATGTGAGAGTAATCACACATATTTCCACTGAGGCTAATCAAGCTGCAGGTGATGATACGCGTTGGTCTCATACCAATAACGTGATCTATGGAGCAGAAGGCTCTACTGTGTGGGTGGGCGTAATGTTACGTAAAAATAAAAATGATGATGATCCTGTATTTATATCTTTACATAAAAATGCGAATGTTTGGGAGGCTGCCGCAGCGGATGCTGATCCTCTAAATATTAATGCTATACAGATAGGTTATTTTGGAGGCGTTGAAACTGACCCAGCCAGTGGTGCTACTACTTACAGACACTGGGGGGTACGTGTAAATGGTGTGGTAGCTAAAGCTGCTACCCAAAATGCCAGAATTACCACCGCTGAAGACATAGATGGTCTTGCAAACTTAGATGTAAACGGACATCCCGCTACAGTTGATGGAACAGGGGCACCAAATCCCTCTGAGCGTGTTTTTGATTTGTTGGTGGTTCGCATAGACTTTGCTGAAGGGACTGCTCCTACTGCTGCGGATGCTTTGGCATTGGCAGGGGGCTTAGATAATACGTATGCAACAGATCACCGCGTAAGAATGTGGGTGCTTAGAGATATAGCTCGTGATAATGATAGCCCAAATACAGAGGCTTATCCTGCTGTTCCTAATCCGAATGGCTATCCGCTTGGGCAAGGAGCACTCTTGGATATATTAGGTAGTGAAACTGCCACAGCTTTAGATTTTGATACTAATAAAGATTTAGATATTACTGCACCAGCAGCTACGGATATTTCTTTCCACTCGATGGCGTATTTTCCTGGTGCAAATACAGGAGCAAGTGCAATGGATGAGTTCCGTTTGGGAGGCAGTTTTAGCCAAGCAGCCCTCAATTCCCCTGTAATCAGTTTAATTCGTGGCTTGTGTAGTGCCAATGGTGGTTCTTTGGGAACACAATCTTATCAGGGGGGTAGTTTCGGAGAAGCAGAGTGTTTAGATGCCAATGGTAATCTCTTACCTTGTGCAGGAGGTACTACCAATAGTACCTCTAATAGTGGTACGCAAGAAGTATATGATGCCGCAAGTACAGATATTTGGGGAAGTGCTGTAACAGAAACTACCTTGGAGAATACTTGGGAGCCAGCTGGAGACCAACATCCTTCTTATACGGGAGGGGCTGTGGCAAATAACGTGGTGAGAGCTCCTGGAGCTGCCCAATTGTACAACGGAGGACCTACCTATAACAAAATAAGTGGAGGTGCTTACAATTACCAACTAAATACGGGCTCAGGACCTAATGATAATAATTACTTGATGGGGACACAATCTCGTCATAGTTTTGGTCCTGCTTGGGTAGCTTTTTATGATAATAGCCCCAATAAAAATGGTTATTTGATGAGCATCAATGCGGCTTATGCCCGTTCTAAGTTTTTCGACCAAACTATCGCAGGGCTTTGTGCAGATACGCAGTATGAGTTTTCGGTGGATATCATCAATGTATTGCGTGATACACGTGTAATCACCAACTATGACCCTGTTACAGGGACTTCAACTAACGCAGCTATACATGTAGCGACAGACGTTTGTGATCCTGTATTAGAACCTGGCTGTGCTCAATTCAGCCGAGCTGGCAGTACAGGTAGTTTCATTGGCTTAGGCGGGGTAACACGTGGAGGAACAGGGGCTCTTGGAACAACAACTGGCTCCGGAGGAAACAATAGGAACTTTTCTCTAAATCCTGAGATAGATTTCGCCCTTAATGAGACTTCTATTTATACTGTACCTGTTTCTATTGCTAATGACCAGCAGTGGCATAGGGTAGGGCTTACTTTTGTTACCAAGGCTAATTTATCACAAGCCCTTAATCTTTCCATGCGTAACTTGGCGCCTGGAGGTATGGGTAATGACTTAGCTATTGATAATATTAGCTTCCGCCCTTGTGGTAATCGCTCTGAACTCATAGATTCTGCTACCGTATGTAACCCTACAGCTGGTGGCACAGCAGGGCAAATGCAAGTACTTATTGGCAAAGCAGGGCAAAGTTATAGCAATGCTAGGGTACGTTTTCAAAAATGGACACCCTTTGCCTATCCTATCAGCAGAATGATAACAGGAGTGACAAATACAGGAACTCCCACAACAGTTACCCTCGTAAATGGGGGTGGAGCTACAGATTATGAGGCTACCTATGGTGTGCCACTTGGAGCAGAAGTTGCCTTATATGACTTAAACTTAGTAGGTGGTATGCCTATTTTTGAGGGTACTACGGCTATTGTAACGGCTAAAACTGCTACTACGGTAGAATTAGGCTCTTTAAATAATGTAACTGTCTATCCAGGTAACGTGGGAACGCTACAAGTACTTGCCCTCACAGATGCAGCTGTTACCAATATCTCGCAAACTAACCCTGTAGTAGTAACTTTCTCAAGTACGCAAGGTGATGACATTGCTGTTGGTACTTTGGTAACTTTTAGTGGTATTGCAGGAATGACAGAGATAAATGGACTATCGGGGAAAGTAACAGCCAAAACATCCAATACGATTATTATAGGTTCTATAGATGCTTCAGGCTTTTCTGCTTATGTAGGTTCTGCTACTGAAAGAATAGCTCTCTCTAACCCAAGCGATGATTTGGACGGAGATGGAGTCGCTGATGAGAATGAATATGTAGATATGGATTTCAATCCTTATGATGGTAAAAATTATAGTGTAGTAACAGTTACGCCTAATGCAGCAAGCTACGATACCCCTTTGGTGCCAGTTACACCAGTGGCTATTCCAAGAACTATCACTGCTTATAATGTGTATTACTCTAATGGAACGTATTTTAGAGCACTATTTGCAGGTAACGAGGCGAACCTATTAGATGAGTCGGGTAAATGTAGATTTATCATACCTGGTTTCTTAACTAATTGTGAGATACTTCCTGCGACAGGCGGTAAGCTCAGTGCGAGAAAGACAAATGATGGCATAGAATTGAGATGGAATGCTTACCAAGAAAACCCTTCCATGAAGTATATTTTAGAGCGTTCTTATGATGCCAAAAACTTTGTAGCCATTGCAGATTATAGTGCTTTTGGCAAAGAGGAGTACAAACATTTAGATGGTGCTCCTTATGAGGGTAAAAACTACTACCGAGTAAAAATAGTAGAAGCAAATGGTTCTTTCCAATATAGCAACACAGCTACAGCTGATTGGGGTAATAGTTCAGCCTTGAGTATCTATCCGAACCCTGCCAATGATGTGGTAAATGTAAATTTCTCAAAAGATTTCACGCAAGAGCAAGAAGTAAGTGTGAGAGTACTGAGCATTATGGGAAATCAGATTAAAGATAAAGGTTATACACTTCCTAAAGGAGAACGTAATTTGGTGATTGATACCAAAGATATTGCTGAAGGCTTGTATTTATTAGAAATAAAAATAGGTACTTTGGATAAAGTAGTACATAAGTTGGTGATTAAACGCTAATTGTATGAAAATTATTAAATTATTTTGGATATTTGCATTGGCTACGCTTTCTGGGGTAGCCAATGCCCAAACGGTTACATTAACCCCTTCATCTCTTACCTTGCCAAATGTTGCTCTGACTACTAATTCTTTGTCTGTCAGTACTACTGGAACACCTAATATAAAAATCAATGTATCAGGCTTTACTTGTACGCCTTTACGCTATGATTGGGAAACTATTTCTTTTGTTCCTGCATTCTCAGGGGTAGCTGTTCCAAAATTCAGACATCCTGGTACGGCGTTTGGTACGAGTGTTAATCCTCCACCAAGTACTGCTACTGCGGCTAATCAGGCTACTATATTCTATTATGGACCTGGTACTTATGTGTTTAGGCTCTGTGTAGATGCTTGTGCTGGTTATACACAAAGGGCTTGTGCGGATATAACATTGGTTGCTTTACCAACAGCTAATGTCATTCCATCGGTTACTATAGAAGATGTTTTGGAACTTACCCTGCCTATTGCTGCCACAGAGCGTTTAGATGCTACAGTCGCAGATGTAACAGATGCTTTTACTTTTTACTGGGTACAAGCAGGGGGCAATCCTATGGCTATTACATTACCCTCGCCAGGTGATGCTGTGGGTAATCCTGTATCTATGCCACGTCCCTCACCACCAACTACTTCTCAATTAGATATTTCAGCTATTACAAAGCCAGGTACATACAACTACACCGTAAACGCTGAAGACCAAAGAGGAGGCACAAATACAGCTACAGAGACCTTTTTGGTAAAACCAGCTACCAGTAGTTTGGGTATCAATCTTACACCCTCTTGGTCGCCAACGGACACACTTTTTGCTCCTGTAGCTTCAGCAAGCATCAACGGGGAAATAACAGGTATCAATCAATACAATGATAAAATACGCTATACTTGGTCTCAAACGGCAGGACCTACTGCTGTAAGCCTACCTGCTCCCGCTTATACAGCTACTATTTCGGATATTCCTGTAGCTACTACCAGCTTTGCTTCATCTATCAATTTAGATGCTTTGGCTTATGGTACTTATACTTTTTGCTTGACCGCAGAAGATGAATATTACCCTGGTTCTCCCGTACAACAATGTGTTAGTTTTGTGGTAGCTCCGCCAAAAAGCACCCTTGATGTAACCGTAACGCCTGATGCGGAAACAACCACAGACCCTTACAGCAATTATACGTTTAGTGGGAAGGTTACAGGTATCAATAATAATAGTGATGTGATACAAACTTATTGGAGAGCTGAAAGCACTAATCCTACTGATACCATCAGTTTGCCTTTTACAATGGCGAGTCCTAAACTTATTGCTTTGGGTACGACTGAATATGAGGAAAAAGATACTCTTTATACACGTATCAAAGAGGGGAAATACGAATTTTGGTTTGTAGCTAAAGATACTTACTACGGAAAAGGCGATTCTGCGAAGGTGAGCATATTGGTAGAGCCAGGAAAAAGTACTTTTGCTCTTTCCATTGACCCAAATGCAGAAACCATTATCACCAAAACGCCTGAGGGCTTTATTTTTGTGTTGGGAGAGAATCCTCAAAATGTACCCTTTAATGTGAGAGGCTCTGTAACAGGGATTAGCGATAAAACGGATTATGTGCGTACCTATTGGAGAATGGAAACGGCTTTTGAGATAGCTGACCAACAATTAAAGCCTACCTTACCTAATGATGAAGCCAATCAAAAGCAAATAGCCTTGGCGAGCACTTCTGATGAGAGTAATGTGGAGTTTACTATCAATAATTGTTCTCCGGGCACTTATACACTTACTTTTGTAGCACGCGATACCTTTTTTGGTTTAGCGGATTCTGTTTCTACTACAATTATCATCAGGCAACCTGTTTCCATTGAGCCATTGGCTGCCTTCTCTCCCAATGGTGACGGCAACAACGACCTTTGGCAGATAAAAAATATAGAGAGTTTTCCTGATATTGGCGTAAAAATCATCAGTGAGAGAGGTGAATTAGTTTTTGAAACGACTTCGGTGGCTCGTTTGCCACAGAAATCTTGGGACGGTATACGTATGGATGGTAAGTATGCAACTGCAGGGGCATATTATTATGAATTTTATGACAACAGAGACCAAACAAAGCTAAATGTGGGTAGTTTTGTGCTGGTCAGATAAAAGTACATAGAGAATAACAATGAATAAAAATCTCTTGTGCAATGCACAAGAGATTTTTATTCGTTTATGATGATGGAAGGAGTAGTAATAACGTTACTCTGGTTAAGCGAGCGGTCATAGATAAATATTTCAAAACGAATACTATCTTTACTATTAAAAATAGAAGGGTCTAAGCCACCAATTTTGTATAATAATTTGCCTTCAATAGGTCCTTGGTCATTTTCTAACAGAGGTGGCACTCTGCCGTGAATATTAAGCTCTTCAGTTTTACCTGTTACGGGGTCTATGTAGGTAGGTAGTTTAAATCTTTCGTACTCACCTGTAAATTTATTTCTTCTATAAATAGTACAATAATAATTGTAGTAGTAAGGGTTCAGCGTTCCATCATCTTTTCTGATAGCAAAGTTGCCTGTTGTATCAGCAGAGCTAAGCCCTACATCTCCATTTCCGTCTTGAAAATTAACTTCCACAAAAATAGAGTCTTCTATTATTTGTCCATCTGCATCTAAAATGCTTTTTTTGTTCAGCGAAGAGTAACTAATAACAGGTTCGCTGGGGAAATCAGGCTTTAAAATGCAAGAAACGAAGCCAAATAAGAGGCTTGAGCTTACAAAGAATTTATATACTATCTTTTTCATTATACAAATATGCTTTTGGAATTAAAAAAAGAAGTTTTGCAGGTTCAGGAACACAATTTTGAGCAATTAGCTCTTAAAATATTCCGTTACCAAATCACTCATAATAGACTTTATGCTCAATTTTTGGTAAATCTGGGCATCAATGCCTCAAATATAACAAAATTGGAGCAAATTCCGTGCCTTCCTATAGAGTTTTTTAAAGATAAAGAAGTTCGTTCTATTGATTTTCCACCGAGCATAATTTTTGAGAGCAGCGGTACTACACAAACTAAAAAAAGCAGGCATTTACTCACAGATATAGCTTTTTATAGACAAAATAGCCTTCAGATTTTTGAACAAAACTATGGAGAACCTTCAGCGTATCATATTTTGGCATTGTTGCCTTCTTATCAAGAGCAAGGGGCATCTTCTTTGGTATTTATGGTAGAGCAATTTATGAAAGCCTCAGCTTCGCCTTATAGCAATTTTTATCTGTATGATTGGCAAAATTTGTATGATACAATAAGGTTTTTACAAAATAAAAGCGACAGAAAAATATTGCTTATAGGCGTTACTTTTGCTTTACTGGATTTTGCGGAGGCTTTTAAAGCAGATTTTTCAGATATTTTGGTGATGGAAACAGGCGGAATGAAGGGCAGAAGAAGAGAAATGATACGCGAGGAGGTGCATAGTTATCTTTGTGAGGCTTGGAATCTAACAAAAATTCATTCGGAATATGGCATGACAGAACTACTTTCGCAGGCTTACTCAAAGGGGGAAGGCGTTTTTGAAATGCCTAACACAATGAAAATTCTTCTTAGAGAAACGAATGACCCACTTAGCTTTACGAACAAAAGAGGGCTTATCAATGTTATAGATTTGGCGAATATAGAGACTTGTTCTTTTATTGCTACACAAGATGTAGGAACTATTCTAGGACAAAATCAATTCAAAGTATTGGGTAGAGCTGATAATACTGAACAAAGGGGTTGTAATTTATTGATAATTTCTTGAATGATATATTTAGAAATTAAAAATTTAGATAGCAAAACTATTTTACTTTCCGAAAAAAAGACTATTTTGCAATCCATTGGGGAGAACCACATAGATTGGATGCAGGCTTGTGGGGCGAAAGGAAGATGTACTACCTGTAAAATGGTAGTTCTGGAAGGAGGAGCGTATCTAAGTGAGCTTACAGAGATTGAAAAAAAGATGATAGAACTCAAAAAAATACGAAAAAATGAAAGGTTAGCTTGCCAAACACATCCCCAAAAAGAAATAATAACAGCAACAAAACTAATTGTGGTAGAAGTACCCAAAATTTACCAATTACCTCACATTTATTACAATAATTAAAACGCAAATTTTATGGACAGTTTAATCATTGAAAAAACCAACAGAACCCCAAAAATCAATTTTGATACACTTACAGGTATCTTTGAGATGTCAGGGCGTTCTATCCCCGAAAATGCTCCAGCTTTCTACAATCCCGTTTTGGACTGGCTTGAGCAGTGCAAGCAGAAAAGTAATATCAGTACCATTCAAGCTATATTCAAATTAGAGTACTTCAATACGGCTTCCTCTAAACTTATCTTGGATTTGTTCAAAAAGTTAGAAACTTTCAAAGAAAAAGGTAAGTTGGTATCTGTACAATGGTATTACGACCCCAAAGATGAAGATATGCAAGATGCTGGAAAAGACTTTAAAGATATTATTGCTTTACCCTTTGAGCTTTTCCAAATGTAAAATTTGGTACAAAACAATTTATACATCATAGACCTGTTAGTAAGTAACTGACAGGTCTAAACTTTGAAACACGATTATTTATGATACAAAAAGGAGAAAAAGCCCCTTTGTTTGAGGCGAAAGACCAAAACGGAAACTTAATCAAACTTACAGACTTTTTGGGAAAGGCAAATAAAGTAGTTTTATACTTCTACCCAAAAGATAATACTTCGGGCTGTACTGCTCAGGCTTGCAATTTGCGAGATAACTATGAAGCGTTTTTGCAAAAAGGCTATCAAATTATAGGTGTAAGTGTAGATGATGAAAAATCACATCAAAAATTTATAGAAAAATTTGATTTACCCTTTCCGCTTATTGCTGATACAGACCATAAAGTAGTCGAGGCTTATGGTGTTTGGCAAGAAAAAAGTATGTATGGTAGAAAATATATGGGGACGCTAAGAAAAACTTTTGTTATTGATAATGAGGGGTTTATAGAGGATATTATTGAGAAAGTAAAAACCTCTGAACACAGCCAACAGATACTGAAATGAATTGGGAGGTGCTCACGCAACAATTTAAAAATTACCTAAAGTTAGAAAGGGGCTTAGCCGATAACTCCAGAGAGGCTTATGTGAGAGATTTAACAAAATTTAAAGAATTTGCTCTCCAGCAAGATTGGCAAAACCCTGAGAAAGTTACCCATTTTCAGATACAAGATTTTTTAGTTCATCTAAATGGTTTGGGTATTGCCGAAACTTCTCAGGCTCGTATGCTCTCAGGGATAAAGGCTTTCTATAAATTTTTGTTTGTAGAAGAGCTTATCAAACAAGACCCCGCCTATCTCATAGAAGCCCCCAAACTTTCGCGAAAACTCCCCGATACGCTTGCTTATGAGGAGATAGAGCAACTGCTTAGTGCCATTGATTTATCTACGCCAGAAGGCACAAGAAATAGGGCAATTTTAGAGGTTTTATACAGTTGTGGCTTGCGGGTTTCCGAACTAACTGAGCTAAAACTTTCACAACTATACTTTGATATTGGTTTTTTGAAAATTGTGGGGAAGGGCAATAAAGAACGCTTCGTGCCTATTGGCAAAGATGCGATTAAATACACACAACTTTACATAGAATATATCAGAAACCACTTGGATATACCTAAAGGTTACGAAAACTATGTGTTTTTGAATAGGCGGGGCAAAAATCTCAGTAGGGTGTTTATATTTATGATTATCAAGGAGTTGGCGGCAAAAATCTCTTTGAAAAAAAATATAAGCCCACATACATTTCGGCATAGTTTTGCGACACATCTTTTGGAAGGTGGAGCTGATTTGCGGGCAATACAAGAAATGCTTGGGCACGAGTCCATCACCACCACCGAAATTTATACACACTTAGATAGAGATTATCTTCGTCAAACTATTCAGCAGTTTCATCCAAGGAGTTAGCCAATTCTTTTAAAAGGGCATAGTCAATTCCTACTTGTGAAATAGGATTTTCATAAACCAATGTTCTAAAATTATCTTCCAAAATTTTGCTTTGTGCTAAATGTAAGGGAAATTTTTTCAACTTTTCTTGGAAGGAAATAATCTTTAGAAGATGCCTATCAGACCAATACAAACAGGCTTGTAAGTTTTTTTGGCGGGTATTTTCTAAGATTTCTAAGAAATTTTGCCAAGTTATTATACTGAAAGGCTCTGCCAAAAAAGAGCGAAAACTCTCTTCCAACTCGTCAAAACCATCTAAATTGAGCATATATTTATTTTTTGAGGAAAACTTAGTACAGATTAAAAAATATTTCGTACTTTTGGCAAAAACGGCAAATTATGCAAAAAATATATTTTTTGATAACTTTCATTTTCATTTTTACGCAAAAAATTTTTGCTCAAAGTGGCTCTTTGGAGAGTGAAAGCGAAACCTATAATTTGGATATACTCAAAGTTCCTTTTATACTTAATTTAATAGATGCAGAAACACAGCAACCATTAGAGGCAAATGTGGAAGTAAGAGATGTGCTTCAAAAAAATACTATTTTTGAAAAGAAAGCTTCACAAATGGATTTTTCTTTGCGGAGAAACAAGGTCTATAATTTGAGGCTTTCAGCTCCAAAATATGAAGATAGTTTAGTTATTTTAGATTTGAACAAAGAAATCCTTACAGAGCAAACAATCGCCCTTAACCTCAAAAGAGTAACCATAGATATTGATATATCGGATATGGAAACAGGCGAAGGGCTGCCTTTTGGGCTAACACTCACCAATAAAAACCGAAACGAAGTAATTGAAATAGACCCCAATCAAGGAAAAAATGGTAAATACAAGGTTCGTTTGCGTGATGATGATGAATATGAGTTGGAAGTTAAAAATCCTAAGGAGTATATTTTTTACTCCAATACGGTTTCAGCCAAAAAAACTAAAAAACTATCAGTAAAACTGCATACACTCAGCGTAGGAGCAAAAATACCTTTGTATAATATTTCATTTGAAAGTGGAAAATGGAATTTGAATGATGTTTGTCGTAGGGAGTTGGATAGAATTGTAAAATTACTCAATGATAACCCGACGGCTCGTATAGAAATTGGAGCTCATACGGACAGCAAAGGCTCTGCACAAGCTAATTTGGTTCTTTCTCAGAAAAGGGCTAAATCTGTGTTTGTGTATCTTACAGCAAAAAAAATACCCGCCAAACGCTTTGTATCAAAGGGTTATGGAGAAGCTAAACCCATAGCCACTAACGAAACAGAAGAGGGCAGGGCTACCAACAGACGTTTTGAACTTTTCGTTTTGAGCTTGTAGGCTCTTATGAAATCAACATTTATTTGGATATTTTTGCTAATCATTGTGTTTGTGATTAACGCTATTTTTTGGCTTTATTCTTATGAAAATACCATCAATTATTTATGGGTTACTCTTACGCTCAAAGAGAGCCAAAAAGTAAAGCTGAAAGAGCTTTTGACAGCAGAGAAACTAATTTTACTCAAAGTATTATTTTCTGTTTTTTCTGGTATTTTTATTTTACTTCTTTTTGTTTTTAGAAAAAAATACAACCTTGTACGCCAAGCATTTGATAAAATCATTGTATATGCTCATCAATTCTCTAAAGCATTTAAAAATCTCTCTAAAAAACAAAAAGTATGGCTTGTCGTTTATTTTTTCGTACTTATTTGTTGGCAGTCTATAAAACTGAATAACAGTATTTTACATATTGATGAGGCTTTTAGTTTTGTTCATTTTGCTCATAAAGGCTTCTGGGTTTCGGTTCTGTATTATCCCAACCCTAATAACCATATTTTCTATAATGTACTGGTAAGTCAAGTTCATTATTTATTTGCTTCTAAATTTTTGGCTATAAAGATTATATCTGTTATGGCTTTTTTTATTACTAACATCTTGTTTTTCAGGTACTTACTTTCTAGATATTCTTTTATTTGGGCTTTAGGGG
>JANRLU010000159.1:0-2408 GCA_033762275.1 Thermonemataceae bacterium | reverse complement strand
CCGAAGGGGATATGGCATCTCTCAATAAAGGGGTAGTTTATACTTTTACCGAAACAGAAATGAGCACTTCTGCGGCGAAGGGAAAATACAGCATCAGTGGCGATACATTGATTGTAAATTTTGAAAATTTACAGACGCCTTTCAAATATGTAATGAAATGGGAAGGCGAAAAATTAAATTTAGACGTACTTAGTTCTGGGGGGCAAAAGTTTCTCTTGGAGAAGAGATAAGCCTTTTGGTGTAAAAAAATTAAAATGAAATAATACAAGAAAGATGCCCAACAAGAAAGTAGATATTCCTGATAGTATACAATTTGACTATGATAAAATTGAGCCTAAAACTTTTGTTATCAAAGTAGATGAGTACATTACGGAATATCTTTTTTTTGAGAAGGCTTGGGTAATTAGAAAACACGAGGAGTACTTTAATGATTGGAGCGTTAGAATCTCGGTGAAGGATTTCTGGCAACAACAAGAGTGGCTTTCACCTATTTTTGCCAAACACAGCACCGAAATTTTTGAGATGCTTAAAAAAGCCATTCGGAGCTAAGTTGCCCCACAAGAAATAAGACTTAACTGTTTTATTTGTTATGATGTTTAGAGTTCATCTTTTGCGAATTTTTTACCGAATATTTGAAAAATTATATAAAAAATATAAATAATTATAAATTAGGAAAAAATTAGGAAAAAATTAGGAAAAAATTTTTTATGTAGATAGCTTTGTATATGGTAAAATTAAACTTACAAAGTTATGCAAAAAAGAAAATTATTTATCTTGCTTAGTATTCTTGTGCCTTTGTTTATTTATTCTTGTAGAAGCACAATGGATAAGAGTTTGTTGAGCCAAAATGAAATTTTTGACCCTAAACTGATGGTTGCTAAAGGCGATTTACTTTTACCTATTGGTACAAAAATAGTAGAATCGGAGAAAGAGGGAAAGAAAGTACTGAACATAACTTTACCTGCTGAATTTTATTTTAGGGTTGATGGTAAAGTTAGGCAAGAGGTGGAGTTTACTTGTGATTGTACACAGGGGGGTGGCTCTTGCTCGCCTGCCGTTCACGTAAATCCAGATGGCTCGATGGTTGCACTTTGTTTTTCTTTAAATTGTTCTTCCAATTGTAGAAAAACAGTATTCAGCGACAAAAATGCTAAAAATATTCAAGTTGAATTAGGTTATGCGAATTTAGTAGCGTTTTATGAAACAGAAACCAACCAAGAATTAGATATAGAAAAACTATTTCAGGGAAAAAGAGTAAAGCCAATTATTTCTTATGCGAGGTTAAAAACAATCCCATCTGCAAAAGCAGAAGATTTTAAAGATACTGAAGTAATTGCAGAAATAGAGAAATTGAAAAATCACTTCTATACAGATATGCAAACAGTTAAGCAGCTACCTTTACCAAAAATTGATAAGAATGGAAGCGTTGCGGGGAATTTTGCCCAGTTATTTTTAGAAGTGAATGGTAAATCTTTTGTAATGATTGTGCCAAGAGATGCACAAATCAGTTATGAATACAGGCTTTCACCTGTTAAGCCTTTCAATTGTGATGGTGCTTGCCAGAACAGCCAATGCAAATTATCAACTGTACCTATCAATAATGACGAATACTTAATTATATGTAGTGGCTGTCCTAATAATTGTACAATGAGTTATTAGTGTATTTATGCTTAGAGAATATTAAGCAGAAGAGAAATAACCAAAAAAGCCCCTTTAGAGGGGCTTTTTCGTAGCTAAGCTGCATTTTTTACTTTCTCTACGATAGCTTTGAAAGCTTCTGGATGGTTCATTGCAAGGTCTGCAAGTACTTTTCTGTTCAAACCTAGACCCGCTTTATGATACATACCCATAAAACTTGAGTATGAAAGACCATACTGACGAACCCCCGCATTGATACGGGCAATCCATAAAGCTCTGAAATGTCTTTTCTTTTGCTTTCTATCACGGTACGCATATTGCCAAGCTCTTTCTACGGCGTTTTTGGCAACTGTCCATACATTTTTACGTCTGCCGAAAAAACCTTTGGCAAACTTCATCATTTTTTTGCGTCTTGCTCTTGCAGCAACAACATTGACCGAACGTGGCATAATTTTTTTGTTTTTGATTCTGAGGCGTTGCCTTTGGCAAACTTAGTAGCCTAAAATCGGGTGGAACATAGAACCATTGAGTAATTACTCAATTAAAGATTTAATAAAGCCTTTACGCGAGGCATATCAGCATCAGAAACTATCGTAAATTTGGATAGGTTTCTTTTCTGCTTAGTTTCCTTTTTGGTAAGAATGTGGTTTTTGAAAGCGTGTTTACGCTTAATTTTGCCAGTACCTGTCAATTTAAAGCGTTTTTTCGCCCCTGACTTTACTTTAACTTTTGGCATGATTACTTGTATTTATTGATAAACCTTAGGTTAC
>JANRLU010000158.1:0-1703 GCA_033762275.1 Thermonemataceae bacterium | reverse complement strand
AAAGCATCAGTAGCATTTTGTAGGTTAATCAGTGAGAAACGCCCTATTTCGTTGAAGGCAAAAACGCCTGTAATACCACACATATAAGTTTTATTTGTTTTTTTCTGATGAATTTTTCAAAAGTAAAAAATGGGGAAATCTTTTTTCTAAATGCCAAACATTGTTGTTTTCTTCTCTGCATACCTCCACCAAATCCATTATATTTTTCACTAATGTAAGTCCCATTCCTCCTTTGCGTTTTTGTTGTTTAAGTGTTTCTAAAGCTATATCTTGATGATTGGTGATGTCAAAATAAGGGGCATTGTAATCATAAATGTCTAAGATCAGGTAATCTTCTTGTATTAGCACGAAAATATCTATGTTCTTTTGTATAGTCTCTTTTAGCGAATGAATTATCAGATTGGCAAGCACTTCATCAAGCACCAAAACCAACTGATTAGCGTCAATAGGCTTTACTTGCCATTCTTCAAGAATTTTTTCTAAGAAGACACGAGCTTTTTTGAGATTTTTCTTATCGGCATTTATACAAAGGTGATATTTCATACATTTGTAGCTGCTAAAGCTTCTATTTGCGAAGGATATGTTCTGATGAGTTCTTGCAAGCCCAAAATTTCAAATACATTTTGAACTTTCTCGCTCATTGCGTACAAAGCAAAAAATATGTTTTTATCTTCTATATCCGAAAGATGAGACATAAATACCCCTAAACCCGCCGAAGATATATAGTTAAGTTTTTCACAATTTACCAAAATAACTTTCTCAGGCTTAGCCACAACCTCAGCGAGCACATTATCCAAGTCAATGCAAGAAGAAGCGTCCAAATCACCTTCCAAAGCAATGATAAAAGTATTTTGTTCTTTTTTGGTATAAAGATTCATAGCGATTGTTTTGAAGCAAAATTAACATTTTTATCCAAATTTGAAAGATTAGGCTTCATAAATTTTCTGATAAGCAAGTAAAGTTTTCTTCCAAGAATGATTTTCTAAAGCCCACAAACGAGCATTTTCCGCCATTTTTTTAGCTAATTCGGGACTTTCCACATATCGTACAATCGCTTCTGCAATAGCTTTAGGGCTACGAATAGGTACAAGCAAACCTCTTTGTTCTTGGGCTACTTGCTCCGGAGTACCTCCGCCTTGTGTGCCAATGACAGCTTTTTGCATCAACATTGCCTCTATCATAGAAAGAGCGTACATTTCGTTATGAGAAGCCAAGACAAAAATATCCATAGCTCCCAAAAAATCAATATAATTTTTCTGAAAACCAATTCTTCGTACTTTTTCTTGTAAATTATATTTTTCTATAAAATCTCTGATACTCTTGTCCAAAATTTCGTCCTCCTGCTCATAGATTATCTGCTCTCCATTCCGTTTGAGGATGGAAGGCTCTCCTATTAGCCAAAAAACAATTTTATCTTTCCATTTTTCGGGCAAAAATTCGTAGGCTTCTGCCAAATCTTGTACGCCTTTGAGGGGTGTTATTCTGGCTAAAGTCCCCACAACAATTTTCTCATTAGCCCGATATTTTTCTCTTATTTCCTTGATTATCAATTTGTTTTCTTGATAAATTTCTGTTTGCATTCCATAGCGTACCAAATGGATTTTTTCAGGTTTTACAGCTAATTTTTCGGCTATGGCTTTATTGGTAAGCTCCGAAGTAGAAATAACCGCTGATGGATTTCCATAGATAAAACGATACTGTAA
>JANRLU010000157.1:0-11280 GCA_033762275.1 Thermonemataceae bacterium | reverse complement strand
TTACTTCTTCATAACGCACAATTTGATGCTTTTTTACAACACTTTCGTTTAGATATTCATCAATCATAAACTTCAAATCTTTACTAAGCCAATCAGCTAAAGGAATAGAAAAACCTCTTTTAGGGCGTTCAAACAAATTTTTTGGTAAGTATTGATATAAAATCTTTTTAAGTAGATATTTACTTTCTTTGTCTTTGTATTTAAGCTCGGTAGGCAAATTCAGAGCGAACTCTATGAGTCTGTAGTCTAAAAAGGGCGAACGAGCCTCCAACCCGTAGTGCATGGTGGCTCTATCCACTTTTACCATCAAATCATCTTGCAAATAATACTGTAAATCAAAGAGAGCTTGCTGTTGCATGGGGTCGCAGCGGGCATCTTCGTAGCAAGAATGTAGGATTTCGGTATGTTCGTAAGAGGACAGCAGTAATTTATCTAATTCTTTTTGAGAGAAGAAAAATTGTTCTTGCGAAAAAATATGGCTTGCCAAAGCGTGGCTCGGATAGTTAAACAAAGAAGCCGCTTTCTTAAAAGAAATATGCTCTCCTCTCAAAGCTAATAGCATTGCCATAGGTTTTCGAAAAGCCCGCCAAAAGGGCTGTTGCAGCCTTTTAGCCCATTGATACATTCCATAGCCCAAAAATAACTCATCACCGCCATCGCCGCCAAGCACTACACTCACTTGTTTTTTGGCAAATTCAGAAACCAAGAGTGTAGGTACAGCAGAGGAATCAGCGTAAGGCTCATCATAAATACCAATAAGTTCTGGGACGAGCTTTTTTGCCTCATCAATAGAAATGATATGTTCGTAATGCTCAGTATTTAACGCTTGAGCTACTTTTCGGGCAAAAGGAGCTTCATTGTATTTTTCTTCTTCAAATCCAATAGAGAAGGTTTTAATTTTCTGCGTACTTTGCTCTTGAGCAATGGCAGCAACCAAACTGGAATCTATACCTCCACTCAAAAAAATCCCCAGAGGTACATCACTGATAAGTCTGTATTTTACTGAACTTTGTAGCAATGTTTTGAGCTGTTCTGTTGCTTCTACTTCTTCTACCTTATTTTTTTCTGGTTTTATTACACTTTGGATATCCCAATATAAGTTTTCCTCTATGCCGTCTTTGGTTACCTTAAGCCAATAACCAGAATACATTTTGGAGATATGTTCGTAAATAGTATCGGGACGAGGAATGTAGCCTAAATGTAAAAAACTTCTAATAGCCTTTTCGTTCAAGTCTTTTTTGATAAAAGGTAAATGTTGGAGAGCTTTTAGTTCGGAAGCAAAAGCAAAATATTGCCCGTTCCAGAAGTAATATAAAGGTTTTTTACCAATTCTATCTCTAAAAAGATACAACTCATTTTCTTGGGTATCATAAATCGCAAACGCAAACATTCCATTGAAAAGCTGTACACAAGCAACACCTTTTTGTGCAAAGGCTTCCAAAATAACTTCTGTATCTGAATGTGTCCGCATTTGTATATGGAGTTTCTCAGCTACCTCTTGGAAATTGTAAATTTCCCCATTAAAAACAATTACATATCTACCATTATGGGAAAACATCGGCTGGTTAGCTTGCTCCGAAAGGTCTAAAATGGAAAGTCGCCTATGCCCAAGTCCTAAGGTTTCTTTGTAAAAAAAACCCTCTGCATCAGGTCCTCTATGAGCCAAAGCATTATTCATAGTTTGCAAAAGCTCTTTGGGCAATTCTTGCCCAAAAGAAATGAATCCTGTAATACCACACATACCTTTTGGCGTTTTTAATTATTTGTGCTTAGTGTTCATCAATTCCATCAGTATTTTTTTATCATCAAAATCATATTTGACACCTTTTATTTCTTGGTAAGTTTCGTGTCCCTTTCCTGCGACCAAAATAATATCCTCATTTTCAGCTAATTCACAGGCTTTCTGAATAGCTTGTTTTCTATCTTCTATGATAAGGACTTTTTGTCTTTGTGTAATTCTAACGCCCTTTTGCATTTCTTGGATAATCTGTATAGGCTCTTCGTTTCGTGGGTTATCAGAAGTAAGAATCACCTTATCAGAGAATTTGGCGGCAATTTCAGCCATCAAAGGTCTTTTACTGGTATCTCTATTACCTCCTGCCCCAACTACCGTGATGATTTGCTGGTGAGGCTGCCGTAAAGTTTGTATGGTTTCTAATACGTTGGCAAGAGCATCAGGGGTATGAGCGTAATCTACGATACCTATTCTATTTTTCTTATCAACAACTTGTTCAAATCTTCCACGAGCCGCTGAAAGTGAGGACAAAATAGCTAATATATCCTCCTTATTTTCACCCAAAAGTACTGCCGTAGCATACACGCTCAATAAATTGTAGGCGTTAAACTCTCCAATAAGTCTTGCCCAAAATTCTTGCCCATCAAAATTAAGGAAAAGCCCTTGTAGCGTATTATCCATAATCTTCCCCTTGAAATAAGAAGGATTTTTGAGAGCGAAGCTATATTTAGTCGCTTTTGTATTTTGTAACATTACAGCCCCTCTTTTATCATCAAAATTGCTAAGGGCAAAAGCCGTTTTTGGCAAATCATCAAATAGTTTTTTCTTTGCTTTGATGTAATTATCAAAAGTTTGGTGAAAGTCGAGATGGTCGTGGGTAATATTAGTGAAAACAGCCCCTTTGAAGTGTAATGCAGCTATACGACGCTGAACAATAGCGTGCGAACTTGCCTCCATAAAAACAAATTGGCAGCCTTGTTGCTGCATTTGAGCAAGTAAAGCATTGAGATTGAGGGCATCTGGCGTAGTGTGTGTGGCAGGAATTACCTCTTCATTGATACGATTTTCTACTGTAGAAATCATACCCACATTATAGCCAAGTTGCCTGAATAAATTGAATAGTAGTGTAACATTAGTGGTTTTGCCATTCGTGCCCGTAACAGCTACTAAATTTAGCTTCGTGGAGGGTTTTTTATAGAAATTATGAGCCACCCAAGCCAAAGCCTCTGCTGTATCCGAAGTTTTGATATAAGTAATATACGCATATAAGTTTTGAGGTAGTTGCTCACATAAAATAGCCTTAGCTCCTGCCTGTATGGCTTTTTCTATGAAAAGATGTCCATCTACTTGTGTGCCCTTAGTCGCTACAAAAAGACTATTATTTTCTACCTTCCGAGAGTCAAAATGAATACTATCTATTTCTATATCTGTACTCCCATCAATGCTCTGCAAAGGAATATTGTAAAGGATTTCTTGTAAATTCATTAGAAGGAATTAAGGTTTTTCAGCTAAAAAATCTTTTATAAGTACCAAAGTTTGTGGTATAGCCTCTAAGTTGAGCGTATGCCCCACATTATTTAATTTTACATATTTTGCATTTGGCAAGGCTTGGGCTATATCCTCGTGCATTTCGGGCGTACAAAGGATATCTTCATCGCCACTGATGAGCAAAGTAGAAGTCTGTACTTGTGCCAATTCTTTACGAAAATCATCACTCATTGCTGTTGCCATCATAAGTTTGCTAAGTCTATCAATACTCAAATCGTTAGCCGTTCGGATTTGTTTAAGTATTTCTATGGGAATAAGCGGGTTCTGGAAATAATGTTTGCCAAGCACAAAAGGCAACATCACATCAAGCATCAACGAGTAACCGCCTGTTTCTAAAGCTCTTTGCCAAGCCGTACCAATGGCATCAAAAAAGGGAGTTTTATGAGCAAAAGTAGACATCAGAACAGTTTTATGTATTTTTTCAGGAAAATAATACATCAGACGCATAGCAATCGCTCCACCATAAGAAATAGCAATCGGCACGACTTTTTTTATCCCTAAAGTATTTAATAAATGTTCTACATCTTGGGCGTGCTCTTGATAACTCCTAAAATTTTGTGGATTATCCGACTGCCCCTGAAACATCAAGTCCAACAAAAGAATTTGATAGTCATTGGAGAAAGCAGGCAAATAGGCTTGCCAAGCAGCCGTACTTTGCGAAAGCCCTCCCAAAAATAGGAGCGTGTATTCTGCCTTATTATTGCCCTGTAGCTCATAATAAAGGCTGTTTCCATCTGGAAGTAAGTGTCTCATTTTGAATATTTTAAAATTTAATAATAAATTCTTGATTTACTTCCCAATTTTCTCGGAGTGGGATTTCTTTGGGCAAAAATACTATTTTTTCAGGTTGTTTGCGTGTTTGGTAGTCGCCAGCGTCCCATTTTCCATTTTTATTAGCATCTTCTATAGCTCTCAAAAAATATTTGCCTGCACTTATGTAACTCCATATAATTTTTTCTTGTTTTCCTTCCATTTTTTTCCTTCGTAATACTTGCTTTTTCTCATTGAGTAACTCCACGATTACCTCAGAAGCACTATTATTCTCCAAAGAAACTATCATAGTAGCAAAACGAGTCGGGTTTTTGAGTGTATAGTTTTGTAACATTTTTTTCGAAAAATCTTTCTCTACACTCTCAAAAGCCATTGTATCTATTACCAAATTTATTTTTTCTTTAAACGGGATTTTCTTATTGATAAGTAATTTATTAGTGTAAGTATTCCATTGATAGTCAGCTTTTTCCAAAAATATAAATTGAGTACTGTCTTTGTCTTTCCAGAAGTAAATCTTCTGAAAATCTGTTTGGGCGATAGGCTTAGAAAAGCTAAGTTCCAAAGCAAGGTCTGTTGTCATTCCTTCTCCCTCAGTTTTATTGATAACTTGTAGATTTAGCGGTTCTTTTTGGACTTTGGTATTTTTTATTTCTTTTGGAAATATGATATTTTTGTTTGTTTTTAAGAGGTTGCCTAAAGAATCTTCCGCCGTAATTTCCACATTAACCGAATCTTTCAGGTCAGCAGTATTAAAAACTAAAACTTCTTTAGCATTACTTCCAAGCTGATAAGATAGCTGTGGTGAGCTTTTGAGTTCTATCTTTTCCAAACCTTTACTAAAATCTATAAAAGTTCTGTTAAGTTGGGTATTTGAGGGGCGAACTCTCACAATTTTGGGTGGACGTATATCTGAAGGAGCTAAGTCAATACGAAGTGTATCCATTTTTGCAGCAGAAATACGAATAGGGTTTTCCATATAGCCTATTTGCTCACCTTTTTCAGGATTAAATACATTATTGCCATTTTTATCCTTGAAAATATATATCCAATATGTACCCTCTTTGAGGTTATCCATACGGAAAAAGCCATTTTTATCGCTTTGTCCAAGGTAATAAGGCAAATTTTTATCAACTTTTAAGGTATCATCACTTGGGCTTAGCCAAATACTCGCTTCTTCGGCGGCAGAATTATCCAGAAGGTTTTTAGCATAGCCCACCAAACTTAAAGAATCTAAAAAATCGCCCGTACTAAAGACTATTTGTAAGTTTTTCGCTGGATTTCCTTCTGTAATATCTTGCAGAGCTTTTCGAAAATTTAGTGTGTATGTGGTGTTTTTTTCTAAATTTTCAGCAAACTCTATTACAATTTTCTTTTTGTAATCTTTCACTTCATAAGTTCCTTTTAATGAAGGTGTTATAAGTATTTCTTTTTGAGGATTTGCCACTTTCATCCATTCATCAAACTCTAAAATAATCACCCGCCCATTAAAATTCACAGTCTTATTGGGAGGGATTTGTTTGAGTAGTATGGGAGCAATCGTATCTTTAGCTCCGCCCGTAATGCCTTTGGGGTTGGCACAAGCAATAACAAACAAAGCAAGAAGAAAAACAGAGAAATAAAATACTATTTTCACTATTGACGAAAGTAAAATTTGGGATAAACTGCCTATTTGTCGGGTGGTGGAGCTTTAGGCACTAAAAGTATCCAAGCATCAGGGATATTCATTTCGTCCTGAGCTTTCTTATCCATTTGCAGAGCCTCTTCAAAGCTATCTGTTTCTAAGATATACACATTGTAGAAGCCGTTATTAGGATTAAAACGAACCCTACCCTTAATTTTAAAGCGTATTTGTAGCTCTCTTAACTTTCTCTGGGCATTAGCTTTTACCTTGAAAGAACCAACTACGACGTAACTTCTGTAATTTTTGTACTTAATGATTCTTTTTTCTTCATCGGTGAGTGTATCAGGATTGACCATTCTTTCCGTGGCATTGGTATCCTCTTTTACCAAAATAAGGGTGTCCTCCACCAATACCGAATCCATTACTATCTCATCATCATAAATGGTGGTGTCTTGTACTACTGGGGGGACATCTTTTTGTAAAATAGCATTAATTTTTGATAATTTTCGCAAATTATAGATAAGTTGTATTTCGTGTACGGGGTTTGTATTGAAGCCTAATTTTTGTCCGTTGAATTTGTAAGCGTAGCTCACACCAAACTTTCCTTTGTAGAACTTTGTACCAGCCAATACAGCCAAGCCATAATCTTTTACCCACGTAGCTCCAACCCAATGGTGATGATATTTCATACTATCACCCGTATTATAATAATTAAGCATTGTATTTACTTCTAAGGCGTTGGTTTTGTTTTCGTAGGCTCGCCAAATAATGAGAGGTTTTAGATAAAAATTAGGAACTTTTGGGCTCGTGAATTGCCGAGAGATAGACAAAAGCCAGTTGCTAATAGGATAAAAACCTTCTATTGTTTTATCTGTATCGCTTGATTTGAGCAGACGAGGTAAAGCAGCACCCAACTCCCAAGTAGCTCCATTAGTACCACCTACGATGTACATCGCCCCAAATTGCCCCGTGGGTTTTATTTTATTATCCACCAAATTAGCGATGGTAGGGTCATTGAGAAGCACATCACCATCTACGCTAAGCGAATTAGCTTCTGCCCCTGCCGAAAGCCCCAAACGAAGATTATGTACAGGCAAAGGAATACCGAAAATAGCTGGGGGGAGGTTTATTTCGCGAGCATAACTCAACCAAAAACCATTCGTTTGCCAAATACTTCGAGAAAAATTATACAAATTTCCGCCCCAAGCGTTTTTGGTAAGTTCTTCATCTTTCTGCCCTTCCTCATTTATAAAATGCCTATAAATGTATTTATTAAAACTTGCTGATGAATAAACAGGGGTATTTTCAAAAGAGCCAATTTGCTGGCGGTTATGTGTAAGAAAAAACAAAGGGTCTTCTGGAATACCATATAAAGGTGGTAAGCCCGCCCCCGCAGGGTTATTAAGGAAATAATTATTGTAATTGTGTAATACGAAAGGTGTATTGGGTATACCCTGCCCGAAAGAATATGTATACCCAATTAAGCTACATAAAAATATTCTAAATAATATGTGTATTTGATGTTTCAAAAAATGTTTCCGATTTCGTTTTGCAATAATATGAAAAAACAAATATAATGCAAAACTTACAAGCTATGAAAATTTTAATTTGCTGATATTCCTAAAATTAGAAGCAATAACAGCAAAAAAGCCGTAGAAGCTGAAACACCACCATAATACAAGCCGACAGACAAACCTGACTGCCCTTTTTTGGCTCTATTAAGGATATAAGGCAAAGACGCTACAGCTAAGAGTCCATAGGCAATTCCCATCAAAATAAGCATAGCAAAAGAAAATATCTGATTTCTAATAATTAGCCCCGCCAAAGCAATAAAGAAGCTAAAAATAATAGCTCTAACGATAACGCGACTTGCCCCCCATTTCTCCACGAGTTTACTTGCCGGAAAAGCAACCAATGCCGAGAATAAAAGCATCGCAGATTGAAGATAATCAGGGTCTTTGAAAAATTGCTTGTAAGTATTACCAAAAAACTGGTGATGTACCCAAATAGAAGGAATGACAAAAAGTAGTAAAGTTTTGAACAAGCCAACAAAGAAGCCCGTCAAAAATAAATCTCTTTTTTCACTAACTTCCATTATTTCTTGCTTCATTATGTTTTTATCCTCCTCAGTAGGCGGTGTAAGGCTGATATTTTTGAGAGCGAGAGCCGTCAGCATCACTAAAGCTCCACCCAAAATAAAAGTAACTGTAAGCCCTACAGCATCTAAAATAGCTATCAAAAAAGGCTCTATCGTATAAATTACCCCGAAAACCATCGTAAGAATAGCCGAAACTTGTGGAAATTTATGTACAGGTGTGAATGACTCTACCAATGAAATAGCAGGGCTATGAAAAGTAGCCATTGCCGCCAGCCAAAAAATAACTAAAATAGGTAATATCCACTTCAAACCACTCGCAGGATTGGTAAGTAAGGCAAAACTAACTGCTACAAAAACTACTGCAGCGAAAGCAGCTCCAGAGATAATCACAGGTAATTTTGTTCCTTTGGTCATTAGTGCTTTATCCGCCCATTTCCCTGAGAGAGGGTGAAATACAGCTCCTAAAATGCCTTGTGCTATCAAAAGTAAAGAGGCAAATTGAGTAAAGCTAAATTTTGTAAGTAGCTGAGGCTGATACTTTTCGTAAGCCAACCAACCAATCGTAATGGCAGCCTCTAAGGCTGCTAAGCTCATTATTTGCTTTGCAATAGAGTTCCTTTTAGTGCTTTTTAGTGCAATTTCCATAAAAAATTTAGATTTAGGTAACTAATTTTAACTTATGCAAAATATACGTAACTTGCCGAAGTTTTGGATTTTATTTTTCCTAAAATTATGATAAAAAAATTAAAAATTGGTACAAGAAATAGTAAATTAGCAATATGGCAAACTGAATTTGTAGCAGAGAAGCTCAAAAAAGCGGGTTTTGATACAGAAATATATGGTATAGAAACCAAAGGAGATAAAATTTTAGACCAAAGTTTTAATAAAATAGGTAGTAAAGGGCTATTTACTGAGGAATTAGAAAGAATGTTACTTGATGGAACAGTTGATTTGGCAGTACACAGTGCTAAAGATTTACCCTCTGAACTACCAAAAGGACTCAAAATAATCGCTTTTACCCAAAGAGAACAAGTAAATGATGTACTCATCAGTCTTAAAAAAGACGTATCACTTTCCCAAAATCTAATAGTTGGCACTTCCTCAACGAGGCGTATAGCCACGCTAAAACACTACTACCCTCATATTCAAACCGTTGAGATGAGGGGTAACCTACAAACTCGTTTTAGCAAATTGGAAAAAGGTGCTTGCGATGCTATTCTGTTGGCGTATGCAGGCGTGCATCGCCTCAATTATGATGCCTATATTGCAGAATATTTATCTGTAGATATATTTACGCCAGCCGTAGGACAGGGTAGTCTCGCTATAGAAATCGCTGAAAGTTTGGATAGTAGTTTGCAACATACGCTACAACAATTATTAAATGACCCACAAACCGCCTACGCCTTGAAAGCCGAACGCTCTTTTCTGAAAACCATAGAAGGCGGATGTAGTATTCCTACTTTTGCTTTGGCAACCTTACAAGCCGAAAAATTGGTGATGCAGGCAGGAATTATCAGTTTGGACGGCTCACAGATGATAAGAAAAACTCTTTCTGGAGATGCCCAAAATGTGGAACATATTGGGCAGGAGCTCGCTAAAGAGGTTTTGGAAGCGGGTGGTAAAGAAATTCTGGCAACTTTAAAATAATTTTACAACCTTATCTCTATTCTACAATCATTTAAGTACTGCTTCAAGGATTTTATAGCTATTTCCTTAAAGTGAAAGATACTTGCTGCCAGAGCAGCATCGGCTTTACCCTCTTGAAATACCTCCGAAAAATGTTCCATTTTGCCCGCACCCCCAGAAGCAATAACAGGAATATGTAGATTTTCAGAAATAAGAGCAGTGATAGCTATATCAAAACCGTTTTTTGTACCATCAGCCTCCATAGAGGTTAGCAAAATTTCACCAGCACCTCTTTCTTGGGCTTCTTTAGCCCAAAGCACCGTGAGTAAATCAGTAGGTTTTTTGCCTCCGTGTGTATGGACTTTATGTTTAGCCTCGTAACTTCTCGTATCAATAGCCACTACCACACATTGGCTGCCAAATTCTTTGGCGAGTTCGTCAATGAGGCTGGGCTCTTTCACTGCTGCCGAGTTGATAGAAATTTTATCAGCTCCTGCCCTCAGAAGGTCGGAAACATCTTCTTTGCTACGTATGCCCCCTCCTACTGTAAAAGGGATATTGATATGTGCGGCTATATCTTTGACCAATTTGATAAGCGTACCACGGTTTTCTAAAGTTGCCGCAATATCCAGAAAAACAAGTTCATCAGCCCCTTCTTGAGCATAATACTGAGCAAGTTCTACTGGATTACCCGCATCTACGAGGTTTTCAAAGTTGATACCTTTTACTGTTCGTCCATTTTTTATATCCAGACAAGGAATAATTCTCTTTGTAAGCATTTTCGTTTTAAATATTTTTGGGATACAAAACTAAAAAATATTTTTTTTCTTATTTTATTGAAAGTTTGTTTTATATTTGAAACTAAAACAACGCAAACAAGGTTTCAGTTAATTTTTTGAGTTAACGTTTTACAATTTTACACTTATGAATCTTACCAACAGAGCCAAGCGTGTCAGCAATAAACAAATGACTTTTGCTGAAAAGATATATTTACCAGCAATCGTTACAGGCTTAGGGATTACAATTAAACATTTTTTTAGGAAAAAACCTACGATTCAGTATCCTGAGCAGCAGAGACCAATGTCGCCCGTATTCAGAGGCTTGCATATTCTCAAACGTGATGAGGAGGGCAGAGAGCGTTGTACGGCTTGCGGGCTCTGTGCCTTGGCTTGCCCCGCTGAAGCCATTACGATGGTGGCTGCTGAGCGGAAAAAAGGTGAAGAACACCTCTACCGAGAGGAAAAGTACGCCTCTACTTACGAAATCAATATGTTACGTTGTATTTTCTGTGGTTTATGTGAAGAGGCTTGCCCAAAAGCAGCTATTTTCTTACAAAATGATACCATCGCTCCTGCTTTTCATAGCCGAGATGAAGTTATTTTTGGTAAAGATAAATTAGTAGAACCTCTAAAAAAGTAAAAGTTTACATCATACAAATCAACGCATTATGTCTTTATCTGAAAATTTATTCTATTTTTTAAGTTTTGTAGCAATTTTATCAGCTTTGATGGTTGTTTTTTCCAAAAATCCTATCCATAGCGTGTTATATTTGATTGTCGTTTTTTTCGCTCTTACTGGGCATTATATTTTGCTGAATGCCCAATTTTTGGCAATCGTGAATATTATCGTATATGCTGGTGCGATTATGGTACTTTTCTTATTTGTGATAATGTTTCTCAATCTCAAGAAGGAAAGTGAGCCACCCGCCAAATCTCAGATTATTCGTTTTATAGCTGTCATATCAGGAGGCTTGCTTTTTTTGGTCATTATAGCCTCTCTCAAATCTATAGAACCCTATAAAGTTCAAGAAAATCTAAAAGGAGACATAGGGTTGGTAGAAAATTTAGGGAAAGTGCTCTACAAAAACTATCTATTACCCTT
>JANRLU010000156.1:0-4241 GCA_033762275.1 Thermonemataceae bacterium | reverse complement strand
TTTTTGTATATATTTTCTATAAAACTAACTATGATGTTGGAGTTTTTCTTTCTTTTTACCAAACCAATAGAAAAGTTTGTATTTTGGAAAAATATTGAATTATGAGGTTTTCTTAAATCACCTAACAACTTAGTATTCTTTCGGGCGTCATCTTTTACAAAAATAGGCTCTATGAGTTCAGAATGAATATTTATGGTATCTTTAAGTTCTGATACAGCCATTCGTTTTTTTTGATGCCCCAAACTAACAAATAATAGTGTATCACCATTAGCTATATTATCAAAATAAAAAAAGCCTTTTTTATCAGAAAAAGTGCTTTTGTTTGATTTTAAAGAACGGATAGATACATACTCTACTGGCTCTTTTGTGTCAAAGTCTACCACATAGCCTTGCACCTGAGAATATCCTTTCTCTATTTGTAATAGAGAAAGGATAAAAAAAATAAATGATATTTTTTGCATAAAAATTAATCCTATAAATCCCCGCAAGGACATTCTTCATTACCTACTTGACCATAACCATAACCCCAACAGTACCCTAAAAAACAATTAGCTGTAACTGTAACAACTGCAAAGCACGTTCCCCCACAATAGCTAACGCTACCCTGCCAAACAATTTTTCTTTTTTCACTTGAATTAGGACTTTCATCAGCAAAGTAAGTTTCTTCTACTAATATGCCATTTTTTTGTTTCGCTTTGTTTTTTATTTCAGCAATAACGGCTTGTAATTCGTCATTACAAGTGCTACAAGCTTCAATGCTTGGTTTAGAGCTATACGCACTCATGGAGACCGTGCCACTAACAAATAATAATACGAAAATAGCAATTTTTTTTTAATTTTTTCATACGGCATTTTTTTTAGGATTTAACAATGCCTAAAGAAAGAAAGAAAGAAGCAAAAAAAACATGTTAAGAAATTGTTAAATTTCTCATTATTGCTCTTTCTGACCGAGTCAGTGGAAAAAAATTACGCCCATAATTTTGTACAAAAAATTTCCGAAAGTTTGTTTTTTTATTACTTTTGAGCAATCTTTTTTCTGCCTTGTATGCCTGAAAGTTCCCTTACCAAAAACAACCCCAAAATAACCAACGCTTGGACAATGTACGATTGGGCAAACTCTGCTTTTTCCTTAGTGATTGCCTCAGCCGTATTTCCTGGGTATAGCGAAAGTATTACTCATCAGCCAGACGGCTCTCCAATGATAAATTTTGGAGGTATCAGCCTCAAAAATACGGTTATCTTTGAGTACACAGCTTCCTTTGCCTTCCTCCTAATAGCCTTATTTAGCCCTATACTCACCGCCATAGCTGACTACAGCGGCAAGAAAAAAGGCTTTATGCAATTTTTTAGCACTTTAGGAAGCATTGCTTGCTTTATACTTGCCCTTTTTGATGGCATAGAAACCCTACATTGGGGGATTTTAGGTTATATGTTTGGACTTATCGGTTTTGCAGGCAGTATTGTTTTTAATAATTCTTACTTGCCCGATATAGCCACCGAAGACCAATTTGATTACCTAAGTGCCAAAGCCTTCTCCAGAGGTTACATCGGAAGTGTTATTTTGTTGGTTATTTCTCTAACAATTATCATTTTTCATAAAAATTTAGGTATTGAAAATGGCACAATTGCTCCTCGTATCTCTTTTATACTCACAGGTTTATGGTGGTTTGGTTTTGCACAGTATAGTTTCTATTTTTTACCCAAAAACGTTTACCAGAAAAAAGACGAGGGAAATTGGTTATTCAATGGCTTCAAAGAGCTACAAAAAGTATGGAGAGAGGTCAGAAATTTGAGTAATCTCAAACGCTTTGTTTTTTCTTTCTTCTTCTACAATATGGCTGTGCAAAGTGTGATGTATTTGGCTACTTTTTTTGCCAAAGATGAGATAAAAATGGAGCAAACCTCTCTCATTCTGGTCGTACTTATCATACAATTAGTAGCCATTGCTGGTTCTTACTTTTTCTCTGGGCTTTCCAATAAAAAAGGCAATACCTATGCTTTGCAGGTCGCTGTGGTAATATGGATTCTAATTTGTATATGGGCGTATTTTGTAAAGGAAAAGATGAGTTTTTATGCTTTAGCAGGTTTTGTGGGCTTTGTAATGGGTGGTATTCAGTCGCTCTCTCGCTCTACTTACGCCAAACTAATGCCCGAAACTACAGATACAGCCTCTTACTTTAGCTTTTATGATGCCAGCGATAAGATTTCTACCGCCTTGGGAATTTTTGTATACGGAGCTATCCACCATTTTACAGGTACTATGCGAAATAGTATCTTGGCTTTGATGCTATTTTTTATAGTTGGGCTTGTGGGCTTGTACTTTGTCAGAAAAAAGTAGTTTAAATTGACCTACATTAAAAGTTTTTTGTAGAAAAAACTAACTCAATGTTTGCAGTTAAAAAAATAATTACTAATTTTGCGTTCCATTTTTGGAAAACTAAAATTTTTAATTAAAAAACAATGGACGCACTAAGTTACAAGACTATTTCGGCTAACAAAGGTACGGTGCAAAAAGAATGGGTCATCGTGGATGCTGACTCTGCCGTCCTTGGTCGTTTAGCGAGCCAAATAGCAAGCATCCTCAGAGGGAAAAACAAAACTAATTACACCCCTCACGTAGATTGTGGTGATAACGTGATTGTTATCAACTGCGATAAGATACGCTTAACAGGTAAGAAAATGACTGATAAGCAGTATATTCGTCATACAGGCTACCCTGGCGGTCAGCGTGTAAGAACTCCCAAAGAGGTAAAGGAGAAATTCTCTGGAGCCCGTCTCGTAGAGATGGCTGTAAAGGGTATGCTTCCTCGTAATCGTCTGGGAAGTAGATTATTCCATAATTTGTATGCTTATGCAGGTTCGGAGCATCCTCATCAAGCACAACAACCCAAATCTATTACCCTTACCTTTTAACCTTGTACATAATGGAAGTTATCAATACAATCGGACGTAGAAAGACGGCTGTAGCCCGTATCTATATGAAAAGCGGTAGTGGTACCATTACCGTAAATGGTCGTGATTACAAAGAGTACTTTGCTTCAGAAGTTTTACAAACCATCATTCACCAGCCTTTAGCTTTGGTAAATGAGTTGGGCAAATATGACATCAAAGCAAATTTAGATGGTGGCGGAGTTGCTGGGCAAGCAGAAGCCTTGCGTCTGGCAATCTCTCGTGCTCTATTGGAAGTAAGTGCAGAATACCGTATCAGCCTCAAAAAAGAAGGCTATCTTACTCGTGACCCTCGTATGGTGGAACGTAAAAAATATGGTAGAAGAAAAGCTCGTAGAAGATTCCAGTTCAGCAAACGTTAATCGTTTCTTTGTAATTTTAAAAAAAATCAAAAAATGGCTCAACAAATTGAATATAAAGACCTTTTAAATGCCGGTGTGCATTTTGGTCACCTTACACGCAAGTGGGATCCTCGTATGGCTCCTTACATTTTTATGGAGAAAAATGGTATTCATATCATTGACCTCAATAAAACCATCGCCTGCCTAAATGACGCAACTGATGCCCTTAAAAAGGTGGTTCGTTCTGGAAAAAAAGTGATGTTCGTAGCTACCAAAAAGCAAGCCCAAGAGGTAGTAGCCAAAGAAGCTGAACGCCTCAAAATGCCTTACGTTACAGAGCGTTGGCTTGGCGGTATGCTTACCAACTTCAATACCGTAAAGAAATCATTGAAGAGAATGGCTACTATTGATAAACTCATGAAAAGTGAAGACTTTGATAGCTTAGCCAAGCGTGAGCGTTTGATGCTTCAAAGAGAAAAAGCTAAATTGGAGAGAGTATTGGGTGGTATAGAAGATCTCAGACAGCTACCTGCTGCTTTATTTATTGTGGATATTAAAAGAGAGCAAATCGCTGTAAAAGAAGCTGCTCGTTTAGGAATCCCTGTATTTGGTATGGTAGATACCAACTCTGACCCTAATCAAATAGACTTCCCTATTCCTGCTAATGATGATGCCTACAAATCCATAGAGGTCATTACTAAAGCAATAGCAGAAGCCATAGAAGAAGCTCTTTTGGAGAGAAAAACAGATAAAGAAGACCAAAAAATAAAAGAAGAAGAAGATAAGAAAAGAGAATTAGACGAAACAGAAAGTGATGATTAACAAAAAATAAAGCCCTCATTTTAGGGCTTTATTTTTTGTCTTGTATATTAATCTTCTCAGCAACTAAGTATTCTTGAGATTTAGAAGATGTGATTATCATTTCTCCTATAAAGCCTGCCGTAAAAAGTT
>JANRLU010000155.1:0-5466 GCA_033762275.1 Thermonemataceae bacterium | reverse complement strand
CCCCAAAACACCCAAAATGAAATCACACGAAATTGATTACAAAATCATTGGTAGCGACATTCAGATTGTAGAAGTTGCCTTAGACCCTTCCGAAACAGTAGTTGCCGAAGCTGGAGCAATGCTTTATATGGAAGATGGCGTTAGTTTTGAAACTAAAATGGGCGATGGAGCAGAGCCTGATAAAGGTTTTTTCTCTAAACTCTTGGACGCAGGAAAAAGAATGATTACAGGAGAATCTGCTTTTATGACGCACTTCACTAATAAAGGTGGTAAGTTGGCTCATGTGGCTTTCTCAGCAGCTCATCCAGGTACTATTTTCCCTGTGGATTTATCTAAATTTCCGCAAAATACACTTATCGCTCAAAGCGGTAGCTTTCTGTGTGCTGCTTTAGGTACTAAAATTTCTATTCATTTCAATAAAAAATTGGGAGCAGGTTTGTTTGGTGGGGAAGGTTTTATTTTGCAAAAATTGCAAGGCGATGGAATGGCTTTTCTGCATGCAGGCGGTACAATCATAGAAAGACAACTCAATAATGAAACGCTTCGTGTGGATACAGGTTGTGTGGTGGCTTTCGAGCCTTCTATAGACTTTGATATTGAGAAAGCTGGCGGCTTGAAATCAATGCTTTTTGGCGGTGAAGGCTTATTTTTGGCTACACTCAAAGGTACAGGAAAAGTTTGGTTACAATCTATGCCTTTTAGCAAGTTGGTACAAACGATAGCAGCAGAAATGCCATCTAAGCCTCAAATATCTTTCTCATCTAACGGATAAAAAAAATTTAAGCAAATAGCTGTTCTATATCTTGATAGTTCAGGTTCTTCAAAAAACTATTCTCTTGGCTAATAATACTATTAGCCAAGATTTTTTTTGAGTTTTGTAGGGCAAGTATTTTTTCCTCCACGCTGTTTTTACTGATAAACTTATAGGTGATTACCGTATGTTTTTGCCCGATTCTGTGGGCTCTATCTACCGCCTGAGCCTCTACGGCAGGATTCCACCAAGGGTCAAGCAGAAAAACATATTCGGCAGCCGTGAGGTTAAGCCCGACACCGCCCGCTTTGATAGAAATTAGGAAAATCAACGTATCTTTATCTCCCTGAAAAAGCTCTACTTGGCTTTGACGATTGGTAGTAGAACCATCAAGATAAGCATATTTTATATTTCTTTTATCCAAATAGTTTTTAAATAAAGCTAAATGTTTCACAAATTGACTGAAAATCAGTACTTTTTTCTTCTCCGAAAGCAAAGTTTCCAATTGATAAATTACATCTTTCATTTTGCCTGAGCTGCCTTCATAGGTATCATCTACCAAAATAGGATGGTTAGCAATTTGGCGAAGCATTGTAAGCCCTTTTAGGAGTAGAAATTGTGTTTTTTGAAAGCCAAATTGTTCTATTTGCTCCAAAATCTTGTTTCTGTATTGAGATTTGATACGTTCGTAGTAACTTTCTTGCTCTTGGCTCATTTCCGAAAAGTGCAAGTTTTCTATTTTAGAGGGAAGTTCCTTTGCTACTTGTTCTTTAGTTCTTCTGAGAATAAATTTTTGTGTAATAGCCTGTAATTTTTCAAGTTTTTCCAGATTATTAGCTTTTTCAATGGGGTTGAGGTATTCTTTTTTGAAAAAAGTTTGGCTTCCTAAAAGTCCGTCATTAGCAAAGTTCATTTGAGACCATAAATCCATCAAAGTATTTTCTATGGGCGTACCTGTGAGAAGTATTTTTTTATCAGCATTCAGGCGTTTCACGGCTTGTGAGATATGGGCTTGTGGATTTTTTATCACCTGCGATTCATCTAAAACGATATAATTAAAGGGTACTTTTTCGAGAGCATCTATATCCATTCTGACTGTACCATAAGAGCTAAATATTACGTCAAATTTATGCAAATAGGGAAAAAGTTTTTCCCTATTTGTACCTATATAGCTGGCTACTTGTAATTGTGGGCTGAATTTTTTTGCCTCTAATTGCCAATTATAGATAAGTGAGGTGGGGGCAATAACTAAAGATGTTCTTTTATTTTCGTTATGGATTTCTTTTTCTGCTTGTAATACCGCCAAAGTTTGTAGGGTTTTCCCAAGCCCCATATCATCAGCTAAGCAAGCTCCTAAGCGATACTCTCCCAGCAAACGCAGCCAATTATAGCCTTGTTTTTGGTAATTTCGGAGTTTTGCTTTCAAAAATTTGGGAGTGGGATAGTCTGTAATAGTAGCAATATTTTGTAAAGCAAGTATTTTTTGTTCTATTTCAGCACTTATATTTACATTTTTTTCTCCGCTCAAATTATCCAAAATATACAAGTGATGTTTGGCAATATACAAATTTTCACCTGTTTCAGCGAATACAAACAAATCAGTGTATTTACTAAACCATTCTTCTGGGATAATAGCTATTTCGCCATTAGGAAGTTTATATTCTTTTTTTCTTGCCAAGATGAAGGGTTTTAGTTTGCTAAAAGGTACGGCATACTCACCAAAATAAATAGTTGCCTCTAAATCAAACCAGTCTTTATTTTCTTTAATACGAAATTGAATAGCATTTTTACAAATGGCGTATTTTTTTTCGGAGGCAGTATTTTGTTTGAATACAATTTCTTTTTTTTCCAATTCTAAAGCGTTTCTTTCCAACCAAATAAGAGCCTCTTCTGAAGAAAGTACTTTTTTACCTTGCCTCATATCCAAATTATTATTTTCCAAAAAAAATAAAATATCGTTTTCAAAAGAGAGGTCTCTGTTTATTTTAAAAAAAGTGTAGGAATCAGCATTTTTTTCCAACTGCACAAAAGCCTCATTTTTATCTTTTGCTTTGAAAAGGAAATTACCATACTCAAAGTACAATTCAAATAGAAAGTTGTTATCTATCTCATTATCAGTAATTTCTGTTTCAAATAAAGAAATATTTGCTTTTTGATAACTCGTACTTAGTTTTAGAATAGCTTTAGGTTTTTGAGTTATTTTTTGTATGGAGAAACCTTGTGTTGCTACATCAAAAGAAGCGATGAGGGTTTTTACGAAACTTTGTAAATACTTTTCTTCAATGTTTCTTGGAATAGCGATATGCCATTTTTGTAAAAAAGGTTTAATTTTATTTCCATCAATATTTTTAGAAAAATGATACAAAGTATTGTCTAAAAGCATCCAAGCGGGTTCATTACAAAGAATAAGAGCATTTTTATGCTGAAAATTCAATTTTTGTCCCTCAAACTTTAGTGTGGGAAAATAATGAATATCTTTTTCGTTTCTGCGAAAATGAAATAATACCGAAACAGGTTCTTGGGCTATTTTTACCTCTTTCCAAATAGGGTTTCCATCTGTTCCCATTACAAAAAAAGGTTTTTGATGCTCAAAAATAAGGCGTAAAATCTGGGCAATTTTACTATCCACATATTGCTCGATGTATGTTTGTATATTTTTATCTCCCTTGTCTTTATGGTATATTTTCAAGAAAAAGTCGTTTTGATGGATTTTTTTTTGGTAAAATTTTTTAATGATTTGCTCTATTTGTAGGCTATCACAAAGTTTTATGATTTGTGTATCTTGTGCATCTATTTTTTTATGAAAATCTTTGGCGGTTTTGCTTGTAAGCCCTTGATATTGAAGGGTAAGCAACCCCTTCCCATTCATTTGTACAGCGAAAGGGCTTATCAAATAACCTAAATATTCGTGTTTGAGTAAAGAAAAAACAATAGTAAAAGGTTGTGTAGGGGCAACTTTCATAAGAAAAACTAAAATAAAGGCTACAATATAAGATTTTTATGATATAAAACAGCTTTTTGGATATAAACTTTTTGTAAAGAAAAATACAGAAAAAAATCATTTGGATATGAGCAAATAAATATAGAATTTTATCACACAAACCTACAACAATATTATGAACTACGCATCATTCAATAAAACCAAAATAATCGCCACGATTGGCCCATCAAGCAATACAAAGGAAAAAATTATTGAGTTGGCAAAAGCAGGGGTAGATGTTTTCCGTCTAAATTTCTCTCACGGTACACACGAGCAACACCAAAAGGTAATAGATTGTATCAGAGAAATCAATGAAAGTGAGGGGCTTAACCTTTCTTGCTTGCAAGATTTGCAAGGTCCGAAAATTAGAATAGGAATGGTAGAAAATAACGGTGTGGAACTTGAAACAGGACAAAAATTTGCTATTACGATTGAAGAGGTATTGGGAACAAAGGAATTGGTGAGCACAGTTTATCAGTTTTTGCCCAAAGACGTAAAAATAGGTGAAACAATTTTACTTGATGACGGTAAGATTGAATTGAAGGTAGTAGGAAAAGACGAAAAAACGGTTTTTACAGAAGTAATTTATGGGGGAGTGTTGAAATCTAAAAAAGGAATGAATTTGCCTCAAACTGAGGTTTCTTCCCCTTCTCTCACCGAAAAAGATACAGATGATTTGTTGTTTGGGTTGCAAAATAACTTGGAGTGGGTAGCTCTTTCGTTTGTTCGGACAGCAACAGATATTTTACTTTTGAAACATATTGTCCAACAAAAAGGAAAAAATCCGAAAATTATAGCCAAAGTAGAACGCCCAGAAGCTATCAAAAATATTGATGAAATTATCAAAGTTTCTGATGGTATCATGGTGGCTCGCGGTGATTTGGGGGTGGAAATGGACGCAGAAGTGGTGCCTATTTTACAAAAAATGATTGTAGAAAAATGTAAAAGGGCAGCAAAACCCGTCATTATCGCTACACAAATGATGGAAAGTATGATAGAAAACCCCAGACCTACAAGAGCAGAAACCAATGATATAGCCAACGCCGTAGTAGATGGGGCGGATACCCTGATGCTTTCCGCTGAAACTGCAGCAGGCAAACATCCTTTGCTTGTGATTAAAAGTATGGCAAAGACCATTCAATACATAGAAGAAAATGAAAGAGAAATTTATCATCAAAATTTAGAGCCTGATACGCAATCTAAAACTTTTTATAGTGATAGTTTGATTGCGGCGGCTTGCAATTTGGCTCGTCAAACCAAAGCTAAGGCTATTGTTGGAATGACAAACTCTGGCTACACCGCTTATAGGCTTGCCAGCCATCGCCCCGAAGCTGATATTTTCGTCTTTACGAGTAACCAACCCTTAATGAATACCTTGAATTTAGTTTGGGGTGTAAGAACGCTTTTCTACGATAAATTTGTTTCCACAGATACGACTTTCAATGATGCGATTGAAATTTTGAAGGAAAAAGGCTTTGTAAAAAAAGGTGATGTAGTCATTCTTTTAGCAAGTATGCCCATAGAACAAAAACAAAGAACCAACGCCCTGAAAATAAGTGTAATAGAGTAAAGAGGAGATTTTTTGATGAGTTACTGGACTGAACTAAGCATAGAATACGCCAACCAAAAATCTTACCTTGATGATTTATTTCAGGTGTATCCTACTATTCCCGAAGGAATTAGAGAAATTAATCAAGAGAGTTGGAATAAGGTAAAGCAAGCCTTTGAAAATCAG
>JANRLU010000154.1:0-6751 GCA_033762275.1 Thermonemataceae bacterium | reverse complement strand
GGTGAAAATTGGTTGGCAAGCGACAACTTAGTGGACATCAAATTGGGCGATATGAAAGTAAATCCTTTTGCCGAATCAGGTGGTACAGGCGCAGTAGAAGCGGGTACAGGTTATTTCAAAACTTCTTGGAACAAAGAAGAAGTAAAAGCCGATATGGGCAAAGTAACCGTAAGCAAAAAGGATGAAGGTGTAGCTTGGGGTGCATTGTATTGGCAGTATTTCGAGCAATTGGATAAAATCACTCCTGCCGAAACGCCGCTGAAACTCAAAAAAGAGCTATTTATTGAAAAGGATTCGGACAAAGGCAAAATCCTTGTACCGATTACCGAAAAATCACCACTCAAAGTCGGTGATTTGGTGAAAGTTCGCATTGAGTTGCGTTGCGATAGGGCGATGGAATACGTCCACATGAAGGATATGCGGGCTTCGGGTTTTGAGCCTACCAATGTGATTTCGCGCTACAAGTGGCAGGACGGTTTGGGCTATTACGAAAGTACCCGCGATGCCGCTACGCATTTCTTCTTTGGGTATCTACCTAAGGGAACATTTGTATTTGAATATCCTTTGCGCGTAACTCACGAAGGCGATTTTTCCAATGGTGTTACTACGATTCAATGTATGTATGCGCCTGAATTTGCCTCTCATTCCGAAGGAATTAGGGTTAAGGTGGAGAAGAAATAAAGCCCCTCCCCAAAGGAGAAGGGAAGACTGCCTGATGACGTGAGTTGTCAGGCAGTTTTTTTGTTTTGTACATTTTTAATAAAATGCCCATTCAACTTTTTAACTTGTTGTTATTAATATGCTAATAAAGTATTGATTATCAAATACTTATACTTATTTAGTTTGCAAAAGGTATCATTCTCTCAGCTTAAAAAAGTAAAAATTATAAAAAAATCAAAAAAGACTTTTATTTAAATAAAAAAAATCTTAAAACACTTGTTCATCTTAAAATATTATAATAGCTTTGCACTATGAAAACGTATCACTACTCTTTACAGGGAGAAAATAACCCTGAAACTACCCTTGAACAATTGCGTGATATTGTCAAAGGTATGACTACTGACGAGCTTCGAGGCGAAGTTCTGATATGGTATAAAGGTCTGGAGAAATGGCAAAAACTGAAAGATTTACCAAATCTTTACGGTGAATTGCTTGATTCCCCTCCGCCATTGCCAAATCAGCAAATAGCAGATACCCCACCAAAACTCAATGGGCTTGAGCTTGTGAGGTATTTTCTCGATGAGCAGTTGGAAGACCAAGAGGCTTTGTATGAGGTGATGTCTGAATATTGTCTTTCAATATTTCATGCAAGGTATCCTCAATTGAAAATTGACCAATATGAGGTAAAATCATTAGCAAAAGCTAAAATTGAAGAACTACTGAGCCATGAAGTGCTTAAATCCAATAGCAAACCGCGGACAAAAATAAAAGTCACATTTCCATCAGGTAAGTCATTTGCTGATAGAAAAGTAATAGACACATTTTTGAATGTTTTGGAAGAAATCGGACTTGATAGGGTAAAAGCACTTGGGTTACGCCAAAGTGGGGTTGAGATTGTTAGCGAAACAAAACATGAAACATACGCCATGACTCCACTGAATGGATACTATGTAATGACCAACACCTCGACTGCCAAAAAAATAGAAGCACTCGAAACTATTTCTAAACTTTTGAAATTAAACCTAAGAATCGAACAATATGAACTCTAATCATTCTTATGTATTGGTCACTCCTTTCTCAGACCTTTGGCTCGGAAAAAATAACGCAAGTTTTCCCAGTGGCATGTTCTATGACGGCATAAAGGCGCAAGATTTAGAATCCTCAAAAGTCATTTTTATCAAGACAGATAAAAATGGGGGTATAGTGCAAACAGTTCATGAAGGTGTTATAAAGCAAGTAACATCAGAATCAAATAAGATACATTTTGAGTATGGGGATTTAGAACCTATTTCAAGTCAGGATTACACCAAGTTTACTAAAAGTGGTTGTCACCTGAACAAAAACAAACTAAATCAGGTGCAAGAAAAGAGTGAGTACCAAAAAATGTGTGACATACTTTTGCAGCTCACAAATAATGAGGAATTTGAAAGTAAAGTGCATAAATTGATGTATCAATTTCATGTGGACTTACGCACAATACCGCGAAAAGAACAAGCAGGTAAATCGGATGGCTTTTTCAAGATTAACAGACTTCATGTCCTTTATGATGTAACATTGCAAGATAATTTTGAAACTTTTAAAGAAACACAAATCAATAACTTTGTTTCTCAAATGAACAAGGGATACATCTATTTTGGCAAAGAACGTTTATCCCTTAATGCGGAAAGTGACAAACAGGTTTGGATTATTACAAAAAATTGTGACAAATATCTCTATACAGAAGATGGCATCAAAGTCCGTGCTGTTTCTGTTAAATATCTGTGCGATTTACTACAAAGATTTAACAATAAATTTTCAAGCAATGAGGAACAAAGCAAACTGCTTAGTGCTTTACAAATAATTGATGCTTAACATTTTACATAAATCCCATGCCAAAATGGAACAACTCATTATCAAAACCCTGACAGCCTCTTTTGAGGAATACGCCCAAAACCAAGATGACGTAGAATTTTGGTTTGCTCGTGACTTGCAGAAACTGCTGGAATATCAGCGTTGGGACAAGTTTATGAATGTCATCGAAAAAGCAAAAATTTCTTGCGAAAATGCCTTTGAAGTGATTGAAAACCATTTTTCCCATGTGGGAAGAATGGTCAAAATTGGTTCAGGTGTGGAACGCGAAATCGAAGACATCTTGCTTACGCGCTATGCGTGCTACTTAATAGCCCAAAATGCAGACCCACAAAAACAAGCAGTTGCTTTTGCACAAAGTTATTTTGCTTTGCAAACTCGCAAGCACGAACTTGTAGAGGAACGCATCAAATTAGCGGAACGTTTGGAGGCACGAGAACGCCTTACCTCTACTGAAACACAATTATCCAAATTGATTTACGAGCGTGGAGTTGATGACAAGGGTTTTGGGCGTATTCGTAGTAAGGGCGATAAGGCTCTTTTTGGTGGAAATACTACACAAGACATGAAGGAAAAAATGAATGTACCTGCTAAACGTGCTTTGGGTGATTTCTTGCCTACTGTTACCATTTTAGCAAAAGCTCTTGCTACCGAAATGACCAATATGAACATTCAAGCAAAAGATTTACAAGGTGAGCAACCCATTACACAACAACACATAAGTAGCAATCTTACTATCAGGCAGGCTCTTGCCAATGAAAATATCATACCTGAAAACTTACCTGCTGAAGAAGATATTAAAAAATTGGAAAGACGGGTAAAGTCACAAACAAAAAAGTCTTTGGCAGAAAGTGGAAAATTGGAGAAAGGGAAATAAACTCAAGTAAAATTCAGCAATGTAACGCTACTCACAAAATGTTTTGAAATACTTTTTGAGCATCGCATTTTTCACACTATATTCTACTTTGATTTCAAAATCAATGCAATAACTATTGATATAACGTTGTCAAGGTCTTCGACCATTGACAAGCGTTGAATGATAAAAACTGCCTGATGACGTGAATTGTCAGGCAGTTTTTTTCCAAATAATTTGTCATAATCTTGTTTATTCAGATAATCCTATCTCGCATACAGATTTCGCCATATAAATCATTCTTTTTAGGGTAATTCCACAAAATTTTCTAAAACAATCTTAGTAAAATTCAAATTCTCTTCGAAAAGTGATATTTTTTTGAAGAGTGGGCTTATTTTTTAACCTACTTTGTAAAAAAGGACTATAATTTAGCATTATTAAGTTAAAATTTTAACCTTTACCATCGTAAAATATTACTATTTCTAATTTTTTGGTTCATTTATTAACCATTTCTAAAAAATCACTTTATATGAAAAAGACAATACTATCTAAATTCTTATTCACCCTATCTTTGATAGGCGTTTCTTCAGTGGCGTATGCGGCAGACACTCCCAAATTAGACACAGGTGATACTGCGTGGATGTTGATGGCTACTGCTTTAGTAATGCTGATGACTCCGGCGGGTCTGGCTCTGTTTTATGGCGGATTATCGCGTAGCAAATCTGTACTTAATACAGTAGGTATGAGTTATATCTCTTTCTGTATTGCTTCTATTGCTTGGGTTATCATAGGCTTTTCTATTACTTTCGGAGCAGGCAACTTATTTATCGGGTCATTTGATGGATTTCTGTTAGAAAATATTGCTATTGGCGATTTACAAGGCACGATTCCTATGTTGCTCTTTGTAGCCTTCCAAGGTACATTTGCGGCGATTGCAGTAGCTTTGGTGAGTGGTTCTATCATTGAGCGTGTCAAGTTTTCTACGTGGATGCTGTTCTCTTTCTTGTGGGTACTATTGGTGTATGCGCCTATAGCCCACTGGGTTTGGGGTGGCGGTTTCCTCAGCAAAAGCGGTGAATTAGATTTTGCAGGCGGTACAGTTATCCATATCAATGCAGGTATTGCAGGATTGGTACTTGCACTCATCTTGGGCAAACGCAAAGATTTGGATACAGAAGAAATGAAACCTTTCTCTTTGAAACTCACCGCTTTAGGTTCTGCTTTGCTTTGGTTTGGCTGGTTTGGCTTCAATGCAGGAAGTGCCTTAGCCGCCAATGCTACAGCCGCCAATGCTTTCTTGGTTACGAATGTAGCGGCAAGTGCCGGTGGTGTAATGTGGGTATTGGTAGAGTGGGCAAACAGCAAAAAACCTTCTTTGTTGGGTATTTCTTCAGGGGTAGTTTCAGGCTTAGTAGGTATCACTCCTGCTTGCGGTTTTGTATCAGTCAGTGGTGCTTTGATAATTGGCTTGATTTCGGGGGTAGTAGGTTATTATGGTGCAGTCAAACTAAAAAGTGTGCTGAAATATGATGATAGTTTGGATGCTTTTGGTATTCACGGATTGGTAGGTATCTTCGGTTCTTTGGCTACTGGTATTTTGGCAAATCCTAAAATCAACTCCAGCGCGGTAGGTTTGTTATACGGAAATCCTAATCAGTTGTGGGTTCAGCTCAAAGCGGTACTTGTAACTATAGTTTACTCCGCAGTGGCTACGGCTGTAGTATATTATATTACAATCCTGATAACACGGGGCGGACGAGTAGCGGCAGAGATAGAAAGTATAGGGTTGGATGAAGGCTACCACGGCGAAAAAGGCTTCAATATGCCTGTAAGTTAATATTGAAATAACAGGATGTAAAAATTAAATCTATTAATAAATTAAAAAGGTTCGCAGTACTGCGAACCTTTTTCTTATTTTTACTTTTCTTTCCCTATTTTATCTTGTAAACTTCCCTGTGTATTACAAAACTCAACCACATACCGCATATCACTTCTTTGGGTAATATCCGAATTATTTTGTTTTACATAATTTTTCAGCAAAGTAATCGGTAATCTTGAAAGATTAGCCAATTGTGTCAAATCTTTGAATGGTTTGATTTTACCCATTTTATCCAATAAATAGAAGCGTTCTTGTAAAATTTCTATAGTTTGATTGCTTCCCTTCAGCCCTATTCCTTTGTTGGCAGGCTTTTTTATGATTTTTTCTCTTGTCAGCAATGTAACATCTCCCTGCGTCAATACTTCAAAAAGTGTTGGTCGATTAACACCTGAAGTTTGATTAAAAGGTAGGGCATAAAATACACGTTTGCGATGCGTAAGTGTATCTTTAAAAGAGAAATGAGCAATATGTACATTACTCAAAACACGCTTTTTGGACTGTATCTTCAGCTCCAGCATATCGTATTCCAAGTTGTATTTGAGTAATCCTTGATAAACCTCTCCATTTACCAAGCGTACTTCGCCTTCGTGCCAATAATCTTTGGAGAATAGAAACTTTTGGGCAGAAAGATTTTGAAAAACTCCCAAAAAGAAGAATAGAAGATAAAATCGAGTAGCCATATTTCTTTTATTTATATAACAAATAAAAGAAAAAATTATCTTATTACCACAAAATAAGCAAATAGCTCCGAAATAGCTTAGTTATAATTTTAACCATACAATTTAAAAAAATATATACTTATTTAAATATTGTACTATTTTTTAATCTAATAATTCAAAATTTATATATTTTTTTATAAAATAAGGTTAAAAAAAAGACCTAATTCTTGAAAAAAAATATTTTTTAACTAATTTTAAATAGTTTATTACAATCAAAAGGTTGAGCTGTTCGATGCTTAATTTTGGATGCTCTCTTTGTTGAGAATCACTCCAAAACCAACTTTCTAAATTATTACAAATTTTGTAACTACTTGGATAATAGCTTTTCATCTTTACGATATTTCTTCGGATAAAACGGATTTCAAAAACTCAATTTTGCCGTTTTATTTTATGAATCACCTAAATATAAAAGCCAATACCTAAATAATTATTAAATTTTAATTTCAGAAAGCTCGAACACCTAAAACCTAATCTCTAAATCAATCATTTATTTTTTTTCCACTTATTTAAAACTTTGTACTTATCATGAAGAAAATTACAATGCTTTTTGGGGCAATGCTGGTATGCCTATTGTCCTATTCCAATCTAAAAGCACAAGCCGTACCAGACTCTACAGCCGCAAAAAAGGGAGCTTTTGCTTTTTCAGGTTATTTGGATACTTATTATTTTGGCAATCTAAATAACCCCAAATCACAAAGCAATTTGGGTGCTTCAGGTTATGAGCGTGCCTTTGAGCAACGCTCCGGACAGTTTCAGTTAGGCTTGATTCAAGCAAAAGGCGTATATACCTCC
>JANRLU010000153.1:0-2400 GCA_033762275.1 Thermonemataceae bacterium | reverse complement strand
GCTTACTGCAAACTGGATATGTGAATGTTGAATGTCTGATTCCCAAACAAATGCACTCATAGCAAAAATAGTTTTGTGGTTTTTAAATCTTACAAAAAAGCCTATGAGAAACTAAATTCTACATAGACTTTTAAGCTGGTTGAGAAAATTACTTAGCGGCTATCACCTTGAAGCCTACGTGTACGGTTGGTCTGATAAATTTATCTTTTAATTTGGCTTCGTCTGTTCCATATTCCATACCCCAATCTTTACGATTGATGTTAAACTTCGCTTCAGCCTCTACTTTCCCATCTTCTAATTTTACCACAGCTGGGAAGGATACAGACTTTTTTACACCTTTAAGCTCTAAGTTACCTGTAACAGTATGCGTAGGATTTTCTAAGATGTATTCTTTCTCTTTTTCTTCAACTTTTTTAGTGCTATCAGCTTTGTAAGCCTCTGCAGAAGTAAGTTCAAAAGTAGCTGTAGGGAATTTCTCGGCATCAAAGAAATCCGCTCCCTTTAGATGTTTAGTAAGTTTGCCATTTCCCTCGTCATCTGCAGGAATATCCAACACTTTCAGCGTATTGATATCTATCACAAATTTGGCTGCTACTAATTGTTTATCTTTCACTGATACAGAACCCTCTTTGATATTAAAAGTTCCGTTGTGTTTGCCTGTGGGTTTTGTACCTACCCAGGTTACTTGGCTTGCAGCCAAATCTACTTTCAGTTCATTAGATTCAGCTTTTTTAGTGGTATCTACTGCCTGAGCTTCGCCTGTTTTGGCTTCTTCGCCTTTAGGAGCTTGCTCACAACTTGCCAAAAATAGACCTCCTACCAAAGCAAGAGAAAGGAAATTTAAACTTTTCATATTTTTATTGGTTAAATAATTAAATTTAATGATGATGCAAATATATGTTATCACTTCTAATGTTCCAACATATTTTTTAAAAAAATTTATTTTGCCTTAAAAAAATTGCCTATTTGGGCTGTTTTTCGTAGTTTTGCAGAAAAAAGATGAATTCTGCAAAAAAAGATATTCGTAGTTTGAGTTTAGAGACTTTGCAATTTTTTTTGAAAGAACATAATCAGCCAACCTTTAGGGCAAAACAAATCTATGATTGGCTTTGGCAAAAGCAAGCCAGCAACTTCGAAGAAATGAGTAATTTGCCTCTCCCATTCAGAGAACTATTAGCTGAGCACTTTAATATTCATAAAATTGGCATTCATAAAGAGCAAATCAGCCAAGACAAAACCATTAAGTCTTCTTTTCAACTTTTTGATAAACGTTTGGTAGAGGGCGTGCTTATCCCCACCGAAAAGCGTATGACAGCTTGTATTTCTTCGCAAGTGGGTTGTTCTTTGGATTGTAAGTTCTGTGCCACTGGCTATATGAAACGCGAGAGGAATTTAGAACCTTACGAGATTTATGAACAAGTGGTAACCATTGCCCAGCAAGCCGAAAAATATTACCAAAGTCCTCTAACCAATATAGTTTTTATGGGAATGGGCGAGCCTCTGCTCAATTATGCCAATGTAATGAAAGCCATTGAGAAAATTACATCTCCTGAGGGCTTGGGAATGTCATACAAAAGAATAACACTCTCTACGGCAGGTGTTGCCAAAATGATTATGAAGTTGGCAGATGAAGATTTCAAATGTAATTTAGCCATTTCGCTGCACGCTGCCAACGATGAGAAACGCAGCCAAATAATGTCTATCAATGATAGTAATGAACTTAACGCTTTGCGTGACGCACTCAAATATTATTTTTCTAAAACTAAAAATCCCGTTACTTACGAGTATATTGTTTTCAATGATTTCAATGATAGTATCCAAGACGCTGAGGAGCTGTATCGTTTTACAAAACATATTCCATCAAAAGTAAATATTATTGAATATAACCCGATTGAAGAGAGTGATTTTAGGAATACAAGCAAAGATAATCTGGAGAAATTTGCCGAGTATCTCCATAAAAAAGGGGTTATTGTGAAGGTGAGAAGAAGTAGAGGCAAAGATATAGATGCTGCCTGCGGGCAGTTGGCTGGAAAAGAAAAAAATTGAAAATTTGTATAAATGCGTTTTATTTCTAAAAAGTTAAAACATGAAATCTTACTTAGAAGATATCAAAGAGTTATTCAAAAATTACAAATATCTGGGTGAAAGTTTTTTAATTAGTCTACCAGAAAAAAGGTGGACTTGGAAAGCAAACGAAGATACTAACTCCATCGCAATTATCATCAAGCACTTGGCAGGAAATATGTTATCTCGTTGGACAGATTTCCTGACTACAGACGGAGAAAAGGAATGGCGAAATAGAGAAGATGAATTTATTTATCAACAAGAAAGCAAAGCATATCTTTTGGAGCAGTGGCAGAGAGGTTGGAATTGCTTATTTCAAGCACTGGAAACACTAGA
>JANRLU010000152.1:0-9267 GCA_033762275.1 Thermonemataceae bacterium | reverse complement strand
GTCCCCTTTAGATACAGCGTAGCAAAAGGAATAGGCTCATTTTGCTGGTTTTGTACTTTTCCTTGAAGGGTTACTTTTTGAGCAAAAGCTCCCAAAGTGAGAAAATAACATACAATAAAATAAACTCTCATTTCAGATTTATGATTCTTTAATTTTGTATTAGACAATACTACAAATTTAGTTTAACAAGCTTGTATAGAACGTTCACTTAAGTTAAGAAATGAAGTTAATTTTTACTTTTTAAAGAACATCTAACAACAAAGTAATCAAGCCTGCTATCGTGAGTAATAAACCTAATACCCACAAACCAAAATTGGGCATAAAAACCAAAATAAGACCAATAATTATCATTAGTAAGGCTATTTTTGCTCTTTTGGAAAGCAAGGGTTTTTTTTCTATTATTCGGGCTACTTTTTTTTGTAACCTTTCAAACCTCCTTTGAAACCTCTCCAAACGGCGTTCATTCCTACTTTTCTTTGGAGAAATGGTTATTCTTTCTAACTTTTTACCAAGCCCCTCACCTTGAGCGGCAAAATTTTCAGCTTTCAATGTTATTGGCAACAAAAAGAAAATGAACAATAAACATTGAAGTAGTTTAGAACCTTTCATATTATATTTTTTATTTCCAAAAATATAAATTTTATGTAATAAAAAGAAAGTTTTGGGATAAATAACAAAAAAAATTAACTTTGATGCATAAATACAAAAATCAATGTTCAGTTATATTATTTGGAATGTACACCCCGAAATGTTTAGTCTGGGGTTTATCAAAGCAGCTTGGTACGGCTTATTATTTGCTATGGCATTCTTAGCAGGGCAATATGTACTTGGTAAAATATTCAAGATAGAGGGTAAAACCGAAAAAGATTTAGAAAAATTTACTTTCTATATCATCATTGCCACAGTATTGGGTGCAAGGCTTGGGCACTGCCTTTTTTACCAACCCGACTACTATTTAGCTAATCCTATTGAAATACTCAAAATTTGGGAAGGAGGATTAGCCTCTCATGGAGCGGCTGTGGGTATTCTGTATGCTACTTTTTTGTATAGCAAACGCCAAAAAGTATCGTATTTATGGATTTTAGATAGGCTCGTCATTGTGGTAGCTTTAGGTGGAGCTTTCATTCGTATGGGAAACCTTATGAATTCCGAAATAGTAGGTACGCCCACCAACCAAGCACAAGCTTTTGTATTTGCCAATCGCTGGATAGCCAATAGCTTAGAAAATTATGAAGACGCTAATAAAATTGGCTATCTGAAAAATCATACAGAAAAATCTAATTTTCAGCCTATTAAACAAAAAGATATAGAACTTGTACCTTTAGAAATACACACTTATTTTGATGCAGAAAAAATTTCGGCGGCAGAAGCTCAAAACTTTATGCAGAGACATATTTTACTCATTACACAACAAGATAAAGAAGTTTCCGAACACTTGGTACTAAGTAACACACCAAAATTTAAAACAACTGAAGAGGACGGAAAAATAATGGTCTCTTGGCAGGCGTATGGCGTACCTCGCCACCCCTCCCAGCTATATGAAGCAGTTTCTACGCTCTTATTGTTCTTTCTGCTTTTAGGCTTGTATGCTCGTTATCAACAAAAAACACCTGAAGGTTTGCTTTTCAGTTTATTTGTGATTATTTTGTTCTCGCTAAGAATACTTTATGAATACCAGAAAGAAAACCAAGTAGATGGCGAAAATGCCATTAAAGCACTTTTCGGTATGAACTTGGGGCAACTTCTGAGTATTCCTTTGGTATTGGCAGGTATATGGATTTTAATACGAACCTTCAAAAAAAAGAAATTAAATGAGAACTAAAGAGGATATTGTAAAAGACTGGCTGCCACGCTATACAGGTATGCCCTTAGAGGAGTTTAGGCCCTATATTTTGCTTACAAACTTCAGAAATTATATTGATATGTTTGCAGAGCAATACAATGCTCCTATTTTCGGAATTGATAAGCCTATGCAAGCCGTTAGTTCTGATAATATCACACTCATCAACTTTGGTATGGGAAGTGCTATGGCAGCTACCGTGATGGACTTGTTGGTGGCTGTGATGCCCAAAGCAGTTTTATTTTTGGGGAAATGTGGCGGTTTGAAACGTAAAACAGAAATTGGCGATATGGTATTACCTATTGCTGCTATCAGAGGGGAGGGCACAAGTGCAGAATATATGCCCCCAGAAGTACCCTCTCTACCCTCTTTCAGATTGATGCGTTCGGTATCCTCTATGATAAAAAAACACGAATTAGACTATTGGACAGGAACAGTATATACCACCAATAGACGCGTATGGGAACACGATGAAGAATTTAAGGAGTATCTTCGTACAATTAGAGCTGCCGCTATAGATATGGAAACCGCTACTATTTTTACAGTTGGTTTTATCAACGAGATACCCCGAGGAGCTTTGCTGTTAGTTTCAGATAACCCGATGATTCCTGAAGGGATAAAAACTTCTGAAAGTGATAAAAAAGTAACTAGTTCTTTTGTAGCTAAACACCTACAAATAGGTATTGATGCCCTCTTGGAACTTGCCAACTCTGGTGAATCTGTGAAACATTTGCGTTGGGACTAAATGTTGGAAGAAAAAATAGAACAACTCATTGCTACACATCCTCAGTACGCTTTGCTTTTGCATAGCTTGGGGATTCCTTTTTATCAATACCAAGAGCTGAGCCTACAAGAACTCTGCCAAATAAAGAAATTAGAGGCTCAGTATGTTGTACGCTTGCTCCAAGAAACCCATCTACCCAGTATTACGCCCATTCGCAAACTCAAAAATACATCTTTAGAAACACTCATTGGCTATTTAAAACACCAACATCTTTTTTTTCTGCATAAAAAAATGCCTTTTTTAATGCATATCATTGAGCATTTACCCGAAAAAAATAAGTTGGTTAGCGATTTACAACTGCTTTTTCCGCTTTTTGTAGAAGATTTTATCCGACACATTCACGATGAAGAAGACCAACTTTTTTTCTACATTTTGTCTTTACAAAAAGCCAACAAAAGCAGAGACCTTCGCAAACTCTACGAAATCACAGAAAAATACAGCATACAAGATTTTGCCCTTGCACACGATACCCACGATGACGAGATGGAAGGCATCAGGCAGCTCACCCAACACTACCAAATACACGGAGATTTCTCTTTGCATCTCAAAGTTGTTTATTTTCATTTACAAGACTTTGAAAAACACCTCCAACAACACGCTTTCATAGAAAATGAAATCCTATTCCCTAAAGGTTTGGTATTGGAAAGTGCCATCAAAGCCAAAATAAAAGAAGAAAGCCAATGGAATTAGGTTGGCTCTGTTTCTAAAAATTCTAAAATTACCTCATAAACTTTTTGTAGCTCTGCTTCTTTGATAATATAAGGCGGAAAAATATAAATCACATTTCCCAGAGGGCGTAAGAGTATATTTCTTTCTATAAAAAATCGGTAGGCTTTTTTGGCAATACTATTGAAATAGCCCGTTTGCTCGTTATTGCGAAGCTCTATAGCCAAAATAGTCCCTAAAACCCGTACCTCCTTGATGTTTTTGTATGTGGAGATTTGTTTTTCAAATTTTAGATGTAGTTGCTCTATTTGGCTGATAGCATCTATACAACTTCTTTGTAAGAGCAAATCCAAACTTGCCAAAGCTGCCGCACAAGCCAAAGGATTAGCCGTAAAAGAATGCCCATGGTAAAAAGTTTTGTTGCTTTCGGCAGAAAGAAAAGCCTGTACTATTTTTTCATTGCAAGTAGTTAGGCCAAGAGCCATTGTCCCACCTGTAAGCCCTTTTGATAGACAAATTATATCGGGCTGGAACTCGCAATAATGTGAGGCAAAAAGTTTGCCTGTTCTGCCAAAACCCGTCATTACTTCATCAGCAATACAAATAATATTGTTTTCTTGGGCTATCTGCAAAAGTTTATCTAATATTTTAGCACTATACATACGCATACCTGCCACTCCTTGCACCAAAGGTTCATAAATGAAGGCTGCCACCTCACCTGATTTAGCCATTTCTTCCATTTTTTCAATAGCGAATTTCACGCCAGAGCAATGCTTTTGTATGCCTACACAGCAATTTACTTCGTGGCAATCTGGAAAAGGCAGAAACTCCACCTCAAAAAGTTTATCGGCAAAGGGAGCTGAAAATCCATTACGCTCACCCACCGACATCGCCCCAAAAGTATCACCATGATAGCTTCCCTCTAAAGCAATTATTTTCTTTTTATTGTTACGTCCTTTGTTGTGCCAATATTGTAAAGCCATTTTGATAGCCACTTCACAAGCCGTACTACCATCATCAGAGAAAAATACTTTTGTTTGATTGCTGGGAAGAATTTTCAGGAGTTTTTCAGCAAGTGTAACGGCTGGTTCGTGGGTAAAACCTGCAAAAATAACGTGTTCCAAGTTTTTGGCTTGTTGGTAAATAGCCTCCGCAATAGCTGGGTGGCTGTGTCCGTGTAAATTGACCCACCAAGAAGAAATCGCATCAATGATAGCCCTATCATCTTCGGTATAGAGGTACAAACCCTGAGCTTTTTTGATAACTAAAGCAGCTTCGTCGGCTACTAAAGGCGTAAAAGGATGCCAAATGTATGCTTGGTCTTTCTCTTTAATCATTTGTAAGTGAATTTTTTAAGTTTATTTTTTACGTAAAATCTTATGAGCCTAAAGAAATTGTTTCGTTGAGCAAACGGAGGTCTAATACGACTTTTCCATCATCATCAGGGCTAAACATTGGTACGAAGAATTTATCCCAAACCACATCTTTACTATCGTAAGAATGTAGGGCATATACTGTTTGATGAAACGTATTATCAAAACCTTTAAGCATCACTAAAATTTCAAGGTCTAACTTATCCAAATCTTCTTGTGTTTTATCGTAAAAAGGGCTATTTTCATCAATAAGATGAACAATCGTCCAATTTAAAGGGAAAAACTTAATTTTACTTGTTTCTAATTTTAAAGCGTAATACTCTTTTTTATATTGTTCTGAGTTATTCTCCAAAAAAGATACTACAATATCCGCTTCTGTATCCATCATAGCGTTACTTCGTTGATTTACCACCCGAAATTGCAGATACTTACTACCCGCTTTCTCATGAATAAGTACAATTTCGCTGAAAGCTATCCGAGGAATAGGCTTGGAGAAACGACCAAACAACAAACCAGCCATCAAGGCTGCCCAAGAAATACCAATAAAAGCATTGGCAGAAGCTATCCAGTTGGCAGCAATACTATGCGGAGCTACCCCGCCATAACCTACCGTAGTAAAAGTTTGAACGCTAAAGAAAAAAGCATGAATGAAATCATCTTCCCAAGTATAGCTTTCTGTACCTTTCAAAGCTCCTTCACCCAACGCAAAATATAGGGAAGCAAATAAAGCGTTCAGCAACAAAAAAGATACAATAAAGAAAAAGGTGAAACGCAAAGCCGAAGCCCCCATCAAGTAAGAATAAAAATCTTTTATGGAAAAGCTCCCACCCAAACGTTTTACATTGTACGTTCCATTTCTACGAATCATTTTTTGGGTTTTTTGGCTATATCTCTGCCCAAAACCCGGGTCTTTGATGTGTTTTGCCATAAATAGGTTCTATTTTCACTTATAAAAATTTAAGAGAGGCGAAAAATCTACGTTTTTTTAGGTAAAGTAAGTCTTTTTCGTGTTTGTACGCTTCCCGCTCAAAACAAATATTAAGATAAGCCTGCTCGTGATTTTTGTATTTTATCAAATTGAATACATAATTGAGCAAATAGAAAATATAAAAAGGCAAAACCAACATTTCCAACTGTTGTTGGAGGTGAATCTCCTCGTGATTCATTAGATATTTATCATCTTTATAGTGTCTGTGTTTCAACAAAATAAAAGGGTAGAGCGTAATACCTGCAATATTTCCTAAAAAAGGAGCATAAACGACAATTTTTTTCATTTTGTATTCCTGTCAAATAAATTTACAATTTCGGTGCAAAGCTTGTTTTTTTCAAAGTATTTTTCTGCTACTTTTCTTGCATTATTTTGGTAAAATAACAATTTCTTCTCATTTTCTAAAAAATTTCTTATTTTTTCGGCAAATTCTTGGCTATTAGCTACATAAAAACCACATTTTTCCTGCTCTATCAATTCTTTTAACCAGCCTTTTGTTTGTGTAATACACATTTTTCCTGCGGCTATTCCGTCAAAAAATTTGTTGGGGCTGCTGGTTTCCAAAGACTTATAGTTAGCAAAGCTAACAAAAAAAGCATCTATTTCTTGAAGCAACTCCTTTATCTCCACTTTGTTTTTTTTGCCCAAATAAGAGAAATTAGATAGATTTTTTGCCTTTTCCAGAATAAAAGCTAAATGCGAGCCCTCGCCAGCCAAAAAAAAATCTATATAAGGATTTTCTACAGCCAACTCTACAAAATCCTCTACCTTATTAGCCAAACCAATACTACCAAAATACAAAATCCGAAACCTTATATGTGGCTTATGTATCGGTTGAAAAAAATCACAATCCGACATATTGGGAATGGCTACAACTTCCTTAAAAGGTACTTTTTCTTCAACATACTTTTGCATCGTTGGCGAGAGGACGACAATTTTTTCAGCATTTTCATAGACTTTCCTTTCTAAGAAAAATAATATTTTCTTTAAGAAATTATTTTTGATGAAGCCCATTTCTATAGGTACAAGCGGCCACAAATCCCTAACTTCAAATATGTAGTTGTTTTTTTTTATTTTTTTGAGCAAAAAAGCCAAAAATCCTATGCTTAAAGGTGTAGAAGTAGCATATATTTTATCATATCTGGTACGAAGAGCTAAAAAGAAAGCTTTCATAAAGAAACTAAGAAAGGCTATCAGCCTACGCCAAAAAAACATATTTTGCTGATAGCTTACAGGCAGATAATGCACAACTATCCCCTCTAATTGCTCCTTCTTGTATTTTTTGCCACTCCAAGCCGTAACTAACTCAATGTGATGCCCTGCTTTTTGCAGAGCTTGGGCAATATACCAAGACCTATGCGAACCTGCTTCTTCTGGATTACGAAAATACTGATGCAAATACAGAATTTTCATTGGTTTATCAAGCATTTTTGGCTTCCAAGGTTTATCAAGCATTTTTGGCTTCCAAAACTTTAAGTCTTGTTTCTAAATCTATCTCTTTTTTCTTACTTTCAGTGATGTCTGAGCCAATAAAGAATATGGTTTCTAACTCTCCTTTTTTATCCTTTACGCCAGCAATTACGAAGTTTACGTAACGATAGCTAAATTCGCCTGCCTTCAGGAGAAGGATTCCCTCGTCAACCTCTTTATTTTCAAGTTGTCGGAGCAAATCTTTGTAATCCAAACGCCCAATGATGAGGTCATCAATGTGATGTCCGATGTAATCATCTTTATGAATATGTAAATTTTCTTCGGCAAAAAGATTGATACTTTTTATTTTGAAGGATATATTGGTTTCAAAAACATAAAAAGAATGCTCGAGAGCAATATTTCGGAAGCCCATATTTTTCTGAGCCTCCAATTCTTTACTTTCCTTGAGCATCTTATCAGTAATATCGCTGCAAATCGCTGTTACCTTCAGTAGATTACCTTTTTCGTCCATCAAAGGAAAAAATGCTGCCCTCAACCAAAACTCTGAGCCATTTTTGCGAAGCCTACGCACATTTTTTTCTATGGAAACTCCCTGCCCCAACTGCGACCACAACAAATTGAACTCGGCAGGGTCAGCATCTTTAGGAGCATAAAAACTACGATGCTGCCCTATTACCTCATTGGTTTTATAGCCCGAAATTTCTAAAAAACGCTCATTAACATAGGTAAAATGTCCTAATTTATCAAACTCCGCTACAATATTTGCCTTATGAATGGCATCTACCAAAGCACTCATATCCGCATTTTTTTTCTTGAGCTCCTCTTGGCTTTGCAACAACTGATTGATATTTTTCTTCATTTGTTCCTCTTTGGAGGTCATTTGCTCTGTAAGCGTTTGCGATTGTGCCAATAACAAACGTGTTTTTTCGTTGGCTTTGATAGAGTAAATAGCAGAAGCAATATCTTCGGCAACTGTTTCTAAAAATAGTTTTTCATTTTCGGAGAATATATTCATTGAGGCAACCTCTATCACCCCAAACACATCATTAGCAACTTTGATAGGTACAATAAGAATAGAACGGGGGTTATCATCTCCCAAACCTGAAGCTATATGCAGATAGTCTGCGGGTACTTTGAGCAAACGTATGGTTTCGCCCTCTTGCCAACACTGCCCTACAAGCCCTTGCCCCAAATAAATTTGCTGTTGTATGTATTTTTTTCTGTCGTAAGCATAAGAGGATTTCAGTTCCAGATGTGGAACAACGTTATCGTCGGTGTTAGCAATATAAGTTGCCCCATAGTTAGCTTTTACATATTTAACAATATTTTTGGTAAGAGCATCGTACAATTTTTGAGGATTTTCTGTATTGCGGAGTAGTTCGGCAAATAGCGTTAAGCCCTCATTTTGCCAAGTTCTTAGCTCATCTTGCTCAGCCACATTCTGCAAGTTGCTTTGCATATTTCTTAGAGCCTCTCCCAAAATTCCTTGATTTTTGAAAACTTCTATAGGTGTTTCTAATTTGCCTTCAGAAATAAGGTGTGCCATCAGGGCTGTTTGTTTTAGCTCATTAGCTATGCTTTCTATATGTTTCATAGAAGCCCCCAACTCATCTCTTTCTCTATCCAATGGGCTTTCAGGAATTTCTCCCTCCGAAATAGTTTGTAGATGTACGTTTAATTTATGCAAACGCCCCTTTAATTTATCTGAAAGTTGTCTTGTAAAAATATAAACTAAAATAAGAGCTAAGAGAGCCACTAAAATAGCAGCCCTCTGCATAAGTATCCATTGTTTGCTAAGAAAATCTTTTTCTTCTGTGATTTGTATTTTTCTATTCTTGATAAGTCGGTTGATATCTGTATAAATTTTATTACTTAGCTCCAAAATCTGTCTTTCAAAAAGTTGTTTAGTATTTTCGGATAGCTCTACAAAAACATCAGCCTTAATCTTTTCGCTATTATCCTGAAATGTTATCGTATTCGTTTTTTCGGCTTGTGTACTTTCCAGCCCTTCTATGCTTGCTTCCAAATCGGTGGTTGGGAGGGCTGTTCTTGCATCAAAAATTGCTTCAGCTTGGCTTTCCTCCAACTCAATTTTATTAGTATCCGCTCTCACTTGCAGCTTTTTACTCTCCACCGAGCTGATTTCGTTTGTTTGCTGCTCAAAAATAGTCGCTATGGTTTTTTG
>JANRLU010000151.1:0-9887 GCA_033762275.1 Thermonemataceae bacterium | reverse complement strand
ATAGACCTGTTTTTGAGACTGATAGTCAAGATACAAGGGAAAGCCAGAGAAAAAGTAGCTGGATTTTGCAATACCAAGTTGCTTTTTAGACGATTTTTTAGAACTTTCGCTGTTCTCATCAGATTTATAGTAGCATAGATAGGTTTAGGCTACGTATGAAATTCATAAAAAACGGAAAAAACTACGCTTAAATGTGTAGCTTTTTCCATTTTTCTATTAAATTGCATCGTAAACTTATATTTTTTGTATGAAACTATTGGAAAATAAAGTAGCTCTCATCACAGGAGCTTCTAAAGGAATAGGCAGAGCTATTGCCGAAAAATTTGCCGAACAAGGGGCTAAAGTAGCTTTTACGTATTTATCAAGTGTAGAAAAAGGTCTTGCCTTAGAAAATGACCTAAAAGCCAAAGGCGTGGAGGCAAAAGGCTATCGTTCTGATGCTTCTAATTACCAACAAGCAGAAGAGCTTGTAAATGAAGTACTTAAAGATTTTGGTAAAATAGATATTTTGGTAAATAATGCAGGTGTTACGCAAGACGGACTTTTAATGCGTATGACAGAAGAGCATTGGGATAAAGTTATCAATATCAATTTAAAATCTGTATTTAATCTCACAAAAGCCATCATCAAGCCTATGATGAAAGCCAAATATGGCTCTATTATCAATATTACTTCGGTAGTAGGGATTAGAGGAAACGCTGGTCAGGCAAATTATGCGGCTTCTAAAGCTGGAATTATTGGTTTTACTAAATCTGTAGCTTTAGAACTTGGTTCAAGAAATATTCGCTCTAATGCAGTGGCTCCGGGCTTTATAGAAACAGAAATGACTGAAGATTTGGGCAATAAGGCAGAATGGCTGGAGCAAATCCCTCTAAAACGAGGAGGTAAAGCCCAAGAAGTAGCTGATGCTTGTGTATTTTTGGCTTCTGATATGTCTAATTACATCACGGGGCAAGTTTTACAGGTAGATGGTGGAATGTTAACTTAAGATTTAAAAAGGTTTATGCTTAGTTTTTTAATGCTTACTAAAATATAAAATATATGTTTTCTAAAAAAATATTACTATTCTCAGCTATCTTTCTGATGAGCTTGCAGGTGGCTTTCGCTCAAAGTTACACTTACAAAGGAACAATAGGCACTGTAAAAATCTCCCTTAATCTTACAACAGAGTGGAAGGATTATATGACTACCTATTCGGGTTCGTATTATTATGATAATGTAGGTAAAGAGCTTTCTTTGAGAGGGTTGTGGCTTCAGCGAATGGATACTATTGAGCTTGTAGAGGTCTCTGATGAGGCTATCACGGGCTTTTTTAGTCTGAAAATGGACGCAAAAGCTGGGTATGATATACTTACTGGCACTTGGACAGATTTGAAAAAGAAAAAAACTTTTTCTGTTCGCTTGCAAAAGCAGCCATAAACCTCTTTATCAATGAAAAAACTCATATTATACCTTGTTTTTTCTGGTCTGCTGGTCGCCTGTAAAAGTACAAGCATTTTCCAATCGAAGGAGGAAGCTATACTTGCCTACAAAAATGCAGTCAAAGACGCCTCAAAACCTATTCCAACAAAAATCTATAAAAATCTTAGGGTTATCTCTTCTGATAATCCTGAGATTACCAAAAAAAATATAGGAAATGATACTTATGTTTTGATGGTAGCTTGGAAAGTTGCCGCTGATACCATTTATTACCATAATAAAGAGAATGGCTTTTACAATACAGGTTCAAGAGATTTGTGGCTTACAACAACGCAGGATTTCAAGAGTTTTGTTAGTAGAAAAAGAAATTTTAGGAAAAATGAAAGCAAACATTTGCGTTTTCAGCAATTATTAGGCTTACCACCCGATAAAGAGCAAATAGTGCCAAGAGTTTTTATAGAGTTTTGGGTACGCCCACAAGATATGTTCAGACCTTGTCCAGATGCCGAAATAACAGATAAGCAGTGCGAGTGTACAGAAATAGCGAATCAAAGTAAGCAAGAACACCAAATATGGATAGATGCTTACAGAAAAAAGTCTTATGAAAATGAAAATCCTTATTATACTTTTCCTTGGACGCAATTAGGCTACACTTACGATTGGAATCCAAGAAATAAAAAGCATATTGGTCTATCAGAGTTTGTAGTCAATAAAAATGCTAATATTATTATTCATAAAATTTATTCAACGGAAACTTACAGATAAGTGCAGTCCTTTCTTTATTTGTAAGACTAACTATTTTTCTTTTCACTTGAGCCATAGGCTCAAAAAGAAATTAAACTTTGTATTTTTTTGTTAGTTATATTTTTTTTTCTAATTTTGCACTTCAATTTTAAAAATAACTCAAAAAAATAAGTAAATGCCTACTATACAGCAATTAGTAAGAAAAGGAAGGGAGGTAAAGAAAGCGAAATCTAAATCGCCAGCTCTTGATTCCTGCCCTCAAAAGCGTGGTGTGTGTACAAAAGTGTATACAACTACGCCTAAGAAGCCTAATTCGGCTTTGCGTAAGGTAGCCAAAGTACGCTTGTCCAATCAACAAGAAGTAATTGCCTACATTCCCGGCGAAGGTCATAACCTTCAGGAGCACTCTATCGTACTTATTCGCGGTGGTCGTGTGAAAGATTTACCAGGTGTTCGTTATCACATTGTTCGTGGTGCTTTGGATACAGCAGGGGTAGCTAACCGTCGTCAACGCCGTTCTAAATATGGAGCAAAGCGTCCTAAACCTGGGCAAGTGGCTGCGGCAACAAAAGGTAAACCCGCAGGAAAGAAAAAATAATTTAAAGTTCAAATAATGTGAAGCTAAGCAGCCAACGGAGTGTTGGTTGAGTAACTATTTAAAAAAATGAGAAAAGCAAAACCTAAAAAAAGATACGTATTGCCAGATCCTAAGTTTAAGGATGTATTGGTAACAAAATTTGTGAATAGCTTGATGTATGATGGTAAAAAAAGTATCGCATACACAATTTTCTATGATGCTATAGACTTGGTAGCTGAAAGAACAAAAGAAGATGGCTTAGAAGTTTGGAGAAGAGCATTAAATAATGTAATGCCCAGCGTAGAGGTAAGAAGCCGCAGAGTAGGGGGAGCTACTTTCCAAGTACCAACTGAGGTACGTCCTGATAGAAAGACTTCTTTAGGTATCAAGTGGCTTATCAAGTATGCTCGTATGCGTAATGATAAAACCATGAAAGAATGTTTAGCAAGCGAAATTATTGCAGCTGCTAAAGGTGAAGGGGCAGCCGTAAAGAAAAAAGATGATACACACAGAATGGCAGAAGCTAACAAAGCCTTCTCTCATTTTAGATTTTAATATATTCCCAGCTTTTTCATATTCAAAACCATACAAAAACAATGGCTGATTTAAAATATCTCAGAAACATTGGAATCTCTGCTCATATTGATGCTGGAAAAACAACCACCTCTGAGCGTATTCTTTATTACACTGGTAAAACCCATAAAATTGGAGAAGTGCACGAAGGTGCAGCTACAATGGACTGGATGGAGCAAGAGCAAGAACGTGGTATTACTATCACTTCGGCAGCTACTTCCACTCGTTGGAATTACCCAACGGTACAAGGGGAGCTGACAGCAGACTCCAAAACCTATAGTATCAATCTTATAGATACGCCTGGTCACGTGGATTTTACGGTAGAAGTAGAGCGTTCTTTGCGTGTATTAGATGGTGCTATTGCTTTATTTTGTTCTGTTTCTGGGGTTGAACCTCAATCTGAAACAGTATGGAGGCAAATGGATAAATACATGTGCCACGTATTTGCTTTGTGAATAAAATGGATAGAGCAGGAGCTGATTTTTTCAAAGCGGTAAAAGAAATTAAAGAAAAGTTAGGCGGAAACCCTGTTCCTTTGCAAGTTCCTATTGGTGCTGAAGAAACATTTAAAGGCGTAGTAGATTTAATTACTAACCAAGCTATTGTATGGAATGAACAAGATGAGGGAAGAACGTATCAGGTGATAGATATTCCGATGGATTTGCAAGAAGAAGTAGACCATTGGAAACAAAACTTGGTAGAAGCAGTTGCCTCTTATGATGATAAACTTTTAGAGAAGTTTTTTGAAGACCCTAACTCCATTACTCCTGAAGAGATGCGTGCAGCTATCCGTATGGCAGTAATTGATATGAGTATGCAGCCTGTAATGTGTGGTTCTGCCTTCAAAAATAAGGGAGTTCAGACTTTGTTAGATGCTGTTTGCGAGTTTTTGCCCTCTCCTCTGGACTTACCTCCTGCAAAAGGAACACACCCTGATACGGAAGCCGAAATAGAACGCAAGCCAGATGTGAAAGAGCCTTTTGCCGCTTTGGCATTTAAAATTGCTACCGACCCTTACGTTGGTCGTTTGTGTTTTTTCCGTGTATATTCGGGTGCTTTAGACGCAGGTTCTTATGTAATGAATATGCGTACGGGCAAAAAAGAGCGTATTTCTCGTTTGATGCAAATGCACGCTAACAAGCAGAATCCTATTGATAGAGTAGAAGCGGGTGATATTTGTGCAGGTGTTGGTTTCAAAGATATAAAGACGGGTGATACGCTTTGTGATGAAAACAGTCCTATTGTCTTGGAATCAATGAGTTTCCCTGAGCCTGTAATTGGTTATGCTATTGAGCCAAAAACACAAGCTGATGTAGATAAAATGGGTATTGCCATTGCCAAACTTTTGGAGGAAGACCCTACTTTAAGTATTTTCACAGACCAAGAAACAGGACAAACCGTGTTGCGTGGTATGGGTGAGTTGCACTTAGAGATTATCTTAGACCGTATGAAGCGTGAGTTCAAGGTGGAAGTTAATCAAGGAGCTCCTCAAGTAGCTTACAAAGAAGCTCTTACAGCAACGGTTGAGCACAAGGAAGTCTATAAGAAACAAACAGGGGGGCGTGGTAAATTTGCGGATATTGTGTTTGAAATCGGACCTCGTGATGATGATAAGCCAGGTTTAGAATTTGTAAATGATATTGTGGGTGGTGTAATCCCCAGAGAATTTATCCCTTCTGTGCAAAAAGGCTTTGAGGCTTCTATGAAAAACGGACCTTTGGCGGGCTATCCAGTGGATTCAATGAAAGTTCGTTTGTTCCACGGTTCATACCATGATGTAGACTCTGACTCTTTCTCTTTTGAAATGGCGGCTTCACTTGGTTTTAGAGAGGCAGGTAGAAAAGCTACACCAAAGCTGATGGAGCCTATTATGGCTGTTGAGGTCGTAACACCAGATGAATTCACAGGACCTATTACAGGTGATTTGAACCGTAGAAGAGGTATAATGAAAGGTATGGACACTAAAGGTGGAGCACAAGTTATTAAAGCTGATGTACCTTTATCAGAACTTTTTGGTTATGTAACTACTTTACGTACCATTTCTTCTGGTCGTGCTTCTGCTACATTGACCTTCTCTCATTACGATTTTGTTCCTCAAAACATTGCTGAAAAAGTAATAGCTGAGGTAAAAGGTAATAAAAACTAATTATAGTAATTTACCCTAAAATAAATGACGCTTTTAGGGTAAATTTTTAAAAAGCGTCTTTCATAGATACAAACGTGTATTCTAAAATCTAAAAAAATGACTCAAAAAATTAGAATTAAATTAAAATCTTACGACCACAACTTGGTTGATAAGTCGGCGGCTAAGATAGTAAAGGCTGTAAAAGATAATGGTGCAGTAGTAAGTGGACCTATTCCCTTGCCTACACGTAAAGAAATATTTACAGTTTTACGTTCCCCACACGTGAATAAGAAAGCTCGTGAACAGTTCCAACTTTGTACTTACAAAAGACTTATAGACATCTATTCTACAAGTCCTAAAATTGTAGACGCTCTGATGAAATTGGAGTTACCGAGTGGTGTTGATGTAAAAATAAAAGTATAATTTTTTTTGGATTGTAAAAATATACCACTATATTTGCAATCCAAAAATTGGACTCGTAGCTCAATTGGATAGAGCATCAGATTACGGCTCTGAAGGTTTGGGGTTCGACTCCCTACGAGTTCACAACTATCATTGAAAAGTCAAAGAAAAAAGGGTTTTACATACTTGTAAGCCCTTTTTTTATTTAGTAGTTATGAAAATCCCTTTTTGGCTTCGCAATCATTTCTTTTTCACGCCAAATTGCCAAGTCCTTCCAACTTTATTTTACTTTCATTTTTTGTTTTCCATAAATTTGCATAGATTGTATGGGAATTTTCAAGATAGATTTATATGTCAATTCAGCTTATCAAACAATATCAAAGAGAACTTTCGCAGATTAGGCAAATGGGGGCTACCAACGAACTGGCTCTCAAACGACCTTTTTCCAATTTATTATACCAATACTGCCAAAAGAAAAACCTCATTTTAGTAGAAGAACAAAGCATCAAAAGTGCTTTGGGGACAAATATCCGTCCTGATGGTGTAGTGAAAGGCTTGAACAGAATGGACTGGGGTTATTGGGAAAGTAAAGACGAAACTGACGACCTTGAAGAAGAAATCAAAAAGAAGTTTGCCAAAGGCTACCCCAACGATAATATCCTTTTTGAAGACAGCCAATACGCTGTTTTGTACCAAGAAGGCAGAAAAGTTGCAGAGGCTCCCATGCAAGCCGAAGCCGAAGAATTGGATAAACTCCTGACAGCTTTTGTCAATTTTGAACGCCCCGAATACAAAGCTTTCAGGCAAGCCATCGAAGATTTTAAAAATGATTTACCTCCCATTATCAAGGCTTTGAGGGAACTCATGGAGAAGGAAACTCAGCAAAACCAACAATTCAAAAAAGCGTTTTTTCAGTTTTTTGATATTTGTAAAGAAAGTATCAACCCGTTTATTACCCAAGACGACATCAGGGAGATGATTGTCCAGCATATCCTGACAGAAGATATTTTCACGACTATTTTTGATGAAGCCGATTTCCACCACCAAAACAACATTGCCAGAGAACTCGAAACCGTCATCAATACCTTTTTTAAGAAAGATGTAAAACGAAATTTTCTCCAACAAGTACGCTTTTATTATGAAGCTGTACGCAATGCAGGGGCAAGAATTGCCGATACCAGAGAAAAACAGAACTTCTTGAAAGTTATCTACGAAGATTTTTACAAAGCCTATAACCCCAAAGGTGCTGACCGTTTGGGCATTGTCTATACGCCCAACGAAATTGTCCGTTTTATGATTGAAAGCACTGACCATCTGCTCTATGAGCATTTTGGAAAAGAACTTTTGAGCAAAGGCGTTGAGATTTTAGACCCCGCCACAGGGACAGGAACGTACATTACCGACCTCTTGGACTATTTCCCTGCCTCCAAAACTCAGCAAATTACAGACAAATACAAAAACGAAATACACGCCAACGAAGTAAGCATTTTGCCTTATTACATTGCAAATCTCAATATTGAGTTTGCTTTCCAACAAAAAACAGGCAAATACACAGAGTTTGAAAACCTTTGTTTCGTAGATACCCTCGATAACATGGGTTTTGGCTACAAAGATAAGCAAATGAGTATGTTTGGCGTTTCTGCCGAAAACACCGAACGCATTAAACGACAAAACCAGCGTAAAATCTCTGTGATTATTGGAAACCCTCCTTACAATGCCAACCAGCAAAACGAAAACGACAACAATAAAAACAGAGAATACCCCGAAATAGACAAACGCATTAAAAATACCTACATTAAATACAGTACAGCCCAAAAAACTAAAGTATATGATATGTATGCAAGGTTTTATCGTTGGGCAACTGATAGATTAGGAGATGAAGGAATTATTGCATTTGTTACCAACAGAAGTTTTATTGATAGCAAAACATTTGATGGTTTTAGAAAAGATATTAAAGATACTTTTGATTTTGTTTATATCGTGGATACCCGCTCAGATGTAAGGGCAAACCCCAAAATTGCAGGCACAACCCACAATGTATTTGGCATACAAACAGGAGTTGCCATTATGATTTTGGTAAAGAAAAAAGTAAAAAACAAAGATTGCAGAATTGAGTATTTTACGCTGAAAGATGAGCAACGAAAAGAAGAAAAATTGGCTTGGTTTAAAGAAAATAAATTCTCTCAAATACCTTTTGAACTCATTAGCCCTGACGTAAAACACAACTGGATAAACCTTACTGATAACGATTTTGAAAGCCTCATCCCTGTTTGTGATAAAGAAGTAAAAGCAGGAAAAACCCAAGAAGCTATTTTTGAGCTATTTTCTAATGGTGTTGTAACAGCCAGAGATGAATGGGTGTATGATTTTGACAAGGAAAATTTAGAAAAGAAAGTAAAATATCTGATTGGAAAATACAATTTAGATGTTGAGAAACTCAAAAATATTAAAAAAGAAGATTTAAAAGATAACGTAGATTATGATATTAAATGGACAAGAGCTGTTATCAATGATTTGAGCAAAGGCAAAGTTTATTCTTTTGATGATACGAAAATAGTAGAGAGTTTGTATAGACCTTTTACAAAGCAATATTTATATTTTTCCAAAGAATTAAATGAAATGCAATATTTATTACCTAAAATATTTCCTAACAATATATCTTTATGTTTTAGATGTGTGTCAGCAGAGCATGTTGTTACATTAGTCAGTCAAGATATTTTTGATTATGCTTATCTAAAAATCGGAAATGGAGGAACATTTGGTTTACCTTTGTATCGTTACGAGAACGGAGAGCGAAAAGAGAATATCACAAACTGGGCATTGGAGTTATTTCAGGAGCATTACAAAAACCTTTCAGGTTTTGACAAAATTACGAAAGAAGATATTTTCGCTTATGTGTACGCAGTCTTGCACAATCCTGCATACAGACAAAAGTACGAACAAAACCTTAAAAGAGATTTTCCACGCATTCCCTTATACGAGAATTTCAGTCAGTGGGCAACATGGGGCAAAGCCCTCATGGAGTTGCATATCCATTACGAAACCGTAGAGCCTTATCCGTTGCAAATTGTAGAGGGTATTGGCAAAATAGGCATTCTGCCCAAAGCCAAACTCAAAGCCAAAAAAGACATAGGGGAAATAGAACTCACAGAGATTTGTACACTCAAAGGTGTACCTCAAGAAGCATGGGAGTACAAACTGGGCAATAGAAGTGCTTTAGAATGGATTTTAGACCAATACAAAGAATCCAAACCCTCAGACCCCACCATCGCCGAAAAGTTCAATACCTATAAATTTGCCTATTATCAGGAGCAAGTAATAGACCTGCTCAAAAGAGTTTGTACAGTAAGCATCAAAACAATGGAGATTATCAGGGAAATGGAGCATTCGTCATAGCGAACGCAACGTCATTGCGAGGCTTAGAATAAGCCGAAGCAATCCCCTGTCATTGCGAACGCAGTGAAGCAATCCAGATTGCCACGCCTCACTTTGTTCGTCTCGCAATGACGGATTGGCAACATTGGTAATGACATTTTGTATCATATTTGCAATAAATAAAAGAAAAATCAAATTTATGCAATACGGAGGAGTCGTCTATATCATGACAAATGCAAACAACACGGTATTATACGTAGGTGTTACAAGCAATTTAACTAAAAGACTGTACGAACATCAATCAAAGAAGTATCCTAAAAGTTTCACTGCCAAATACAACATTCATAAACTTGTTTATTTTGAAACATTTACAAGAATTGAAGAAGCCATTTTAAGAGAAAAGCAAATAAAAGCTGGCTCAAGAGCAAAAAAAGAACAACTTATTAATTCTATAAATCCAGAATGGAATGACTTAGGACTTGATTTATAATAAACTGTCATTGCGAGGGCAAAGCCCGAAGCAATCCCCTATCTGGTCTTAGCGTCTCGCTGAGACCAATTTTTATATTTCCCGCTGTGTGAGGTGTTCTCACCATAGTTGTTGGAAAGGTGTATTTTGGGAAGACAAAAATCATGAAAAGTTTGTCTGATGGTTATGAAACTACACAAAAT
>JANRLU010000150.1:0-1513 GCA_033762275.1 Thermonemataceae bacterium | reverse complement strand
GAATGCTTTGTTTTTGATGAAAGAATTAGCCTTGATAGCCATCTAGAAGCAAGGTCTGAAAAGGCGGAAAACCTCAAAGACCTAGTACCAAATCCTAGAAAAGTTTATAAAAGTGAATAATTACTCTGTAAATTAAATAATCTTAGATTTTTTCAGAAAAATGTGAAAAAATGTAAGAATGAAAAAACAACACATCAAATTAACACAAGAAGATTACGACAAATTAGAAGAGATAGTAAATAAAGGAAAACAGCCAGTAAGGGTATACAAAAGAGCGATAGGGCTACTGGAAATGGAAAAGGGAAAAACACTGGAAGAAATAGCCCAAACACTAGGAGTAAGGGGGATAACAGTAGCGGAATGGAGAGAAAAGTACAAAAGAGAAGGGCTAAAGTTTTTAGAGGACTTGCCCAGACCAGGCCGACCAATAGAAATAGATGGAATACAAAGAGCAAAAATAACAGCATTAGCGTGTAGTCAAGCACCAACAGGACATGCAAGGTGGGATTTAAGGCTATTGGCAAACAAAGTAGTAGAGTTGGGCTATTGTGAGAAAATATCACATACCCAAGTGGGAAATATCCTAAAAAAAACGAACTAAAGCCACATCTGCAAAGAACGTGGTGTATAGGGTGTATAAATGCAGAGTTTATAGCAAGAATGGAGCAAATATTGTGGTTATATCAGCAGGAATATGACCCATTTTATCCAGTGATATGTTTTGATGAGCGACCCTGTTTTCTAATAGGTAATAAAGTTGAGCCATTATCTTTACAGAGTGGACAAATTCTTAGAGAGCATTATTCTTATGAAAAAAATGGTTCGGCAGCACTTTTAGCAACAATTGAGCCAAAGACAGGAATAAGGTTAGCTCAAGTTCATTCTCAAAGAACAAAGCTAGAGTACACTCTATTTTTCCAAGCATTAGCTAAGGCTTATCCTGATGCCTTAAAAATAAGAGTTGTTCAAGATAATTTGAATACTCACAATACTAGCTCTTTTTATCAGCATTTACCGGCAGATGAGGCTTTCGCTTTAGCTCAACGCTTTGAGTTTTTTTATACTCCTAAATCGGCTAGTTGGCTTAATATGATTGAGATTGAATTTTCTGCTTTAGCTAGGCTTTGTTTGGATCGTCGCATCCCTTCTATTTCTATTCTTGAAAAGGAAGTTCTTTCTATCATCAATGAGCGTAATGACAAAAATATTAAAATTAATTGGCAATTTTCTCTTGATTCTGCCAGAAACAAATTCAATTCTCATTATCAAAAAGTTTTTTCTGGCAATTCAAAATTTAAGATTACTTAATTTACAGTGTATTAAAGAACAAAAATAAAGTAGTTATAAAAAGCTTATATAAGTTGCGGCAAGTTTTGTTTTAAGCAAAAATACAAAGTTTGCCGCATAACCATTTTTATCGAAGATATTTATTAAGAAACAAATTTTATGGAAAATACAAACCAATTAATTACACTTGGAGCATTAGATTTTTGTGAAATTCGCCCTGGCAGCA
>JANRLU010000149.1:0-1534 GCA_033762275.1 Thermonemataceae bacterium | reverse complement strand
GAACAAGAGCAGGTACTTGTGATGCGAGAAGGTCGTAAGAAAAAAGCGAACAACGAGAAGTCTGAAACAAAATAAGACTTTCTCCAAAGTTATTGAATTGTTAAAAAAGTAAAACCCTTGCAGAAGGCTCATAAAGCTTTGCAAGGGTTTTATATTTTTGAACTTAAAATGCGCTATTTTTGTAAACTTACTCAAAGCTAACGACTCATAACTCGCAGCTTACATATCTTCTCTATGAAATCATTACGCTATCTCAATAAATATCTTAGAAAGTATCGCTCTTACCTGATTTTGGGGACTATTTTCACCATTATTTCCAATATTTTCAGCATTGCCCCTGCCCCTATTGTTCGCTATGCGTTTGATTTGATTGAAGAAGCCGTTGATTTGCATTATTTATATCGAGGATATGAAAATCACAATCAGATTTATGCTGTTTTTGCTTACATCACCTTATTTTACGGTGGTTTGATATTACTCTTAGCTATTTTGCGTGGAGTGTTTTTGTTTTTTGTACGCCAAACTATCATCGTGATGTCACGCCTGATAGAGTATGATTTGAAAAACGAAATCTACGAGCATTACCAGCAATTGCCGCTTAGTTTCTATCGCCGCAATAATACAGGTGATTTGATGGCACGCATTTCAGAAGATGTGAGCCAAGTGCGGATGTATCTGGGTCCTGCGATTATGTATGGCATCAATCTCGTAACGCTTTCTGTGATGATTATTGCTTTTATGTTCACGATTGATGTGAAATTGGCTTTTTACACCATTCTACCCCTCCCCTTTTTATCTATCAGCATTTATTATGTGAGCAATCTTATCAACAAACAATCTACCGAAATCCAGAAAAACTTATCGGGACTTTCTACTGCCGCTCAAGAAACCTTCTCAGGTGTGCGTGTTTTGAAAGCCTTTGCCAGAGAAGAGGATGCAGTGCAGACTTTTGAAAAAACAAGCAATGAATATAAAAAACGGACTATCAAATTGGCTCTTTACGAAGCCTTGTTTTTTCCGCTTATCATTGGACTGATTGGGTTGAGCAGTATTCTGATAGTCTATATCGGAGGCATAGAAGTCATGCGGGGCAAAATCAGCAATGGAGTGATTGCCGAATTTATCATTTATGTCAATATGCTGGCTTGGCCTGTAACGGCTATTGGTTGGGTAACAAGTTTGGTACAACGTGCCGAAGCTTCTCAAGAACGCATCAATGAATTCCTGCAAACCCAAAACGATATCCTCTCCGAAAAAGAGCTTGAGCGCGAAATAGAAGGTGAAATTGTATTCAAAGATGTGAATTTTATCTATCCTGATACAGGAATCCACGCCCTGAAGCATATCAATTTGCAAATTCATCAAGGAGAAACCTTGGCAATCTTAGGTACTACGGGTGCAGGTAAGTCCACAATAGCTAACCTGGTTACTCGAATGTATGATGTGAGTGATGGAGCTATAGAAATAGACGGCTACAATATCAAAGAATACAGCCTTTCGGCTCTGCGTACCCAAATCGGGTATGTACCTCAGG
>JANRLU010000148.1:0-26288 GCA_033762275.1 Thermonemataceae bacterium | reverse complement strand
TACCCGTCTGTTTTGCAAAGAATAATACCACAAAGGCAAAAATCAATGTACCAATTGTAATTAGAGAAGCAAAGTTTTTTTGTTTAAAGCTCGCCCAAAGTCCAAGTAAAGAAATGCCGCCAAGAATATAAGAAAGTATAGCAAATGTTTCTGCTGTTTCTTCGTGTTTTTCTATGAAGTTTTCCGAAACTCCATTTATATTTTCCACGACTTCTTCTGCACCTTCTCCTGTATTCATAGCTGCTATTGCGGCTAATGCACCGAAAACAAAAATCATAAATGCTGTTCGTTTAACAGCTTCTGATTTTGAAACAAGTCCTGTAATCATTACAATTACTCCCACGATAGGGAAAATGATGGGTAAATGATTTACCACTAAATGCCAATGTGCTCCGTTCATTTTTTTGTTTTTTTTAATTAAATGTTTACTCCAAATAGGTAACCAACTAACGCAGAAATTACCATTGCAATTGTTCCCCAAATTGTAATTCGCAAGATAGCTTTTTTAATGCTTGAACCACCTGTTTTTGCAGATGTCGCTCCTAAGACAATTAGGAAAATTATTGTAAAACCATATAGCCAATATTCCATTCCTTTAACCGTTGCAAAGAGGACAACTAAAAGTGGTAATATACCACCAACTGTAAAAGATGCTCCTGATGCTAAAGCGGCTTGTATTGGATTTGCTTGACTTATTTCGTTGATGCCTAATTCGTCTCTAATGTGAGTTCCTAATGCATCTTTTTCCGTTAGTTCAATCGCTACCTGCATAGCCGTTTCCTTTTTTAGTCCACGTTTCTCAAAGATTTGAGCCAAAATATTAAGCTCTTTATTTGGCATTTCTTTGAGTTCCTTGATTTCTCTTTCAATGTCTGCCTTTTCAGTGTCGGTTTGCGAACTTACCGAAACATATTCGCCTGCTGCCATAGATAAAGCACCAGCAACAAGTCCTGCGACTGTTGCTAAAACAATTGGCTCTCTTGTCGAACTTGCAGCAGCAACCCCAATAGCAAGACTTGAAATTGAAATTATTCCGTCATTTGCACCAAGAACAGCAGCACGTAACCAGTTGCTTCTGTGTATGTAATGGCTGTCTAAATAGTTGTCGATTGTTATCATTGTCTTGCTCTTGTCAGTTGTTTTAAAATTACGCCTAACGAAAAAGCATTTGTGCAGGGCGGGCTTAGTAGCACTACCGTTTCCATACGCACAAAAGCCAATAGAAAGCACAAAAGTTTCAATTTAGCACTTCTGCCCGCCTTGCACAAATGCAATGTTGGTAGCCGTTGTTTTTATTCGTCCTTGTACGGTCCCAAAAATTTGTCGCCGTTGAAATGTATCAAATGGTCGGGGTTGTCTGCTATCCAAACTTCTGTTTCCCAAGCAATTTCACTCGCCCATTTGCGAAATTCTGCCCGATTGAGAAATGCAGTAACATAAATTAGTTCTGCGGTGCATTTTTCTGTCAACTTTTTGAGTTCCAAAAGTCTTGTTTCGCTAATTGAACCGCTACTATGTACTGCCTCAATCAAATATAACCAATTTTTCTTTGCGTGGTAGGCTATAATGTCGGGTAGTTCATCGTGTGAAAGTTCAAAGAAATTGATTTTCTCTAATTTCTTTTTGTCAATGTGCAGCATTTTGTTGGCGGTGTCGCCCACATAAAGCACTTGACTACCTTTGCCAAATCGGGGCAAAAACTCCTCAATGATAAGTTTTTGTAAAAGGTTGTGTTGTCCTGCTGAAAGTTCTAATTCCGTTCCGTTTGGCAATAAAATAGGTACTTTTTCAATGTTACGCTTTCGGGCTAATTGGTCTTTCAAAGATGTTTTACCTTCCAAATATTTTTGCAGAGTTTCATTCCATTTATCTGTTGCGTAGGTTTTCACCAAATGCATAAAACTTGTTTCCAAATTGTAGCCTCTGGTTGGGTCGTTGGTGGCTGCATTAGGTTTGTCTGAACTGTTCAAAACTAAACCTGCTAAAACCAATAGTTTCAAATCTTTTCGGCGAATATCGTCATACGAACCACTTGAAATATTTTCTTCAAAATGTGTGTTGTTGAACGTAATAATATCCCTTGTTTTCAAGAAACGGTTATCTACTGCCTCTGTCCATTTTTTGGTAATACCTGCCACTGCCAAAAATGCCATTGCCATACGTTCAAGACTTCTTTCTGTCTTGTCATCTTTGGGAATACCCACTGAAACCAAAATATCAATTGCATCATCTATGATTTTAGCAATGTTCTCTGATTTTTTTGTTTTGGTCAAATATTTCATTGAAATAGGCTGATTTGATATGGTTGTGATTGTTTTTTTACAAATTCTTGTGGCTCAAAATCATTAAGCAAGTAATTTTTAATGCTATTTGCAATGTGCCAAGCCAATAAAGGCGGAACAGCATTTCCTATTTGGTAATACTGTTGTGTTTCCGTTCCGATAAATTCAAACCAATCTGGAAAACTTTGCAAACGTGCAGCCTCTCGTATAGATATGCGTCTGCGTCTTCCGTCTTTGAGTTTTACTCTTTGCATATCACCTGTTGGTGCTGCAATATTTCGGCAAGTCAAAGTGCGTGAAGGTTTGTGCAAATGTAAATCTCTTGGGTTGATACAAGATGAGGCTTTTTCATAGTTTGCCACATATCTGTCCATTGATGCAGTCAAAATTTTACTTTCGTCTTGTATAGTTTCAATCAAATCGCCAATAGCCTCACCTACAGTTACTTTTTGGTGTTCAGGTTTAGGAAAATCAAATTTACTTTTGTGTCCAATTACAAAAACTCGTTCTCTGTTTTGCGGAACACCGTAATTTACTGCGTTGAGTAATTTATATTCAATAAAATAGCCTTCGTTTTGCAAGGTTTCTATCACTTCATCAAGATACCATTTATTGCTATACAACATTCCTCGTACATTTTCAAAAAGCCAAATTTTGGGTTTTATTTGTTTAATGGCATTTATAAATGAGGGAAAACCATTTCTTTCGTCATCTATTCCTTTTTGGTGTCCGCCTACGCTAAAAGGTTGGCAAGGTGGTCCCCCAATGACTACATCAAAAAAATCTTTGTATGTGGTTTGTTCAGTTAATTTTTCGGCAAAACATTTTCCTTTTAAATTTTTATTATAGGTTTCGGTTGCTTTTATGTCCATTTCATAGCCAACAGTTTGAAAACCTACGCTTTCAAACCCTAATGATAAGCCTCCACAACCTGCGAATAAATCTAAAACCCTAAATTCAAGGTCTTCTTTTGGTTTTAGTAATTCGTTTATTCTCTCTAAGTAGTTCATTCCGAAGTTCTTTACAAAGTTTTACTACTTGCAAAGTTACAAATTTTTTCTTGTTTTATCGTTGCTTTTTCTTACAATGGCTACCAACGTTTTGCGCATTTGCGATGGGCGGGATTTTTACCACTAATGTTGATGCGGAGCACAAAATTTCGGCTACCACTAAACTGTCTGCGGAGCACGAAACCCCGCCTATTGCAAATGTGCTGTTATGTGCTGCCTTTCTCATTTCGTCAAGTTACGCTGTCGCCAATTTTTTGAAACTGCAAAAGATAAAATTCTGAATTGTGTCAAACGGTGTTTGATGGTCAACCGTTATACACTTTACTTTTTCAAAAAACTTTTTCAGTCGGTCGGTCATTGTCGTTTCCGAATATTGTTTGATTTCTATACCGCTACATTTTTTTGGTCCTTGTTCCGAAAATGTCCCGATTACTAAAACACCTGTCGGCTTAATACTTTTTTGAATTGTGTCAATGTAGTTCGTTATTTCTTGTTCTTGTGTCAAGAAGTGAAACGCTGCTCTGTCGTGCCAAAAGTCATATTGTTCGGTTGGTTTGAAAGTCGCTGCGTCTGCAACTATCCATTTTACTTTTGTCGAACGGTCGCCAAGTCGTTGTTTTGCTCTGTCAAGTGAAGCAGCTGAAATGTCAAGAACGGTAAGGTCTGTGTAACCCAAGTCGAGTAAATGGTCAACTAAAAAACTGTCGCCACCACCGATGTCAATGATTTTTGCAGTTGTCGGAATGTTGAACTGTTTAAAGAAGTCCAGCGAAGTAGTCGGGGTCGGTTGATACCAACTTACGTCTTTCAGGTCTTTCGTCTGATAGATGTTATCCCAATGTTCTTTTCTGTCTAAATGTTCCATTTTTTATTGTCTGTTTATGTTAGCACTGTCGTTTCGCTAAGGTTGCACATAACGAAAAAGCATTTATGCAGGGCGGGTTTAATAGCACTACCCTTGCCTTACCACTAACGTACTTAGAAAGCACAAAGTTTCAATTTAGTACTTTCCCCCGCCTTGCCACAAATGCAATGTTAGCACCTGTTTTTATTTTTTCCGCATTATCACGATATACTCGTTGTTCATTGTTTCGTCTTTCTTACCTGTTACGTTTGTTGGGCTGTTTTTGCTCGGCATACGCTTGTTAGGAATATTACGAATAATGGTTTCTATGTGTGAAAAACCTTGATTTTCAAAAAAGTCTTTGGTTATTTCGTCTGTCGGTAAAACTTCACCTTTTACTTTTCGGTTGCCTACAACATAACAAGCATAACCGCCTTTTTTGATAGTTTTGGCTACGTTTTCAATAGATTTTTGATAGTCGCAATAAAACGAAGAAACTTCTTTGGCTCTTTTTTCGTCTGCCAATGCAATTTTTTCAAGGCTTTCTTTGAGTGCCAAACTGTCAAAATTACAAACTTCTTTTTGTCGTTTTCCGCCCATTAAATTGTTGTCTATTTGGTTGGCATTTTCTACGTCTAACCATTCGTTAGCAAGTCTTGAAAATTGTCCGTAAGCAACTGTTGTGCGACTATCTCCATAAGGCGGTGAAGTTACAACAATATCAACACTTTCATTTTCAATATGTTGTACTTGGTTACTTGTGTTAAAATCATAAACTTGTGAAGTTGCACTTTGTTTTTGTTCTAAAAATGCTTTCAGCCCTTTGTGGTTTCTGGCTAATTTACTCTGCATTAAACCAAAAACATCAGGGCTAAATTTTTGCATTTGTTCGGCTGTCATTCGGAACAATTTAAACTCGCTGTTGCGTGTAAAACTGCTCTCTCTAACGGTTTCGCTAAATGCTATTTTGAAAAAATTACTTACGTTTTCGTCTTCTATTTTGTCAATAAAAGTTTTGATAATGGCTAACTTTTCTTGTACGGTTTTATCAAACCAAAAATCAATATTTTTGATTTCAGGAATAACAACGCTAACTCTGTGCAAATCAAAAATTAGATTAAAAGAATAATCGTTAAAATCTTTGAGATACAAGTCTAACACTTGTAAGTTTATTTTTGCGGTCTTTGTTTTGGCTTTGAGCCTTGCCAATGGGTTTAAATCTGTCCCTATTGCATTGATGCCTTTTAAGTTGGCTTCCACTAAACTTGTCCCTGTGACACAATAAGGGTCAAAAAGCAAATGACTGTCTGCACCATATTTGGCTAAAATTCTTTCAGCCACTTGCGGTATCATCATTGCGGGGTAGTTGTGGTAACAATGCGTAAAAGTTTTGGTATTTGCTTGACGAAAATCCCAAGAATAATCTATATATTTCATAAAAGACTTTCTTTTTTGCTAAAACAGTTGATTAATTTGCTTTCGTCTGTGCGAAATGCTGTACCGTGATTTCGTACTGAACCACGTAAATTGACGTGCATACGAACATCTACTAAAATTTCGTCTTTGGAAATCATATCCAACAATTTCTTTCCACTTGGGTCTGAAAGTAAATAGGCTTCGTCGTAGTAGAACTCTTCTTTTTCGTCTGAATTTATCCTTGTTTCTGCTTGCACAAGCACCAATGCAGGCATTTTCTTTTTGAAAGTTTCTGCCAAATTATCGGCTTGCCACTCTGCTATCAATGTTCCGTCATTGTGGTACATTTGCAAACTTGTTTTAGTTGTTTTCAAATACAAACCTTGTGGATTAGGCTTGCTACTTACAAAACAATAAAGTGCTAATCTGCCTGCGGTGTCTTTATAACCATAGGTTTTGATTGCGTCAATTTGTTTGATTTTCCAAACTGCCTTGTTGAAAGTAAACATAGTTACAGGCGTTGAGGCAGTTTTGCGTTTAGATTTCAGTTCAATAGTCCCAAAATCAGGTAATTTGATGTTATTTTCTGCAATTCCCAGCAAAGTTTCCAAAGTGTAGCCTATGCCTGTGTTTCCTTTTCGCATAGAAACAACATAGCCCATTTTCTTTACTTTCTCTAACTTGGCTTGTAAGGTCTTTATTTCCATTTTACTAAGATTGTTAAATTGAAATTTTGTTACGCCAAAAGAACATAAACGTAGTTAAGTCCTTGTTCTGTTAAATCACTTCCACCACCTTTACGCTGATTTATCAAATCGTCCCAATGCTTTTCAACTAACCAATTTTCAAGCGTATTAGCATAATTAATGGAAGTTGTTTGATAAATAACAATCATTCTACTCCAAGAATAAGAACGTAAATGTTCGTCAAATCTTGTTTGTGGGTTTCTGCCTGTTATCCCTATTTTCAAAATAGAGTGATTGGCTTTATATGCACTAATTTTTCTGTTTAGCGTTTCATACACACTGTTAGGGTGTCCTGTTACTTCATTAAATTCTACTGTTGGCATAATGTATTTTTTAGTTGTTTTGTTTCTTAAAATAGGTGCTAACGGTTTCGGGCTTGGCGAAGGTGGCGATTTTCACCACAAATGTTGATTCGGAGAACCAAACTTTGATTAACCACAAATGTGTCTGCGGAGCACTGAACCGCCACTTTTGCCAAACCCGTGTTAGCGGTTCGGGCTTCTTCTCCTGCGTTTATGTTTTGTCTAATGGTCAGCACGTTTGTAATGAAGTTGAGTTAGTCCTTTGTCAAATGATTTTACAGAAACAAGTTCTAATTTTTGTTCTGGTCTGCCGTCCTTAAACAGTTTTGTCCCGTTACCAACTAAAATTGGAATAATAGAAATAATAAACTCGTCAATAAGGTCGTCTTTAAGAAGTTCGTTTACTATTTCCGCTCCACCGTCACAAAATATATTTTTTCCTTTTTCAGATTTAAGTTTTTCAACAAGTGATTTAAGGTCATCTGTATAAAACTTTACTGAACCGATATTTGGTCTTGGTGTCCGTGTAATGATGTAAGCATCTTTGTCAGCGTGAGGAAAGTCAAAACCCATAGAAATTACTTTGTCGTAGGTTTTGCGTCCAACAATTACTGCGTCCACCGTTTTTACGAAGTCTGCATACCCATAGTCTTGTCCTTCTTGTTCTACAATTGAAAGAAATCCAAGGTCGTCATTTGGTTTAGCAATGTAACCGTCCAAACTAGTTGCGATGTATAAAATTATTTTTCTATTCGTTGTCATTTTGTAATGTCAATTGTCTGTTGTTGTGTCGTCATAGCCTGACCGCTAACGGTTTACGTATTGGCTATGGTGGGGTATTTGGAAAACGTCAGCCCAACATTTGCACAAATGCCCAATAGAATTACAAATGTTGAGTTTACAACTGTCAGCCCCACTATTGCCAATACGATGTTAGCCGATCGCCCTTTTTTGTCAAAACTTCATTCTTTGTATCCTTACTGCGTTTAGTATAGCTAACAATGCCACTCCTACATCTGCAAAAACTGCTTCCCACATTGTGGCTAATCCACCTGCTCCGAGAATTAAAACAATGGCTTTTACTGCAAATGCTAAAACGATATTTTGCCAAACTATTTTTTTTGTTTGTTTGCCTATATTTATTGCCATTGGAATTTTACTTGGCATATCGTCTTGTATTACTACATCGGCTGTTTCTATTGTAGCATCACTGCCTAAACCTCCCATTGCAATACCTACATTGCTTAATGCTACTACTGGTGCATCGTTCACACCATCACCTACAAAACAAACAGTTTCATTTTTAGCAATGAGTTCTTTGACTTTATTTACTTTGTCTTCTGGCAATAAATCGCCATAGCTGTTTGTAATGCCTAATTTATCGGCTACAAATTTTACTACTGTACTTTTATCGCCACTCAGCATTGTAGTTTTTACACCTAATGCTTTTAATTTATCTATCGTAATTTGAGCATCTTGTTTTATACTATCTGCAATGGTTAGGTATCCTACAAATATACCATCATATGCAATGGCAATTAATGTATAAACAATGCTTTCTGGATCAATGTCATAAGCAATATTAAATTTGTCCATTAGCTTAAAATTGCCTACCAATATTTCCTTGTTGCTGATAGTTGCTTTTAAACCGTGACCTGATATTTCTTCTACATTTTCTAATTTAATGTTATTATCTACTTTGCCTACAAAATTGTGAATTGCAGTTGCTACTGGGTGTGTACTTTGGCTTTCCAAAGCATTGACCATTTGCAATATTTCATCTTTATTAAATTCGGGTTTTAGGATTACTTCTTGCACTTTAAAAACACCTTCGGTCATTGTGCCTGTTTTATCCATTACTACATTTTGAATAGTGGCTATTATGTCTAAAAAATTACTGCCTTTGAAAAGAATGCCATTTCTACTTGCAGAACCGATACCGCCAAAATAACCCAAAGGAATACTGATAACCAAAGCACAAGGGCAAGAAATAACCAAGAAAACCAAAGCTCTGTATAACCATTGACTAAAAACATAATTTTCTACAAAGAAGTAAGGAAGTGCTGTAATTAGCACAGCAAGAAACACAACTATTGGTGTATAAATTTTTGCAAATTTTCGGATAAATAATTCGGTTGGTGCTTTTTGTGTAGTAGCATTTTGTACCAATTCTAAAATTTTTGATAATTTACTATCGGTGTAGGCTGTTGTTACTTTTACTTGTGCTACGGTGTTTAAATTTATCATACCTGCTAATACTTCTTCGCCTTTTGTTTTGGTATCGGGTTTGCTTTCGCCTGTAAGTGCTGCTGTGTTGAACGAGGCATTATCACTTAAAAGCTCTCCATCTAATCCTAATTTTTCTCCTGCTCTAAGTTGAATAACATTGCCTATTTGTACTGTTTCTGCTTTTACTATTTTAGGTTGATTGTTTTCTATAACAGTTACTTCATCGGGGCGTTGGTCAAGTAATGTTTTGATATTGGCTTTTGCTCTATTTACGGCTAAGGTTTGAAAAACTTCTCCAACTGCGTAAAATAGCATTACTGCCACAGCTTCGGGATATTCACCAATGGCAAATGCTCCGATTGTTGCAATGCTCATTAAGAGAAATTCCGAAAATATTTCGCCTTTGGCAATGCTTTGTATAGCTTCTTTTACTACTGGTAATCCAACGGGAATATAGGCTACTACATACCATAAAATACGAACCCAACCTGTAAACCAAGATTGACGAAACCAATTATCAAATACTACAGCAATAAGCAATAGGACAAGCGAAATGATAGCAGGCACAAACATTTTGAAAGTACTGTCGTTACCGCCTGAATGGTCGTGTCCATCATCGTCTCCGTTTTCTTCGTGGTTATGACCGTCATTTTCTGAATGACCATTTTTTAATAATTCTTTAGCACCAGCATTGGTGTAAATTTTTTCTTGTTGGGCACAACAAAGCTGTTTGCCGTTTTTGTCATATTTATGTCTGTGTTTCATATTTTTTAGAAAGTGTTTTAGGGTGTCGGCTAACGGTTCGGGTATTGCCGAAGGCGGGGAGTTTTAGCGCAAAAGTTCAATAGAATTACTACTGTTGAACCTTGCACAAATGTTTCATAGAAGTACTTTAGCCCCGCTTTTGGCAATACCTTGTTGGTGGCTGGCGTTTGATTTGACTTTAAAATGCGTCCCAACCTAACAAATTTAATTCCAAAACAATTCCCATAGGTTTTGGTGTATTAGGATTTGGAACTAATAATCCTGCACACAGTTGTACTCGTTTGGTTAAATTATACATTCCGCCAAATACACCAACAGATGAATCATTGTTTCCACTTATCCAGTCCCCCATCAAGTACCAACGTTTTGAAAGATTAATTTCATAGCCAAGTTGTGCACCAAAAGTGCTACCGTTTCCGACAAACATTTGATTAGTTTGATATAGTCCACCAACAATTCTACTTTTACCTTTCATAAAATAGTATATCCCAATGCCGTACAGATAATAGTTTATTTCTTTATTGGCAAGTTTATTACTTAAATTATAACCACCTTGTCCACCAACATTAATGGCGAAGTGTTCATTTATTTTGAATTGTTTTTGGAGAGTCCCCATTAAAATTGGATATAAAGCACCTTTATTTGGGTCATCGTTATGTAAAGCCCTCCATTCAGGGGAAAAATAAAATCCTTTGCCAACTAAATTAATACCAGCATCCCAACCTTTCCCAAGTCCATAAACTAAATGAGCCTTGGATTCTAATTTATCAGAATAAAGATTAAGTTGATGTTGATAGAATATTTTTTTGGAGTTCGTTATATCTCCAGATGGGATGTTGAACAAGTTCTGTTGTCCCAAAATGTCATTGGACAAAAGTACAAAAAATATGCTAACTAAATATAGATAATTTCTTTTCATTGTCATTCTTGCTTGATTAAGTATGTGGTTTTTACGCTTGCCACCAACGTTCCCGGTGCAGGTGCCGTAAGCGATAATACTGTTAAAAGTTCAAGCGAAGCCCAAAACTTAGGCAACAAATAAAAGTTAATTAAAAGCCCAAAACCGCTTATGGCATTTGCACCGTGTTATGCACAGGGCTTTATTGTCAATTGTGACTTGCGATTCTTGAAGTATTCTAATATTTCTTCTTTTGTCATCTTGGATAACTTCTCGCTCAACTTGTCTCGTTGTTGACGCATATATTTTACTGAGTCAAATGTCTTTTCAGTCGTTTTCATATTTTTCAAATTCTCTTGGTGAACGTATTTCTAGTTGTTTGTAACCATTTTTAATATTGATAGAGTTGTAACCTCTAATTCTTTCGATATTAACTATGTGCTTGAAGTTCCAACTTACTAAAAAGTCAGCACGGTTAATTGTTGCTAAAGCTATGTGTAAACAGTCAGCATAGCTTGTCTGCCCAACAACTTTTTCAGTAATGTACTCAGTCGCCAAGTCAATTGCTTCATCTGTTGTTTCAATATACTCCGTAAGGTCGACTCTAAGGCTTTTTACAAGTTCTTTTACTTTTTCGGGTGCGTTCTCAAGTTCGTCCTGTGTTACAGTCGAGTAGAGCACTAAAAATTCACCTGATTTAATCCTGTCAAATAATGGAACAGTATGATCTTTGAACTCTTCGTCAAAGTGTCCACCGAAAACGCTAGTGTCTATATAAATTCTTTGTTTCAAAGTTACTATTCTATTACTGTCCTCAAAAATACGATTTTTACTTCTTCAACAAGTCAGTTTCAATTCGGCAGGTTGTTATTTAGCCTTGTGCATAACATTTGAATAAACGCACCTTGCGTTTATTTTCTAAAAACTTGCGTTTATTTCCGCTTTATCTGTGCGTTTATCAAGCATAATAAAACTTTCCGCAACAATTTCGGTTAAATATCTTTTTACGCCGTCCTTATCCTCATAAAAACGGCTCTTGATTTTGCCCTCCAAATAAATATGACTGTCTTTCTGCAAATATTTATTCGCCAAATCCGCCAAATTTCTCCACGCCACTACACTATGCCACTCCGTTTCTGTCTGTAAAGCCCCCGCTTTGTCCCGATAACTTTCCGTTGTTGCCACCGAAATTCCCCCTTTCAAGACTTTCCAAACAGGATTTTTGCCCAAATGACCTATCAATGTAACTTTGTTAAGACTTCGCATTTCAAGAACATTAAATTCGCAGCGAAAAATATTAAATTACTTTTAGATATCCAAATTATCTAAAGGACTTTTTATTTGGTCAAAGCCTTTGGTGGTAATATGTGTATAAATCTGTGTGGTTTTAGGGCTTTCATGTCCAAGCAGGGCTTGTATATACCGCAAATCCGTCCCATTTTCCAACAAATGCGTCGCAAAACTATGTCGCAAAGTATGCACGCTTACTTTTTTCTTAATACCTACTTTCTTACAAATTTCTTGGAAAAATGCTTGTATGCTTCTTGCCGAATATTGCTCCCCATTTTGCCCTTCAAACAAATATTCTTTGGGTTTGTACTCCTTAAAATAGCTTCTCAACAAGTCCAATGTTTTGGGAGAAAGTAGCGTATAACGGTCTTTTTTCCCTTTCCCTTGTTCTATGCGTATTTGCTTTCGTTCCGAGTCTATATCTTTGATTTTCAGTTTGATAAGTTCTCCTATTCGTAAGCCCGCCGAGTAAATGACTGTCAGAGTTGCCCGATGTTTCAAATTCGTTGTTCCCTTCAAAATCAGCATAATTTCTTCATTGTTTAGTACTGTAGGCAAGGCTTTTTCTTTGTTAGGGCGTTGCAAAAAATAAAATTTGCGTTGCCCTCCCAAGACCCTTTCATAATAAAATTTGATGGCATTAATCGCCTGATTTTGGTAAGAAGCGGATACTTTGCGGTCTATGACTAAATATTGGCAAAATGCTATAATTTTGGCTTCGTCTATTTTATCAATTTCCAAAGTTGGGTAATGATTGATAAATTCCTCAAAAAGACTTTTGTACGTTTTGATAGTTTTTTCGCTATACCGTAACTCTCTCAATTTCAACAACATAGTTTCGGGTGCATGCCGATAATTCGGAACATCATATTCGGTTCGGCGAGGTACTTTGTTGGTGTCTTCGGCTTGCTGTTCGTACAAAAAACGGAAGCCTTCTTGTTTGGCAAGTTCCTGAATTTGAGTCAATAATTTGTCCGAAAAAGGAATCGTCCACCATTTATTTTTTGCGTCCCAAGACCAAAAAGGCATTTTTTTGAGGGCAATAGTCAAAGCCTTATTGAAGCCAAAAATGAGTCGCAAACGCCCTGACGTTGTTTTGACGCACAAAAAATCTTTTTCACTAATTTGATACGTTTTTTCGGCAGTTTGTATTTCTACGGTTTCATGAATGGTAATTTTTGAGATTCTATCTTTAAAATATTCTTTGATAAGTTCTAAATTATTGGGATAGTTGGGAATTACCCAAAATTTTTGCATTTTATCCCATTTTGAGAAGCGAAACGTCAAAATAAATCTGGTATCTAAGTCATTTTTAGGCATTTTCAAAATAATTTTCCTTCCAATCACTTCTACCAAAACCGAAGACATTGTAGGTAAATTGATTTCTTCTGTATCTACATTTGACAAAATTTCGGGAGGCGTATTTTCGGTCATTTTTTCCGATTCTTTTTCTACAATTATATCCGAAAAAATGGATTTTAGTTGAGTAAAAGCGGCTTTTGTATAAGGAATGTGCCACGCTTTGTGGGTAGTACTCCATTTGGCATCTTCAATTTGACGAAGCAATTGGATAAATTCTTGGTTGTAAGGAAAATTAACTTTGATCCTCAGTTGGTTTTTGTGAATGATTTTAGTGGCTTTTATCATTTTGCGTTTATTTTGTTTTAAAGAGTAATAAACGCAATAAAAATAAACAAATATCAAAAAATAAGAAAATATTTTTGGTTATTTTTACTACATAAGACCAAAACATCTTCCTCCTCAAACATTTTTGACTTTTTTTATGTTATTACCATAGTTTTCATAATTGTAAGTTTTTGATTAGTTAGGTTTCATAATCCGAGTCCTTTGGGCTCGGATTTATGCTTTTTTAGGATTTTTTTTGCCCGAACCATTTTTTTTATGGAATTTTGCGAACCAAAATTTTTGTATTCCAACCCTTTCAAGATATGCAACATTTAAGCGAACAAGAAATTTTACGCCGAAAAAAAAGAGAAGAACTTATGCAACTTGGCATAGAGCCTTATCCCGCTGAAACTTATGAAGTGAATGCTTCTATTGCTGATATTCTTAAAAATTATGAAAAAGATAAAACAGCTTACAAAAATATCTCTTTGGCGGGTAGGCTGATGAGTTTCAGAATCATGGGTTCGGCATCTTTTGCCGAAATACAAGATGCCACAGGCAGAATGCAAATTTATCTGCAAAGAGATGAAATTTGCCCCACAGAAGATAAAACATTATACAACACAGTATTCAAAAAACTTTTAGATATTGGAGATATTATTGGTATTAAAGGTTATGTTTTTACAACTCAGACAGGAGAAATCAGTATTCATCTTACTTCCTTTAAAGTTCTTACCAAATCTCTACATCCTTTGCCTATCGTAAAAGAGGTTAAAGATGAAGAAGGCAATACCAAAACTTATGATGCCTTCACAGACCCCGAACAACGTTATCGTCAGCGTTATGTGGATTTGATTGTAAACCCTCAAGTAAAAGACGTATTTATCAAACGTTCTAAATTGGTAAACTCTATTCGTGATTTCCTTACCAATAAAGGTTATTTGGAAGTAGAAACACCTATTTTACAGGCAATTCATGGAGGAGCTGCTGCTCGTCCATTCGTTACGCATCACAATACGCTGGATATGCCTTTGTATTTGCGTATTGCTAACGAATTATATTTAAAAAGACTGATAGTTGGCGGCTTTGAGGGTGTTTTTGAATTTGCAAAAGACTTCCGCAACGAAGGAATGAGCCGTTTCCACAATCCAGAATTTACCCAAGTGGAGTTTTATGTTGCTTACAAAGATTACATTTGGATGGCTGACACCCTGGAAGAAATGATTGAAAAAGTAGCGACGGATTTGCATGGCACAACCAAAGTACAAGTAGGAGAGAATATCATTGATTTTCAACGTCCTTGGAAACGATTTACCATGAAAGAAGCTATCCAAAGTTTTACAGGCGTGGATATTGAGGCTCACGATGAGACTGGTCTTGCTGAAGAGGCTCGTAAAATGGGTATTGAAGTAGATAGCACTATGGGTAAGGCAAAACTCATTGATGAAATTTTTGGTGAGAAAGTAGAGCCTAATCTGATTCAGCCTACATTTATTTTAGATTACCCTGTGGAAATGTCGCCCCTTACCAAAAAACATCGTAGCAAAGCTGGTTTAGTAGAGCGTTTTGAGGTAATTTGTAATGGAAAAGAAATCTGTAATGCATATTCCGAGTTAAATGACCCAATAGACCAAAGAGAGCGTTTTGAGGAACAATTACGTTTGGCTGAACGTGGAGACGAAGAGGCGATGGCAATGGACGAAGACTTTTTGAGAGCTTTGGAATACGGAATGCCTCCGACAGCAGGTATTGGTATTGGTATTGATAGGCTTTCAATGATTATGACGAACCAAAACTCCATTCAAGATGTGCTTTTCTTCCCTCAAATGAAACCAGAGAAGAAAATCCAATATGCTAAAAATGAAGATTATATAGCCGAAGGTGTGAGAGAGGAACTTATCCCTATTTTGCAGAAAATGGGAATTTTAACTATTGAAGAGCTCAAAAAGCAAGAACTCAATAAATTCTTCAATGATGTGTGTGGAATGAGAAAGAAAATGAAATTGGACGGAGTGAAAAACCCTACCAAGGAAGAAGTAGAAAATTGGTTGAAAGCCTAAAACCAAGTTAGAATATGAATAAAATGCCAAAAAATGCTTTCCAAAAAAGAAAAAGGTGATATAGCCGAAGAAAAAGCCCTTGATTTCTTAGAAAAAAAGGGCTTTACGCTATGGCAAAAAAACTATCGCTATAAAAAAGGAGAGATAGATTTAATTGTTTCTAAAGACAATCTACTTATTTTTGTGGAAGTTCGTTCGCTTGCTTCAGTGGCTTTTGGCTTTCCAGAGCAAACAATTTCTACCAAAAAAAAACAATTACTACTACAAACAGCCGAACAGTTTATTATAGAGCATAACTGGCTAAAGAATATTCGTTTTGACATTATTGCCATCAATAAAGAAAATATAGAGCATTTTGAAGATGCCATTACTCATACCCAATAAAATTTTTTTAGCTAATTCATCATCAGTATTCGTGTTCTTTTTCAGTAAATAAAGCAATAAAAAATACTATTTTCTGCTGATTTCTCACAAAAAACTTATATTTGCGGATATGATTACCAAAAAAAATGCGTATGCTGACACTAAAAGCCAATAACCCAGCCCTAAAAACTTGGATTGAAGTACCTGCAAATTCCGATTTTCCCATTCAAAATATCCCTTTTGGTATTTTTTCCTATCAAAATAGCAGCCCAAGGGCTTGTACGCGTATCGGAGATACCGTCATAGATTTGAGTGCTTTGATGGAATTAGGTTTTTTAGATGAATTAGCCCTACAAGATGCGTCTGTTTTTCACGCAGAGGTACTCAACGATTTTATTGCTTTAGGAAAGCCCGTTTGGAGAGCAACAAGAGAACGTATTTCTTGGCTTTTTGGAGCGGAAAATGCTATTTTGAGAGAAGATATAAACGCTCAAAAAGAAGTTTTATACGCTATACAAGACGTTACAATGCATCTGCCCGTACGTATTGGAGATTATACAGATTTTTACTCAAGTATAGAGCACGCCACTAATGTAGGAACAATGTTCAGAGACCCAAATAACGCTCTTTTGCCTAATTGGAGGCATTTACCTGTAGGGTATCACGGGAGGGCTTCATCTATTGTAGTTTCTGGTACGCCTATTCATCGTCCCAAAGGGCAAATAAAGCCTCAAGACGTAGAAAATCCCTTTTTTACGCCTACACGCCTTCTGGATTTTGAGTTGGAAATGGCTTTTATCATAGGTGGAAACACAGTTTTAGGGCAGTCTGTTACCACACAAGAGGCAGAAGATTACATTTTTGGCTTGGTTTTATTCAACGATTGGTCGGCTCGTGATATTCAGCAATGGGAATATGTTCCTTTAGGACCATTTTTAGCGAAAAATTTTGCTTCTACTATTTCTCCTTGGATAGTAACTTTAGATGCTTTAGAGCCTTTTAGAACAGCAACTCCTAAGCAAACACCCGAAGTTTTGGATTATTTAAAGTTTGAGGGAGAAAAAAATTATGATATTAACTTAGAAGTGTATATCAAGCCTGAAAGTAGCCCTGAAACTTTGGTTTGCCGAAGTAATTTTAAGTATATGTACTGGAATATGTGCCAGCAATTAGCTCACCATACTGTTAATGGTTGCAATATACGCGTAGGCGATATGTGTGCCTCTGGAACAATCAGTGGCAAAGAGCCGCAATCTTATGGTTCTATGCTTGAGCTTACTTGGCGAGGCACGAAACCTATCCAAATGCAAGGTGGTTCTGAAAGAAAATTTATTGAAGATAACGATACCGTTATTATGAAAGGTTATGCTGAAAAAGAGGGGATTAGGATAGGTTTTGGCAGTTGTGAAGGGAAGGTATTGAAGGCTAAATAAAATTTAAAAGAAAATTCTGTTGCTATGGATAGTATTCTCCCTGTTCCCAAAGGTTTTGAGGTACAAGAAAACTCACAAGGTATGGTAATTCGGTATGCTTGGTACAAGCCTGTAGCATGGTTTTTTATTGTATTTCTTGCTTTTTGGTTTGGCTTTATTATTTTCTGGTTTAGTTTGCCCACTCCTTGGTTTTTTAAGGCTTTCGCCCTTATACATGTAGCGGTAGGAGTAGGTTTAGCTTGGTATACACTCTGTTTGTTTAAGAATAAAACAGAAATCATTATTAGCCCACAAACCTTTGCGTATCGCCATACGCCTATTCCTTTTCCTACCTACAAAGATGCTCAACACCAAAGAGGAGATATTGAGCAAGTTTTTGTCAGGCAAACCATCGTAAAAACAAAAAATGGCACTAATATTGCCTATCAATTGCATAAAATAGCATCTGAAGCTACCAAAACCACAAAAATGCTTAGCTTTGAATCCTATGATAAGGCGTTTTTTTTGAAAAGAAAAATAGAAAAAATTATGCGTATAGAACCCAGAAGTATAGAAGGCGAATATAAACCTCAATAAAAATAACTATGAGAAACTATTTTATTTTATTTTATCTTTTTTTCCTTTCTGACATTATTTCTGCCCAAGAACTTGACAAACAAGAAGAAAAAATTTGGCAGGATAGCTTGGAGAAAATTTCTTTGGCAGAGTTCAAAAAAATATATCTGTCTTACAGTAAATCAATTATAGAGTTAAAAAAACAAAAAAAAGAAAATCTCTATGCTTCCAACGAAAATTTAGCTTTAAATGATGAAATCGTTCTGCTGGAAGCAAAATTGGAAGAAATGAAAAAAAATAAACCTTGGTATAAAGCAGAAGAAACAAAAGAAAACCCAACAGAGGAAACCTCTAATAATACTAATGTAAAAACTGATACACCTTTGATAGAACTTATACCTTCTCAGCTTTCAGAGGAAGTGGTTTTTAAAATACAGGTGGGAGTTTTCAATGACCTACAATTAGTTGGCTCACCTCAAGAAAGCAGTTTGAGTGTGGAAGAAGATAAAAAAATGCGAAAATTTATGATAGGAGCTTTTAGTAATTTTACAGATGCCGATAAATTTAAGCAATGTTTGCAAAATATAGGTGTGAAAGCAGCTTGGATAGTTGCCTATAAAAACCAACAAAGAGTACCACTAAAAGACGTTGTTAAATGAAAAAAAATATATTATTGTTGCTTTTTAGTATAACTGTTAGTTTTCTGAAAGCTCAAGACATAGAGGAGTTAGAAAAATACGCTGATAATGAATGGGCAAAACTGAAAAAAAACTTATCTGCGGCTAAATACAAAAAAATAGTAGAAGAAGAAAAATCTCTTCAGCAACAACTATTAGATTTAGGTAAAAATACTGAAAATCAGTTGTTTATGATTAGGCAGAAACGGGAAAAACTCCGTAGTTTGAGAGAGGAAATAACAGCTCTGGAGAAAGCACAGAAAGTAAAAGATACAGTTTCTGAAAAGAAAAAACCTGCTATACGAGAAAATCCTTCTAAAAAAGAGATAGTTAATAAGAATCAAAAGATTTATTTGGTGCAAATTCCACGCTGCGAAGGCACAAAAGAAGATTTTTACACAATAGGGAAGTTCTCTGGCAAGGAACAAGCCAAAAATATGCTTTATACACTCAAAAAGATGAAGGTGAAAGAGGCTTTCATAAAAGAGTTGGCTTATTGAACCTATTTATGGCTTTAAAATACTCTTCCAATAAATGCATTTTTACGCTCAAACTTAGTTATTTTAAGTATATCAAAAATAATAGTGCTTGTAGTTTTTATTAGTAAAACATATCCCGATATTTTTTGTTTTAAAAATAAGCCTTAATATTGTGTCCAAATTCTGAAATTAATGTCCTCCCTACGAATTGAAGATATACAAGCTCCTATACAAAACGAAATGATGCTTTTTGAGCAGAAATTTCGCAGTTTTATGCAAAGTAAAGTATTTTTGCTGGATACCATCACGCACTACATCGTCAAAAGAAAAGGCAAGCAAATTCGTCCTATGTTTGTGTTTTTGATGGCAGGTACTTTAGGTGAAATATCTGAAAAAACTTACAGAGGGGCTTCACTTATAGAACTTTTGCATACAGCCACGCTCGTTCATGATGATGTAGTTGATGATTCTATGTATCGGAGGGGCTTTTTTTCTATCAATGCACTTTGGAAAAACAAAGTAGCTGTTTTAGTGGGCGATTATTTGCTCTCAAGAGGACTTTTGCTATCTGTTGATAATCAGGATTTTGACTTGCTACAATTGGTTTCCACAGCCGTTCGTGAAATGAGCGAGGGGGAACTTTTGCAAATAGCGAAAGCTCGAAAATTAGATATTACTGAAGAAATTTATTTTGATGTAATACGACAAAAGACGGCTTCACTGATAGCTTCGTGTTGTGCAGTAGGGGCGAGTTCGGTAGGGGCAAACCCAGAGCTTATCGCCAAATCTAAATTATTTGGTGAGAAAGTAGGAATTGCCTTCCAGATAAAAGACGATTTGTTTGATTACGGAGATGCCGAAATAGGTAAACCTTTGGGCATTGATATTAAGGAAAAAAAGATGACTTTACCACTGATTTATGCCCTTTCTAAAGCCTCTTGGATAGAAAAACGTAAAATAATTTATCTCATCAAAAATAAAAGTCATAAAAATACTACAGTCGCAGAGGTAATTTCTTTTGTGAAAGAAAAGAATGGACTTGCTTATGCACAAGAAAAAATGATGCTTTTTTATGAAGAAGCCTTACAAATTCTGAAAGAATCTTTCCCAGAAAATCCTTACAGAAAATCTTTGGAAGGCTTGCTTCAATTTACCATAGAAAGAACAAAGTAATATAAATTTTATTGTTGTATTATTTCCTCCAAAGCCTTGATTTTTGCTTCGGCATCAGCGAGTTTTTTACGCTCATTTTCAATGACTTCCGCTTTGGCATTGGCTACAAATTTCTCGTTGGAAAGTTTTTTAGTTACACTTTCCTTGAAACCCTTGTAATATTCCAAATCTTCTTTAGCTTTTTTCCTTTCTTCATCCTTCAAACCTTCAGGAATGAATATTGATAAACTCGCTTCTGAGCCATTTTGTAAGACTATTTTTACGCTATCTGCATTAGATTCACTCAAATCTTTAACACTACCTTTAAATTCAACATTCGCTAATTTTTCAATAATAGGCATCCATTTTATATATACATCTGCAATAGTTTTTGATATAGCTTTTATAATCATATCTATTCTTACTTTCTGTTGTATTTTTCTTGAATTTCTCGCCTCTCTTAGTCTCTTCACCATTTCAAAAGCAAGTTCTGCCTCTTGTAAAATGGTTTTATCAAAAGTGTTTACTTTAGGATACTCTGCCACACAAATACTTTCATTTTCTTGGCGTGGAGCGATATTTTGCCATACTTCTTCTGTAATAAATGGCATAAACGGATGCAAAACTCTCAAAAGTCTATCCAAAAATTCTACACTTTTTTCATAAACTATTTTATTGATAGGTTTCCCATACACTGGCTTGATAATTTCTAAATACCAGTCACAGAAGTCGTCCCAGAATAATTTAGTAACAGCTTGTAGAGCCTCTGAAAGTCTGTATTTTTCAAAGTGGTCTTCAATTTCTGAGAGGGCTTGATTAAAGTTTGCTTCAAACCAATCTATCACAAGAGCCGTGTTAGGCAATTCAACAGAATCTGATACTTCAAAAGTTTTTAAAAGTCTGAAAACATTCCAAATTTTATTGGTAAAATTACGTCCTTGCTCACATAATTTGGAATTATGCGAATCAGGGTCTTGGATAAAGGCATCAATATCTTCTTGTTTTTGAGATTTGGGAACACCCGTATCAAAAAGTACATCATTGCCTGCGGGTGAGTTATACAATACGCCAAAACGAACGCCATCAGCACTATACAAATCTATCAAACGCAAGGCATCAGGGCTATTACCTAAAGATTTAGACATTTTTCTACCCAATTTATCACGTATCAAACCTGTAAAGTACACATCTTTGAAAGGTAATTTGCCTTTAAACTCGTAACCTGCCATAATCATTCTTGCCACCCAGAAGAAAATAATATCAAAACCAGTAACGAGTACATTGGTTGGATAATAATACTGAATATCAGCGTTATTAGGGTCTTTGAAACCGTCAAACACTGAAATAGGCCACAACCAAGAGCTAAACCAAGTATCTAAAACATCTTCATCTTGTGTTAAATCATTTTCAGTATAAAGGGCTGGTATATCACTATAAGGAATATTCCCCCTTTCAGCAGCCAAAATAAAGCCATCTACATTTGTCAGACCTTTATTTGCAATAAGGAGAGCTTCTTTTTTATCTTTTGCTACAATTACTTCTCCATTGGGTAAATAGAAAGCAGGGATTTGTTGTCCCCACCACAACTGACGAGAAATACACCAATCTCTTGGGTTTTCCATCCAGCTACGATACATATTTTTAAACTTCTCAGGGAAGAAACGAATGGTGTCGTTCATTACGTTTTCGTAAGCTGGTTTTGCTATTTCACTCATTTTCAGCCACCATTGCATAGAGAGTTTGGGTTCAATTACTGCCCCCGTACGTTCCGAAGTGCCTACTTGGTTTTTATATTCCTCTATTTTTACAAGCAAACCTTGCTCTTCTAAATCTTTGATGGCTTCTCTTCTTACCCAAAAACGGTCTTTTCCGATATACTTGGTTATTCCTACAGCCTCAGACATCGTTCCGTCATCTGCAATAGTATCAATTATGGGCAGATTATGCCTCATACCTATTTCATAGTCGGCAATATCATGAGCAGGTGTAATCTTGAGCGTTCCTGTACCAAATTCCATGTCCACATATTCATCGGCAATCACTTTTACCTCTCTATTTACCAAAGGTACGATGACTGTTTTCCCAATAAAATGTTTATAGCGTTCATCATTAGGGTTTACGCAAATAGCCACATCGCCAGGGATAGTTTCGGGACGAACAGTGGCAACCACCAAAGCGTCTTCGCTATCTTTAAGCTTGTATTTCACATATATCATTTTGGATTGGCTTTCTTTGAAGATTACTTCTTCATCAGAGAGAGCCGTCTTACCAATAGGATCCCAGTTTACCATTCTTACGCCTCTATAAATCCAGCCTTTTTTGTATAAATGAATAAAACTATCTATTACAGCAGCGGAAAGGTCTTCCTCCATTGTGAAACGAGTTCTGTCCCAATCGCAAGAAGCTCCTAATTTTTTAAGTTGCTCTAAAATAATACCTCCATATTTATCTTTCCAAGCAAAAGCATGATGTAAAAATTCTTCACGAGTAATATCTTTTTTGGATATTCCTTTTTCTTTGAGCATATTTACGACTTTGGCTTCAGTGGCAATAGATGCGTGGTCGGTACCTGGCACCCAACAAGCGTTTTTGCCTTGCATTCGGGCTCTACGAATTAAAATATCTTGAATGGTGTTATTGAGCATGTGTCCCATGTGTAATACACCCGTAACATTAGGCGGGGGAATGACAATCGTGAAAGGCTCTCTATTATCTGGTTTAGAGGAAAAAAATTTATTTTTGAGCCAATGCTCATACCATTTTTGTTCTATTTGACTGGGGTCGTATTTGGTGGAGATTTCCATATTATTAGATATTAGATACAATACATAAGATTCAAGACATAAAAATATGTGCAAAACTACAAAAAATCTTTCAGCACACACCAGAAAAAACATAGCTTTTTCGGATAAATAATTTCTGTGCGAAAAAAAGTGATTTTTATTGTTTTTTGTGGCTTAATTATGTCAAAAAAGATTCTTTTTGAGAGGCTATCCAGCTTGCTCCTACCAAAGCTACTAAGAGTAAAACCCCTATAAGCTCAAAAGCTAAAACATATTGATTGAGTAGAGCTATCCCTATTTGTTGTACGCCGGAGCTATGGGCTACCTTCATTGTCGCCCATTCTGTTCTAAAAATTTCTTGACCTATTATGGCAAAAAAGGCGATGCTTAAAATTATAGAAGATATTTTTGATAAGTTTTCAGAAATGATTGTTTCTGTGTGTTCTTGTCTGTTGGCAAGCATTACGCCAAAAACCAATAAAACTAAAATTCCACCTACATAAATTACCACTTGAGAGGCAGCCACAAAATCTGCACCCAAAAAAACGTATAAACTCGCCAAACTCAAAAAGCTAAGTAGTAAAGCAAATACCGCATATAATAAGTTTTTAGAAATACTTATAAAAAATGTGCTCATTATGAGCAAAAACAGAAAAAAATAAAAGATGTAGTCCATCGCAGACGAATAAAATTTGTACAAATTTACAATTACTTCGGAAAAAACTAAAAAAAAATCTATGTTTGTGGTTACTATTACTCCTTGAAACGTATATATAACAAATGAAAGACCTTGAAATTCTGAAACGGATTAGAAAAGGTGATGAAACGGCTTTACAATATTTATACAAGCAGCATTACCGAATGATGCTCCGAATGGTTCTAAAGAATAGTGGGACAGAGGAGGAGGCTCAGGATATTTTTCAAGAAGCTTTGATTTTATTTTGGCAGAAAGCACAAAAAGATGATTTTCAGCTGACTTCCAAAATTAGTACATTTTTGTATAGTGTTTGTAATAACTTGTGGCGTAAGGAGTTAGATAAAAAAAGTAGAGTATCATACGAAAGTGTAGAAAAAACCATAGAAGATGATTGGGGCGAAAAGCAAGAAAAAGTAAAAATTATAGAGGCTTGCCTCAATAAACTTTCACCAACTTGCAAGCAAGTGCTTCAGTATTACTACTTTGATGAACTTTCTATGCAGGATATTGCAGAAAAAATGAGTTTGGCAGGAGCAGATACAGCCAAGACTAAAAAGTATAAATGCAAAAAAGAATTAGACGAAATAATTAAGAAATATTTTAAATCAAGTGATTTTTTAGATTAGGATGCAAAAAAAGCAATTTTATCAACCCGAATTTATAGAAGCCTTTCTGAAAGCTCAGCTAAATGAAGCTGATAATGCAGAAATGCAGAGCCTAATCAACGCAGATAGTGCCTTGAAAGAAGAAGTTGATTTTCAAAGAATTATGATAAAAATGATTCAGGAAAATCGTAAGAAAGAACTAAAAAGTCTTTTACAACATACGCCAATTCCATCGCCTACCCTTTATGATAACTTACTTAGTCATAAAAGTTGGTTGTTTGGTGTAGCGGGGGCGTTGCTATTGGCAACAAGCCTTTACTTCGGAAAAGATTTAGTATTCACTGAAAAAATTTCTCAAAAAGAAATAGCCCAACATACGATGGCAAAACCGCAGCAGGAAGAGTTGAGAGTAGAAAATAAAATAGATAATGAAGCTAAGGTTGGGGCTATAAAGAAATCAAGTGAGAGTGAGTTGGTTGTTCCGAAAAAAGATTTGCTAAAAAAGCAGAAAAATACTTCGGAGCTTGTAAAAAGTAAAAAGGAAGTAAAACCACTAAAGAATCAGTTCAAAAAAGAGGTATATTATCAGTATGATGGTAGGGGAGTACTTCAGATTTTTGAAGATATAAAGTACGAGTTAGTGGAGATGGAAATAGAGAATCAGAAAAAGGTTTTCTTGTGGTTAAATGATGATTTCTATGAATTATCACCAACAGGCGAAATACCTCAGAAATTATTTGAAAGAAAAATAACAGATGAGCAACTAATTCAAAAACTAAAAGAGAAGAGAACTTCTCGGTAATAATTTTAATTGGGCAAAAGAGAGTAATATAAATAAAAAAGGCAGCTGATGGCTGCCTTTTTTATTTATTCTGTTGATAAGATGTTGCAAGGAGCGTATTCTTCATCTATTTTGATATAGACTTCATTTTTTGCTTTTTTTAACCATTCAAGTAAAGCCTGATTTTGTTTGTTTTGCAGGGCTACTTGTTGTACTTTGGTATAATCTGTATTGAAATTAGCCACATGAGCGGGGTGTTTGGCTTTGTATTGAATAATTCTTACAGCTTTTCTGTTGTTGAAAGTTCTATAACTATGTGTTTTAGATATTTCTCCTACTTGCATATTATCCAACATATCCATTAAAAAGCTATCCATTTCTCTTATTGATATTTGATAAGTCCCGCTTTCATTCCGAATTCTGCCGCCATTGTGGGCTGTATTGGTAGAGTTAGCTCCTTTATCATCGGAGTATAAAATAGCTGCTTTTTCAAAACTAATGCTATCCTGACGAATTCTATTCGCCAGACTATCCAAAAATCTTTCGGAGGCTGTTAAATCTACTTGTTCCCAATCGGGCATCAGCAGGATATGCTCTGCGTGGAACTCATCACCACGTCTATCTAATAGTTTGATAAGATGATAGCCAAAAGGACTCTCTACGGGTTGAGAAATTTCTCCTGGTTTTAGTTTGAAAACAACTGCTTCAAATTCGGGCACCATATTGCCCCTTTTGCTCCAACCCAAATCCCCACCTGCATCTTTAGAACCATCTTCGCTATAAATTTTAGCCATTTCTTCAAAACTTTGCCCTTCTTCAATAATTTTCTTACGAATTTGTTCCAAGCGATTGCGAACTTTATCTTTTTCTTCTTTAAGCAAAGGTGGCATTTTCACGATTTGTGATACTTCCATTTCTGAGGGGAATACAGGCAAACTATCTTTAGGAATACGGTTGAAGAATCTACGTACTTCGCTAGGGTTTATTTTTACACTAGCTTCTATGTGGCTTTTCATTTTATCGACTGTGAGCTGCTCTTTGAGCTGGCTTCTTAGCTCACTTTTAAACATTTCCAAGTTATCTATTTTTAAGATTTCCTTGAGTTCGGCATCTGTTCTGTTTTGGGCAATGCTCTCCCAACGTCTGTCGAAACTTTCTTTTAGCTCAACTTCATCAACGATAATGGAGTCTATCTCAGCTTTGGCTACCAAAACTTTACTTACAACGAGGCTTTGCAATATTTGGCAACGTAATTCCCCTGTATTACTCGCTTTTCCAGATTGTACTAATTCGGC
>JANRLU010000147.1:0-3828 GCA_033762275.1 Thermonemataceae bacterium | reverse complement strand
AGATGAAATCAATACAAATCAAATCTTTGATGCTTTGTAAGTAATTTTGAATGCTATTCTCCAAACCAAAAGCCACCAAAATGGAGGGCGAGAGCTGATGCGATAAATTACGAATCTGATTAAGGGAGGTCTCAAGCATTTTCTTACTTTCAGCAAGACTTTCCTTTCGTTTTTGCTCATCATTGATATAAGGCAGATAAGCCACTTGCATTTTTGCTGCCGAAAGCATCGCACTCACCTCATCGTGAAGCTCTTGGGCGATACGTTCTCGCTCTTTTTCCTGAGCATCAATGCTTACTTTGGTTAGCTCTTTTTGTGATAATAATTCTTTTTTAAGCAATTTCTGTTGGAAAGCCACTATCAGCCAAACTACGAAAACGCCAAAAACAAAAAGCAAAAAAGAACCGGCTAAGAGTATAGTGAAGAACCAGCCTTTTTCCGATGTATCCATAAAACCCAAATAATGAGCGAAAAATAAATGATGGCAGCCAGAACATAATACAACGCAAAAAAATCGGCTAAACCATACTTCTGTATCAAAGTACCCAGCGAAAAAAAGAAGAACAAAGATAAAAAATAAACGCCTGTAGCTCCTACAAAAAGAAAAATATGTTTTTGCAAGCGAAAATCTTTGAGGTTATCAACTTTGGGCACTACTCGCAACAAATAAAAAAAGCAATAAAAAAGAATAAAAACGACCTCTACCGAACGAGCATACTCGTTAAAAGTATGGATTGGTTGTATAAAAATGGAATTAATGATGGAGAAACCAATTACAACAATAGCAATGCCTTTTATTACCTTTAAAGATAGATAATCTTTTAATAATTCTTTGAAAAACAGAGAAAAAAAGATAAATTCTCCTATAAGAAATACATGTATCGAATGTAAATTATTGATGGCTAACCTCGCTAAAATTTTAGAGTAAATATCTGTAACAAGTGATAAAACCATAAAATAGTACACCCATTTAAAGAGTTTATCTTGATAAGTTTTATTGAAATAGCCGAAAACAATAACGGCTATTTCAATGAGTGTAACAACTTCGGTGAAAAAAAGAAATAGTGAATCTATCATTTTTAATCATTTATACCATTTTGTTTGCCACATCTTGTTGGACAGGTATCAAAATTATTCAATATTTTGGCTTCTGGATTATCTGTAGGGAGAATATCATTGCCATCTTTATCCACGCCCACCATCATCAAGTGGTTTACTTTGTTATCATCCATACCAAAATAGATACGCACATTATCGGCGTATTGTAATAAAAGTTCAATTTTTTCACGTTCCAACAAATATCCTTTAGGAAAGTACGGAGCGTCTGCTGGGGCTGGCTTATTGAGCGGAGCAACGTAACCCTGCCATGTTTTCGCCCATTTTACGGCTGTTTCATAAGAAACAATGTCATTTTTGTCAAATTGATTCGCCATTTTCTTTAAAAATTTAGTGAAAAATGAAACATTTACCCTACAAAGATAGCTATTAGTAGTAAGACTTTTATCCGTAAAAATACGTATTTTTTTTTCGTGTAATAAAATTTATAAAAAACTATTATTTCTTTCAAATTTTGTAATTTTTTCAGAAACAATATAATATTTTCAATATTTTTTTTATATTTGCAAAAAAACACTCATTTCTTATGTTAGCACATGCTTCAGAACGCAAAGTATTATTAGATGAAATTGCCAAATCGGTTAGAGATTTTGCTAAAATTCACATTTTACCCAATGTAATGCAGTGGGATGAAAGCCAAGAATTTCCGATAGAGATATTCAAAAAATTAGGAGATTTAGGAATAATGGGCGTTTTAGTTCCAACTGAATACAATGGAGCAGGTTTGGGCTATGCCGAATATGTTACGGCTATTGTGGAGCTTTCCAAAGTGGATCCTTCCATCGGACTTTCTATGGCTGCTCATAACTCGCTCTGCACCAATCATATCTTAATGTTTGGCAATGAAGAACAAAAGCAAAAGTATTTGCCTAAGTTGGCTACTGCTGAATGGATAGGAGCTTGGGGACTTACCGAAGCCAATACGGGTTCAGACGCAAGCAATATGCGAACTACTGCCCTTGCTGATGGCGATTATTATATCATCAATGGCTCTAAAAATTTTATTACACATGGAAAAAGTGGAGAAGTAGCCGTAGTAATGACACGCACCGGAGAGCCACGTACTTCTAATAATTCAACGGCTTTTATCATAGAAAAAGGTACACCAGGTTTTTCGGCGGGTAAGAAAGAAAATAAGTTGGGAATGAGAGCCTCTGAAACTACCGAACTCATTTTTGATAATGTACGGGTTCATAAAAGTCAAATTCTTGGTAATATTGGTGATGGTTTTCATCAAGCCATGAAAATTTTGGACGGTGGACGCATCTCTATCGCTGCTCTTTCTTTAGGAATTGCTATGGGGGCTTATGAAACTGCTTTACAATACGCCAAAGAACGTGAGCAATTTGGGCAGTCTATCTCTAAATTTCAAGCTATTGCTTTCAAATTGGCAGAAATGGCGACAGAAGTTGAGGCTTCAAGATTACTTATCAATCAGGCAGTAGAGCTAAAAGACCAAAATTTGCCTGTAACACAAGCCTCTGCTATGGCAAAATACTATGCTTCGGAAGTTTGCGTAAAGGTAGCCAACGAAGCCGTACAAATTCTGGGCGGTTATGGCTATACAAAGGATTTTCCCGCAGAAAAGTTTTATAGGGACTCCAAACTTTGTACGATTGGCGAAGGAACTACAGAAATACAGAAGTTGGTTATCTCAAGAAATATCCTAAAATAAACTTTATATACAAGCAAAACGCCAGAGAAAAATATCTTTGGCGTTTTTTGAGTTTTAGTTATCTGCTCTAAACTCTGAAGGTGTTTTTCCCGTCAGTTTTTTGAAAGCAATATTAAAGGCTGATTTGGAGTTAAAACCCACTAACTCAGCTATGGCTTCTATTTTATAGTTTTTATTCAAATCATTGAGCAGTTTTTCCTTAGCTTCATTGATACGATACAAGTTAATGAAATTGGCAAAGTTCATATCAAACTCTTGATTAATGAGTTTGGATAAGTATTTGTAGTTGGTGGATACTTGGTCGGCTAAATCATAGATGCTTAGTTTAGGATTCAAGTAAGGTTTTTTAGTTTCCATCACAGATAAGAGCTTATCTTTCAAGTATTTATATTTTTCATCGCTAACTATTTCTTCAACAAAATCATAGTCTTGGGTATGGTTGGGTATTTTTATTGTGCTTATCTCCTTTTGTATTACCACCTCTCTTGCTACTTCTTCTTCTAAAATAGCCTCGCTTGTAGTTTCTTTGGTTTGTATATGCACGAGTGTATTTATAACAAGCTGATAATGAACAGCTTTTATACCTATATAGATAATAAAAATAAATAACATTACTTCAAAAGCATACAGAAAGAATGTGTCAAACTCTGGAATATTGGTAATGACACTGCCCAAAATAAAGAAAAAATAGGCATAGATAAGTGTTTTCAACCACTTCAAACTGATACCCTCTTGAAAGCTATAAAAACTTCCTAAGTTTTTCTCGTGCAGATTGATGACCTTAAATAGTTTATACAAATAGTATATATTCTGAATCAAAAAGCCGACGCTCACTCCCCCAAAATTTAATACCCAAAGTATAAAATTAATACGACTAACAGCAGAATGATTTTTGGGCAGATAAAAGACTAATGAAATTAGTATGACATCTATTAAAACAATAGCAAAGGGAATATAAAACATTCGTAGAGGGCGTTTTATTGAAATTCCGCTATACTTATAAACCGCTAATTTTAATGTAGGAGCAAGGGCAAAGG
>JANRLU010000146.1:0-7374 GCA_033762275.1 Thermonemataceae bacterium | reverse complement strand
CAAAACTTCAATGAACTTTCTGAGGCTCTCACCTCAAAGTAACAAAGAGAACCTTTTCCCTCTATCTTTTATTCTTAAATTCGGACTGCAAAGGTAAGTGATTTTTTTTATTCTCCAAAACTTTTTGCATTTTTTTTAGTTTTTTTTTCTTCCGTCAAAAAAGCAGTAAGCGAATTTTAAGCCCTTCTTCCTTCTGAATTTGGGACTGCAAAGATAGAAGAACTCTCCGCAGTCTCCAAATATTTTTGTTAGTTTTTTTTAAAAAACCTTGCGAAAATTATATAAATAAATGATTACTAAATAGTTAGGATTTATCAATAGCCGTACAAATATCTGTAAATATACGCTCTATATCTCCAACACCATCTATTTTATGGAGTTTTCCTTTAGAATGATAATAAGGAAGCACGCGTATTGTTTTGTTGTAATACTCAAAAATTCTTTTGTTAATTTTCTCTTCTTCATCATCAGAGCGTCCTTCTATTTCCCTTCTTTTTGCTAATCTCTCTCTAACTTCTGTTTCGCTTACATCTAAGGCTACAACAGCACTAATAGCTGTATTTTGCTCTGCCATAAATTTGTCTAGCATTTCAGCTTGAGTTACGGTACGGGGAAAGCCATCAAAAATAAAGCCTTTAACATTCTTATTCTCATCTAAAACGCCTTTTAGCATTGCAATAGTGATTTCATCAGGCACTAATATGCCATTATTGGTGTACTCCATCACTTTTTTACCTATAGGTGTTTCTTCTTTAATATGCTTTCTGAATAATTCGCCTGTAGAAACGTGAAATAAATTATATTTAGCGATAATTTTATCGCTCTGTGTGCCTTTCCCTGCACCCGGAGGTCCGAAGATTACAATATTTAACATTTACTGAAGTTTTTTGATTTAAAAATATAAGTATACTCTTGAAATAATGTGTTTGGAATAAAATGGGAAATAAAAATACAAAAAAAATAGAATTTACAAGAAAAAAAATGATTTTATTTTACAAATATTAGTTTTTCCAATTGATTTACTACTATTGTTGCTGTTTGGAGAAACCAACTATTAGTATTATCTATTTTTGGGTTATGCTGTATATAATCTATGAGTTTGGTAATATTGAAATCCTCGCTATAAATCCCTGCCCCAGCTTTCTGAGCGTCCATAGCATTACACATTTGCTCAAACTGCCCGTCTACTGGTCGCATCATTACAGGTTTGGTTAAAGCCATTGCTTCGCAAACAGACTCAAAGCCTGCTGTACTTACAAATGCTTTACAAGTACGCATTTTTTCAAGAAATTTCACATCATTGATTTTATGAAAGATAAGGTTTTGAGTAAATTCTTCCATTTCAGCAGCCCCTTTTCTATCCCAAAAACATTCCAATTTAGTCTCAGGATTTTTTTTATGCCAAGCAATAATATCCTCAGCATAACCATCATTATTGACATAGACGAGTATAAAATCTTGCTTTTCTGGCGTAAGTTTCAGAACTTCTTCTCTGAGTAAAGGAGGGACAACCACTGTGTTGCCATAGTTTTTTAGGTACGGAGCAAATGATAAAGCTAATTTTAGTTTAGCCCCCCAAGAAGTAAGAGAAGAGTTTATTTTCAGTAGCAAACGCTCTAATTTACGATTTTCAGGAAACTCGAAACCAGGTAACTCCAAAAAATATTGATGTCCAACTACCACCATTGGTATTTTTGATTTGTAAAGCATATTATAGATGCCCGCTAATAAATCGTAGAAGTTTATAATTACATCTGGCTGGTAATCAGTATAATACTGATTTAATATCTTCAGGTTTTTTATGAAGTCTGGTGATTTTTTGAGATTAAAAAGTATTGTCTTAGAAAGTAAAATACTCTTATTTTGCTTATCCTTTACAAAATTGGGGCTTTCAAAGTAATGAATAGGTGCCTTTATCTTTTCCTGAAAAAAGGAAGGAATTTCTCTTGTACTTTTACCAACTAAAACCGCAACCACCTGATGACCAGCATTTTGAAGGATTGCTTGCAGGGAAATAGCTTGCGTGAGATGCCCCCTGCCTTCACCTTGAACTACAAAAAGAAACTTAGCCACGTTTTTGTTATTTTATTGCTTGAAAAATGAATTTCAAAAGTATAAGTTAAATACGGGAAAGTCAATGTTTTTATGACTTTATTGATAAAAATCATTTGAAAGTAGTCTTTTGGGTTTTTAATTTGGAGTCTATTTATTTTTTTATATTACGAATATGAAATCACTTTTTTTATTTCTTGGCGTTTTGATTGTTGTAAACGCTTGTCAGAATAATCCTTCTGATTCTCAGCAGAAAGAATCTATTATGGTTACAAACAAATCTCTTCTTAATGAAGGAAAGGAACTCCTAGAGAAAAATTGCTATACTTGCCACAGCCCAAAGACTCCTATGGATAGCCGTATTGCCCCACCTATGGTTGCCGTAAAAAAACACTATATCAATAGTAAAACCACAAAAGAAGTTTTTGTTAAAGAGTTTGTTAATTTTGCAAGTAACCCTTCCAAAGAAAAATCAAAGATGCCTGGAGCAGTACAAAAGTTTGGTTTGATGCCCAAAATGGTTTTTGCTGTAGAAGATTTAAAGAAGATTGCTGTTTATATCTATGACAATGATATAGAAAGTCCTGAATGGTTTGAAAAACATTACCAAGAAGAGCATAAAAAGCACAAAAACAAATAAGTTAATCTATTATCTTTGCAACAAACGCCAAAGAGTTTTGTTTTTTATTCGGGATAGTCATTAGGTTTATGCAAAAGTTTTTTATACAATTAAGTTGGGCAACTATTATTGCCGTTTACTTGCTAATTTTGGTTGGGGGCATTGTAAGAAGTACAGGCTCAGGAATGGGTTGCCCCGATTGGCCTAAATGCTTCGGACAACTTGTCCCTCCTACTGATAAAAGTCAGCTTCCAGAGAACTATAAAGATATTTTTGCTCAAAAACGCAAAGAAAAAAATATACGTTTGGTAGGTTTTTTACGAACTATCGGAATGAAAGAAGCTGCTGAAAGAGTCCAAAATGATGAAAGTATATATATAGAGGAAGACTTTAGTGTAAGAAAAACTTGGATAGAATACCTCAATCGTTTGCTTGGTGTATTAGTTGGGCTATTGATATTTGGTACATTTATAGCCTCTTTGAGTTATATCAAAACAAAACTCGTCGTTCCTATTTTATCTTTTTCAGCACTGATTTTAGTTGGTTTTCAAGGTTGGATAGGTTCTATTGTGGTTTCTACAAATTTGTTGCAAGGGATGATTACTTTGCACATGTTTTTGGCTATTCTGCAAGTACTTTTAATGGCTTATACCACACGTTTAGCAACAAACGAAAAAGGGGGAAATTTTGCTACAATAAATTGGCGTTTTTCGGTTTTGCTTTGGGCGAATATTATTTTTTCTTTCGGACAAGTGTTATTAGGAACGCAAGTAAGGGAAAGTATAGACGCAGTAGCCCAAGAAATGGGTATCAGTCAGAAGAATATTTGGATTGAAAATCTGGATTGGCGTTTTTTAGTGCATAGAAGTTTTTCTTTATTTCTGTTGGGGCTCAATATTTTTTTACTTTATCAACTCAAAAAGCAGCCTTTTTTCGCTCAAATTCAAAGGATATACTACGGCTTATTGTCCGTGATTGCTCTATCTGTAATTTCAGGAGCAATAATGGCTTATTTTGCTATTCCCGCTTTTGCTCAGCCTATACATTTACTTCTGGCAGTAGTAATGATGGGCTTGGAATGGGAAATTTGGCTTAGAATTAAGAAAACATCTCTCTAAAATCTTCTGGCATTTTCAGAAAAATACGTATTTTGCAGTCAAAACTTATTTTTTATGAAAATTCGTATCTTATTTCTGTTCGCTTTTTTCTTCTTTCATATCTTTTTATTTGCCCAAATCAAACTGAGTAAGCGGCAAATAACACCTGGTATCAGTATGCTTGTTCCTCAAGATTTTGTATTGATGAATGATGATATGTTGGCGAAGAAGTATTTTAGCCCTAAAAAGCCTACAGCCACCTACACAAATCCCAATGCCGAGATTGACTTGGGCGTTAATATCACTACTAATTTTTGGCAAGAACAAGATATTCCCATGCTCAAAGAGCTTTACAAAGGTAGCCTCAGAGCAAATTATAGTCGCGTAGAGTTTTTACAAGAAAAAGTTGCGAAAATCAACAAAAGAAACTATGTTATATTGGAGTTTTTGGGGTATGTAGATGACAGTGAAGAAAAAAATACTTTGATGGGCAGAAAATCTGGAATTGCCCGCTACAACTATATGATGTACACGGTCGTAGAAAACCGAATAGTAGTTATCAATTTCAATTGCCCCATACGCTATCAGGCTCAATGGCAAGACTATGCCGCCAAAATGATGGCTTCTATCAAAATTAAAAACTTGAAAGTAGCCGAAGATAAAAAACAAAAGCCTTAATTTTACAATAAAACATACAAAAATGCGTATTATTCCCTCCAAAAATCAATATATAGAGAAGTTATTACCTTTTTTAGCTATTTACGGAGTTCATCTCTTAGGGGCTTTTAATGACATAATGGAAATTGATGCGGCTCAATATGCTGCTATCTCTTGGGAGGCAGCAAGTAGCAACGAATATTTAGAAATAAAACAAGAACACAAAGACTATTTGGATAAGCCGCCTTTGCTTTTTTGGATTTCGGCTCTGAGTTTCAAAGTCTTTGGTTTTACAAATTTTGCTTATCGTTTTCTACCTACATTACTCTCATTTTTAGGAGCTTATGCAACCTATCGTTTGGCAAAGATTTACTACAGCGAGCAAGTAGCTTATTGGTCTTCTTTGATTTTAGCTTCTTCGCAGGCTATATTTCTAATGAATCAAGATTTAAGAACTGATAATTTGCTAACCACCTTTGTCGTATTTAGTATCTGGCAATTAGCCACTTATTTTCAGAATAATACTTGGAAAAATCTATTTTTAGGAGTTTTTGGAGTTGCTATGGCTATGATGGCAAAAGGTCCGATTGGTTTAGTTATCCCTATTTTGGCTTTTTCTGTGGATTTTGCTCACAAAAGGCAGTGGCAAAACTTTTTTAGATGGCAGTATATTCCTGCTTTACTGCTTTTAGCTTTATTTTTATTACCAATGAGTATTGGTTTATACCAACAATTTGATTTACACCCTGAAAAGATGGTAAACGGACAAAAAGCTGTTTCAGGATTAAAGTTTTTCTATTGGACACAAAGCTTTGGCAGAATTACGGGAGAAAATGTGTGGAGCAATAATCCTGACCCATTTTTTTTGGTACACACTACTTTTTGGAGTTTCCTACCTTGGACGTTATTTTTGGTGATAGCTTTTGTCAGAGAAACCAAAGAACTTATTCTTAATAAGTTTAAGAAGATAGAACTTTCTCAGGAAGTACTTATATGGGCAGGTTTTACACTTACGTTTATTGCCTTATCACGTTCTAAGTACCAACTCAATCATTATATTTATGTAGTATATCCTTTAGGAGCAATTATGACTGCCAAGTGGATAGAAAAAATGAGTACTTGGCGTAAAAGTTGGCAGGCTTTTTTTAGGTTTTGGCTACTTTTTCAGCATAGTATTTTATTACTTTTGGCTATTATCTTGGGTTTTTGGGCTTTCCCAATTGATAATTATGGCGTTTTATTCTTGGTAATAGCTTTTTTTGGGCTTGCCTTTTATTTTGTTTTTAAACCTCAAAATCATTTTCAAAGATACCTACTGCCTTATCTATTCTCTATTTTGGCAGCTAATACCCTTATGAATGCTTGGGTGTATCCGACATTACTACAGAAATACCAAACAGAAAGTATTATTGCTAAAAAAATGAAGGGGCAACCCCAAAAATATAACTTAGCAGATTTTTATGTATTAGGAGAAGGGCTAATGAACAATAGCTTGGATTTCTATACCCAACAAATCAACACGTATGTTGGGAGCTTAGAACAAATCAGTAAGAGTGAGGCTTGGATAGCCTGTAATAATGAGAACTACGAAAAACATATTGCCTCAAGTAGCTCTTGGGAAGTTCTGGAGAAGGAAGTTTTTGAAGACTACCATGTTTCTGAGCTTACTCCCTTATTTTTAAATCCAAAGACAAGAAAGGAGCAATTACAGAAAGTCTATTTATTGAAAATACGAAAAAAACTATAATTCAACCTTCTCATACGCATCACGAGGGGCATATTTTTTGGGGGCATATAAAAAACCAAAAGCCTCTGCTCCCTCTTTTTCTCTATATTTATGATGAACTTTATGGGCTCTTATCATTCTCCGTAAATAAGGGTTTCTAGCTATAAATTTTATTTTCACTCTTCTATGCACGAGTATATCATGAAAAAGTACGTAGAAGATACCGTAAGCCAAAATTCCGAAGCCTATCCATTTTAAGAAGGCTAAACTTGGAACTTCAAAGCCTACAACTATGGTGAGCATAGACGGCACACTGAAAACAATCGCAAATAAGTCATTTTTTTCAAAAATGCCGTGTCTGGGACTGTGATGCGATTTGTGCCAAGACCACAAAAATCCGTGCATCACATACTTATGTGTGAACCAAGCAACGCCCTCCATAAAAAAGAAAGTCGCTACACTAAGCAATAAGCCGATTATCCAGTTCATAAATTTATTTAAAATTGTTCTATCACTGTTTTCACTTCTTCCATCAGCCACATTGGCGTGGAGGTCGCCCCACAAATACCCACTTTATCACCCATAGCAAACCAATTTTTATCAACCTCAGCAGGTTTAGAAACGAAATATACATTGGGATTACTTTTTTTGCAAACCTCGTAAAGCACTTTACCGTTAGAGGACTTTGTACCCGCCACAAAAATAATCTTATCATACAACTTTGCAAAATCTCTTAACTCTGCATCTCTATTAGAGACTTGCCTGCAAATAGTATCATTTGCATTTACCTGAATACCAGCATTTTCTAATGTACCTTTTATCTCATAAAACTTATCTGTACTTTTGGTAGTTTGGCTGTAGAGTGTAATTTTTTCGGGTACATCTGCTAAACTTAACTCTTCCAAACTTTGAAAAACAGTAGCTTCATTATTGGTTTGTCCAAGCAGCCCCACTATTTCGGCGTGTCCGTGCTTACCATAGATAAATATTTGTTCTTTCTTATCAAAAGAATTTTTTATGCGATTTTGTAATTTTAGCACCACAGGGCAAGAAGCATCTATAAGTTCCAAATTATTTTGTAAAGCTAATTCGTAGGTAGTGGGTGGCTCGCCGTGTGCTCTTATAAGTACTTTTTCGTTTTGTAGATTTTTCAAGTCTTCGTGGTTAATAATTCTTAATCCTTTGGCTTGTAATCGTCTTACCTCCTCGTCATTATGCACAAT
>JANRLU010000145.1:0-25437 GCA_033762275.1 Thermonemataceae bacterium | reverse complement strand
AAAAATGGCTGTATGTGAGCTTTAAGGTGAATAAGCTCCCCAAAAACCATGTAGTAGATAGATATTTTGAAGCTGTAAAACCCTTAGGGGTACAATCAGACGGCAAAGGCTTGGAGTTGTATTTCTCTGATAATGAGCAGTTAAACAAAGATTTTTTACCTTTATCACACAGAAATAACTTTGTAGCTTTCGTAATAGGAGCAAGCTATTATACCAAAAGATTACCAACCCAGAAAATCATAGAATTTTGTGAGCATATCCCTCTACCAATTGTGCTTATAGGCGGCAAAGAAGATGAAAAAGCAGCTCAAGAAATTGAACAATATTTTGCCGTCAAAAAACCTACTTTTATTCTCAACTATTGTGCTAAGCTTAGTTTGATGCAATCGGCTTGGATAGTAAGCCAAGCCGATTATGTCTATGGACACGATACTGGTTTGATGCATATTGCAGCAGCTTTCAAGAAAAAAATTTATGCTATTTTTGGTGGCACTACTCCCGAACTTGGCTTGTATCCTTACGAAACTCCACACCTGATTATAGAAAATAAAGAGCTTTCTTGTCGTCCTTGCTCGCGTTTGGGTAAAAAACAATGTCCCAAAAAGCATTTTAAATGTATGCAAGAACTCAATAATATGGCTCTTCATCAATAAAAATAACTTCTTTCTGATTGCAAAATCCTAAATATTAGCTATTTTTAGGAAATAAATCCATCAAAAGATAATCTTTATGAAAATAGCTGTATTAGGAACAGGCGTAGTAGGTGTTACTATCGCCACCAAGTTAGTAGAATTAGGACATCAAGTAATGTTGGGGGCTCGTAGCAAAGAAAATGAAAAAGCATTGGATTTTGTAGAAAAAAATAAAAGCCAAGCCCAAGCAAGTAATTATGCAGAAGCCGCTGCTTTTGGCGAATTGCTATTCAATTGTACAAAAGGCGAAGCAAGTATAGAAGCACTTCTTTTGGCAGGCGAAGAAAATATGAAAGATAAGGTTCTGATAGATATAGCCAATCCTTTAGACTTCAGTCAAGGAATGCCCCCAACACTTTCTGTACTCAATACATCATCACTTGCCGAAATGATACAGGCGAAATTTCCTGAAGTAAAAGTGGTTAAAGCCTTAAATACAATGTGGTGTGGGATTATGGTGAACCCTCAAATGATAGGAGATGGCGAACATCATACTTTTGTGAGCGGAAACGACAAAGAAGCAAAAATGTTAGTAAGGCAAATACTTGTTTCATTTGGTTGGAAAGAAACAAATATCATAGATCTTGGCGATATTAGTACGGCAAGAGGAACAGAAATGTATTTGCCTTTGTGGTTACGTTTGTACGCTGCCAATAACAGTGCTGCTTTCAATATCAAAATTGTAAGCTAAAACCATATTTTTGGTAAAAATTTGCAAATATTTTTTACTAAAAATTAGTTTTATATAGAAATTAGTTTTATATTTGCACCTCATTTTAGAATTTCAATATCCAAAAATATTTTTCTTATGAAAAACGTGTTGATGCAAGCTGTAGAAGCCGAAATAAGCCCCAAACGCAATGATATACCTGACTTCAGAGCAGGCGATACTGTGAATGTTCACGTAAAAATAAAAGAAGGAAATAAGGAGCGTATCCAGCAGTTTCAAGGGGTAGTTATCCAAAGAAAAAATACAAGCACTATCAATGAAACTTTCACAGTACGTAAGGTTTCTAATGGAGTGGGTGTAGAGCGTATTTTCCCCATATTATCACCATCGGTGGATAAAATAGAGCTTATTCGTAGAGGTAAAGTGCGTCGTGCAAGAATTTACTATCTAAGAGGTAAAATGGGTAAAGCTGCTCGTATTAAAGAGAGAGTTTCATAAAGTTAAAGTTTTAGTTGAATATAAGAGCTACAAAATTTTTGTAGCTTTTTTTATTGCGTCATTAAACCTTTATCCGTATACTGCATCTAAATTGAAACCAAATTAAAATTTCAAATGGGTAGTATTTTAAGAAAATTAACAGTATTAGCTTTGTTATTAGGAATAACGAACGCCTACGCACAGTCTAAAAATGGTGGCTGGGAAAAGATAGGACAAAAACAAGTAGACTTTAAGGTAGAAAAAGACATCCTCAAGGTAACATCTGCCAAAGGGAACTTCACAAAAGTAAAACTAAAAGTAAGAGGGGCAAGCGTAAATTTTTACGATATGAAAATCTACTTCGGTAATGGACAGATGCAAGATGTAAGCCTTCGTAGTGTAATACCAGCAGGCGGAGAAAGCCGCGTGATAGATTTAGATGGAAACGACAGAGTCATCAATCGTATAGAGTTTGTTTATGACACAAAAAATAACCCTGAAAAATCCCCTAAAGCAACCGTAGTAGTTTGGGCAAAAGATTAAAAAAATTAACCTTTATTTTAAACCTTCCATCTTAAAAAATATCTAATAGCAAATCTAAATATAAACCTTTATGAAAAGAATATTTTTATTTTTTACCGTACTGATGCTTAGTGTAACTACACTTTTGGCACAAAGATCCTACAACCAAAGAAAACCCAAAAGCCCCGAACAAAGAGCCAAAATGCTTACCGAAAGAATGACAAAAAGGCTAAAGTTGAACGGCGAGCAAAGTAGTAAAATTCTCAAAATAAATAAAGAAACTGCCCTTGAAATATCCGCTTTGCGTAAAGAAATGATGCAAAAAAAGAATGAAAATGGAACGGTTGATAAAGAAAGCTATAAAACTCAAATTAGAGATTTGAACAAATCCAGAGATGCACAAACTATCGCCCTTTTAGATGAACAACAAAAAGCCGAATACGCAAAAATGAAAGAAGATGCTAAGATGAGAGTCAAGAAAAGAATGGAAAATAAAAAAGGTAAAAAGTTTCGTAATCAAGGAAACTTGGGAGATTCCATAGATGACGAAGATTTGGAAATGCTCGTAGAAGAAGAGGTTTTGGAAGAAAAGTAAAAATAAAGAGCTGTTTTACAGCTCTTTATTTTTTTTATTCATTAGCAAAACTCCAGAGACAATCGTTATCATACCCAAGAGATGCCATATAGTAATTTTTTCACCGCTCATAAGCCCTAAGCTTATCCCAATAATAGGAATAAAGTAAGTTACCGAACTCGCAAAAAGCGGCGAAGAAATCTGTAAAAGTTTGTAGAATAAAATAGAACTTATCCCAGAACCCACAATGCCCAAAATCATTACTGCCAACAAAGAAGAGCGGCTATCAGGGTTTTGCTGCACTACCAACCAGAAATCTGTAAAACCAAATAAAAATATATTCGCTATCAGACCTACCATAAAAATAGAAATACTCGTAATTTTTATAGGTTTTACATCTGATAAATATTTCCCCGTTAAATTCACGTTAAAACCATAACCTAGTGTAGCAAATACTATCAAAATAGCAAAAATATTAAAATCCAATTTCCCCTTCTGAATAAAAATCAACAACGTACCCAAAATACCCAGAGAAATACCAAATATTTTTTGCCAAACAAGTTTTTTCTGAAAAAATAATACACCAACCGTAAAAGTAAAAAAGGGCGTCAGCGAATTGAGAATACTCGCCACCGAACTACTAATTTTGGTTTGAGCCAACGCAAACAAAAAAGCAGGAATAAGATTTCCCAATAAACCAGAAAGAAATAAATAAGGAATTTTTTTACGAGGAATACCCCGAAAATGAAAAAATGCAGGAACAAATACCACCAAAAAAGCTGAAGAGATACGTAATGAAGCTACTTGTAAAGGGCTAAATACTTCTAAACCTTTCTTGATAAGAACGAAAGATGTCCCCCATACCAAAGATAAAAAAAACAAAAGTAACCAAGCTAAAACAGGAATATTTTTCGTTGTGTTTTGTGTGCTGACGCTCATTGATACAAATTTTTATACAAGTAACATTCCCACGATAGCTGCCAAAATAATAAAGAAAAGGAAAGCTATAAAAGAAACTACTTGCAATATAACAGCCTTTAGAACTGTTTTAAACCATTTTTGTTCATAAAAAAATTTTTGAGCAAGCAACTGATAGATAAAACCAATAACATAATATGCGAAAAAATAGCTATTCTGAATAAAACTTCCCTGCTCCAAATAAAATATAGGAGTCCCTATGATGAGTGTAAAGCTAAAGTAGTGAATGGAAAAAATAAGGTGTTCTGCGTAATATCTTTTAGAACGGATATATAAGAGTTTCAATAGCAATGCTACAAAAGGTATCATCAATAAAGTAGCCCACCAAAGTTTTGAGGCGACAAAATCTTGCAAAAATCTATTTGGATTTTTAATAATTTTGAGGTTTTGCACAACCAATAATTTTTCCAGAGTTCCTGTTATTTCATATTTTTTTAGAATCTGCTCCGCAGAAAGTGTGTAAATATCAATCGTATATATTTTGCTTTTTTTGCCCAAACCTTCTATCGTGATAAAATTCTTCCGCTTAGTAGCCAGAAAATCTAAATCTTCTTTAAATAGTTTTTTCAAAGTTTTACTTAGGCTATCACTCTCCGATAAATGCAATTCTGCTAAATAAGTTTGATAGGCTTTTTCTGTTTGTATGGCTTTTTGTATTTTTTCCTGCTCTTTGCCAAAATTATCTTCTTCCTTTGGGAAACTTGAAGCCAAACCCGCAAAGAATATAACAGAAAAAAATAAATACACACGTATAGGGGGCAAAAATGCATTTCTTTTACCCTCTATGAAATCAAGTGAGAGCCGTCCAGGTCTAAATAATAAATACAAAGAAGTTCTAAAAATCTTACTATCAAAGCCAAAGTTATTATCCAAAAACTCTTTGATAAATATCCACCAAGATTTTCTTACTTCTAAGTGCTTTTGCCCGCAATGATGACAAAAAACAGCTTCTTTGGATTGCAAAGTATTACAATTAGGACAATGCGTACCGTTTTTCAAAGCATTTTGTAAAATCAGCATAATCGTTTTTTATGCAGTTACGCCAAAAAATATATTTTTATTGTTTTTTGATGAAAATTTACCAAATAATCTCCGTGAAACCTTTATCTTTTAAATAAGTATTGGTCTGACTGAAATGCTTATTTCCAGCGAATCCCCTTGCCAAAGGCGATGGATGAGGAGTTTTTAATACAAGATGTTTTTTATCATCTACCATAGCACCTTTTTTCTGGGCATAAGCTCCCCAAAGCAAAAATACCAAATGCTCTTTTTTCTCAGAAAGTACCTTTATGACAGCATCAGAGAAAGTTTCCCAACCTTTGTTCTGATGTGAGCCTGCCTCGCCAGCTCTTACTGTAAGCGTTGCATTGAGCAATAAAACACCCTGCTCTGCCCAACGCTCCAAATTTCCTGATTTTGGAACGGGTACGCCTACATCTTCCTTTATCTCTTTGAAAATATTAACCAAAGAGGGCGGTGTCTTGATGCCTTCTGCCACAGAGAAACACAAACCATTCGCCTGCCCTTCTCCGTGATAAGGGTCTTGCCCCAAAATCACGACTTTACAAGCTTCAAACGAACATTTCTCAAAAGCATTGAAAATTTTATTACCTGGCGGATATATTTTTTTTGTTTGATACTCTGTCTTTACAAAGGCTACTAAATTTTTGAAATACTCTTTCTCAAATTCATTTTGCAGATGTGTTTTCCAAGAATCAGCAATTTTTACTTCCATAATTTAGAATGGTTTAGTCCCCAAAACTAAAAAAAATCTGTGAATTCACAATATAATTGTAAATTTAAGCGTAATAGTAGAAAATTTTAATTGACTGAAACAATGAAAAAAATATTTTTTGTTTTGCTATTATTTCCCTTCTCAGTCTCTTTTGCCCAAGAAAATTGGTCTTTGGAGAAATGTGTAAGTTATGGTGTAGAGAATAATATAAGCCTCAAACAGAGGCAGTTACAAGTAGAAAGTGCTAATAGCACTACGAAGCAATCTTTAGAAAATAGGTTTGCCCCCCAAGTATTTGCCTCAGCTACACAAGCCTATCGCTCTGGACGTTCCATAGACCCTTTTACCAACCAATTCGTTACGCAAAGCGTAAACTCCACTAATATTTCTTTAAACGCCAGTCTTACGCTCTTTAATGGCTTTAGTACGCCTCAAACTATTTCTCAAAATAAACTCAATGAAAAAGCTGCCCAATTAGATGTAGAGCAAAGTAAAAGAGATATTTCCTTGAATATAGCCAACGCTTATCTGCAAGTTTTATTAGCTCAAGAACTTTTGGAAGCCAACAAATTACAGATAGAATCTACTAAAAGCCAAGTAGAACGCATTGAAAAACTCTATAAAGCAGGTGCCGTAGCTGAAACCCAAGTATTGAATCTCAAAGCCCAACTCGCTAATGAAGAAGTAAATATCATTACCGCAGAAAACCAAATAGCCGCCGCCAAGCTTAACCTAATGCAACAAATGAATATGCCTTTGAGCCAAATCATCAGCATAGAAAAAAGAGACGTAGGCATTATTAGTAATGAGTACAGCCAACAAAATGCCAGTCAGATTTATGAAGTAGCTGAAAAAACACAATACAACCTCCAAAGTGCCGATATTCGTACAGAAAGTGCTAATAAAAGTATCCAAATTGCTAAAGCTGGCTTGTATCCTACACTTACACTAAACGGAGGGATTTCTTCAGCGTATTCGAGTGCTGCTCCCAGCCAACTTGCAGAGGGTTCTGAGAAAATAACCGTCCCCATTGAAATTGGTGTGTTGGCAAGTAATCCCAACGAAACGGTAATTGCTTATCAGCAAATTCCAGCCAACTACAAAGAAAATGGATTTATCAATCAAATGGATTTTAATAGAAGTACTTTTGTTTCTTTGAACCTAAATATTCCTATATACTCGCAAGGACGTAATAAAAATGCTATTACCCAAGCTCGCATACAAGAAAAAAACCAGAATTATCAAGCTCAACTGCTTCGCCAACAACTACGCCAAACCATAGAACAAGCTTACAATGATATGAAGTTGGCTCAAAGCAACTACGAGGCACGCCAAAAGCAAGTGGAATCTTTGGAGTTAAACTTTAAAGCTGTTGAAAGCAAGTTTAATGTAGGAGCAAGCAATTACTTAGACTATAATTTGGCTAAAATTAGTTTAGACCAAGCCAAAACGAATTTGATTAGAAGCAAATACGAGTATGTATTTAGGATAAAAGTTTTAGATTTTTATCTAAACAAACCAATTTCTTTGTAAATCAAGTATATATCATAAAAAATCCTATAAGATTTATATAAATCTTATAGGATTTTGAGTTTATTTTTTCAAGGAGTTTTTGCCTTGTTCTGAGGTAATTTCGCGAAGAGCCTCAAAAGATTTAGCACTTGAAGCACCATCAATGGCTTTTACAGCAAGTTCTTTTGCCTCACGCAATACTTCGGAAAGTTGTTTGTTGAGCGAAGTTATTTTTTGTTCTTGTTGCTCTATATTCCTTTGTAATGCTTGTATCTTCACTTCATTCAAACGTTTTTTACCCTCTACTTCTTTTGCTAAGATATTCTCTCTGATGGCGGCGTCTCTGCGAATAGCCCCTTTGACACTCTCCACCGATTTCTGAATTTCCTTACCTTTTTTCTCCTCAAGTTCAGCCGCTTTAGCTTTTGTATCTGCATAATCCAACTCTTTATCAGTAATTTCTTTTTCCTTTGCAGCCCATTCCTTTTCTTTTTGCTCTTTTAGAAGGGTAAGAGCCTCTTGCAGTTGTTTTTTCTCTTGCTCGTAAGCGTCTTTAAGTTGAGCCCTCGTTTGGCTAAGTGTGTAATGGTATTCTTCTTTTTCACGCTTGCGAGCCTTGCTAAGTTCTTCGTTACGCTCGTTGAGTTGGCTCTGATAAGCAGCTTGTTCTTTTTCCCAAGCTGACTCGATTTCGCTTAATTGGGTATTCAAAGCCTCTTCTTTTTGGCTATATTCTTTACTGAACAACTCTGATTTTTCCAGATATTCTTCTAAAATAGTGGCTAAAGTATCTTCTTTTATTTCTCCTATTTCGTGCAACTCGTTGATGTAAGCCTCTATTTCGGAGATTTCATTTTGTAAGGCACTCAGCTCGGACGATTTTTGTGTGAGCTTCGTAGAAAGTTCGCTTACGGCATTTCCAAAGCCAGAGCGAATATTTTTAAAAGCATCAATAACGTCTCCTATTTTGTAAGAAACAACCGTCAAAGATTTATCTTTGGGTATACTGCTTGTTTCAAAGGTAGCAGGGCTACTACTTGCCTTTCCTATTTTTGCTTCTAAATTAGATTTTTCTTTTTGTAAAGTTTCAACTCTTTTAGTTAGCTCCTGATTTTCTTGGAGAAGGGCTTGGTAAGCGTCAAAAACTTCTTGTTTGGTACTTTTTGCATTGATAGATGCCATAATTGTAAAATATTTTATGATAAAAAATTAAAACCAGAATGAAAATTAGATTTGTTTCACGTCCAAAGCTTTGGTAGATAGCTCCTGAATTTGTCCTATTGCTTGGTTATATTTTTCGGTGAGCTTAGCAATTTCTTCTTCATTTCTTTGAATAGTTGCCTCAAGGGTCTGGATTTGATGTTGACTGATTTGCTCATTGGCTTCCTCTTCTTTAGCAATCAGTTCTTGTTTGGCTTTAATTTCTTTGGAGATTTCGGCGGCGGCTTTGTCAGTTTCTTGCTTAGTTTCTTCTTTGAGTTTTTGGTCAAATTCAGCAATTTTCTGTTTATTTTCTTCGTATTCTTTTTGTTGGAGTTGGAGTTTCTCTTCTCTTTCTTTCCATTGTTTTTGTTTGGTAGCCTCTGTTTCCATCAAAGAACGCTCAAGTAATTTTTTATCTTCTTCATATTTATCTTTTTCTACTTTTTGCAAACGTTCCCACTCATATTGATGCTTTTCTTTCTCTTTTGTTCTATCTTTTTCTATGTTGGCTTCTTCTTCTTTTAGCTGAATATCAAACTGTTCCTGCTCTTTTTTCCATTCGGCTTTTAGCTGTAGTTTTTCTTCTTCTATTTCCTTAAAATTTTTATCAAACTCATCTTGTAAAGTTTTAAGACTTGTTTGATGTTCTTGCTTGAGCAAGTACAAAGCATCAGCAGCTAATTTTACTTCTCTAAGACGCTCCAGACGCTCAGACTCTACTTTGATAGCATCATTAAGCTCATTATACTTATCAGATTCATCTGAAAGATTAGAAGACCAACTCTCCAGATTACTTGAGAAGCTAAGTTGTAGCTCACTCAAACTTTTTACGATATTATCAATCGTGTAAGTTGCAGCTTTTTTCACAGTTTCCTGTTTTTTGGCTAAAGCTACTAATTGCTCTTTGGTAGCGACCTCTTGTTTATCGCTTTGGTACTTGTTCAGAAGGTTTTTAAACTCCGCCTGAATGCTTTTTTTACTTTGCTCCATAAGACTAAAAAATTTGGATATAAATATTCCAAATATAAGTTTTTCTCCGGGAAAATAAAAGTGTTTATTCAATTCTTTTTGGCTAAAAAAAAACATTTTTTTTAGCCTTCCAAAGTTACGAAAATAATAGCTGATAAGGTCTTTCCAAGTCTTTTTGCACCTCTGCAACACTGAAGTTTCTTGCCTTCCGAAGACTCTCCTTTCCTTCAAAAAATACAAGAAGCGTAGGTACAGTAAAAACCTGATAATGAGCTGATATATCGGGATTTTCATAGGTATTGATTTCCAGAAAATGAATTTTAGGATATTCTTTTGCAAACATTTCTAATAATTTGGGCTGCATCGCATCAGCCACATTACATTCGTAGGTCGTAAAATAAAACGCTACAACTGATTCTTTTTCAAGTATTGTTTGTGTATTTTCTAAAGAAAGCATAGGATAGAGTTGTTAATTTTGTATAGATTTTATTTTCTCGCAAAATATTAAATAAAACTAAGAATTGAAAGAAATCTTATAGGTTTAAAGTGAAATTTATAGTATCTTGCCAATGTGTTGGAGTAAGAAATAGCGGTTAGAACTTGCTTTTTACATATTGTTAAAACCCAAAGTTAATTCTAAACAAAGCAAATGGCTAAAACAAAAAGTACCTATTTTTGCCAAAGTTGCGGCTACCAATCTCCCAAATGGTTAGGCAAGTGCCCTTCTTGCAACCAATGGGGAACATTGGTGGAGGAACTTCTCCAAAAAGAAGAAAGCACAAAAGGCAGCTGGAAAAGCTCCACATCTACCAAAGTAGTAGCTAAAGCTAAAAAAATAGATGATATAGACTATGAAGAATATCCAAGACTATTAAGCCCTGATAATGAACTGAATAGAGTTTTGGGTGGTGGTATTGTTGCAGGTTCTTTGGTGCTAATTGGCGGCGAACCAGGCATCGGAAAATCTACTTTAATGCTACAAATTGCCTTAGGACTACAGCAGCAAAAAGTATTGTATGTATCTGGCGAAGAAAGCGAAAATCAAATAAAAATGCGAGCCGAACGGCTTGGGTTAAAAAACTCAGAATGTTATTTGCTTGCAGAAACTGCTACACAAAATATTTTCAAACAAATAGAACTCTTAGAACCTGATATCGTGGTGATAGATTCTATACAAACTTTACAGTCAGCTTTTATAGAGTCTACAGCGGGCAGCGTCTCGCAAGTACGTGAGTGTACGGCTGAACTTATGAAATTTGCTAAAGAAACCGCCACCCCTGTTTTTTTGATAGGGCATATCACCAAAGAAGGTACTTTGGCTGGTCCAAAAGTATTGGAGCATATGGTTGATACCGTGTTGCAGTTTGAAGGTGATAGACATCTTTCGTATCGGATTTTGCGTACCACTAAGAATCGTTTTGGCTCTACCTCCGAATTAGGCATTTATGAAATGATAGGCTCAGGTTTGCGTGAAGTGAGCAACCCTTCAGAAATTCTTATCTCACAACGAGAAGAAAATTTGAGTGGTGTGAGTATAGGAGCTACCATAGAAGGCAACAGACCCCTGCTTATAGAAGTACAATCTTTGGTAAGTCCTGCTACCTATGGTACGCCTCAACGCAGCAGCACAGGATTTGATGCTAAAAGATTAAATATGCTCTTAGCAGTTTTGGAAAAAAGAGCAGGATTTAGATTAGGCTCGCAAGACGTATTTTTGAATATTGCAGGTGGTTTGCGTGTAGAAGACCCCGCCATAGATTTGGCGGTTTGTACCTCTTTAGCTTCCGCTTATGAAGATATTTTTATTTCACCAAAATATGCTTTTGCTGCTGAAATAGGCTTGGGCGGCGAAGTAAGAGCCGTAAATAAAATAGAAAGCAGAATTAGTGAAGCCCAAAAGTTAGGCTTTCAGTATATCTGTATCTCAAAGTATAATCTAAAGGGAATCGATTTGAGTAGCTTTAAAATACAAATTAAGGCTTTTAGCAAATTAGACGAAGTGTTTAAAGAGATATTTTAGTGTAATATTTTGAATACCAGCTCTTTAAGAATATCACCTTCTTGCATATTTCCACTCTCCACGCCTTTGCTTTGAAGGTCAGCGATACGCAAGTAATGGATAATTTGAACAGTTTTGGATAGATTATATTTTTGGCTTGCACTCAAATAATCTTTCACAAAATAAGGATTAACGGCTAATAAAGCTGCCAAATTTCTCTCATTTCGGTCTTGACTTTGATGTACCAACAATAATTTGACGAAAAACTGAAAAAGCAGACTAATAATCGGAATAATAGGGTTATCCTTGGGGTTTCTCGCAAAAAAACTGATGATTTTATTTGCCTTTAAAATATCTTTTTCAGTGAGGGCTTTTTGTAAATCAAAAACCGTGTATTCTTTACTTTGCCCCACAAACTTTCGGATAGTAGCTTCATCTATGGTGCTTTTAGGAGCTAAGTTCAGGAAAATTTTTTCTATTTCGCTAGAAAGTCGGCTCAACTCCCCGCCCACAAACTCGGCAAGCAGCATCGTTGCCGTTGGCGTAATTTGATAGTGCTTGCTTTGCACGTATTTTTCTATCCATTTCGGAACTTCATTATCGTAAAGCTTTTTAGTTTTTAGTACAACTGCGTTTTTTTCCAAACTTTTGTAAAGAGCCTTGCGAGCATCAAACAATTTGTGTTTGTGAGCTAATACCAAAATCGTACTTTCTAAAGGATTCTCTATGTATTTTTGTAAAATTTTATGAGCTTCATCACTCCGCAAATCGCTAAGCTCCTGAAATTCTTTAATGATAATCACCTGTTTATCAGCCATCATTGGGTATCGGCGAGCCAGATTAACAATTTGCCCCATATTAGTATCTTTGCCGTAGGCTATTACCTGATTAAAACCTTTTTCGTGTTCGGCAAGAGCGTTTTCTTCTATGAAACTACAAATTTGGTCTATATAAAAATCCTCTTCGCCGTGCAAAAAATAAGTAGGGGCAAATTTTTTGGCTTGCAGGTCTCTCCAAATATGTTCTTGTTCGGATACAGGCATAGCGTTTTATGAAGATATTTTTTGTGATAAACGTTGGAGATAGGTTTCAATATGATGAGCCTTCAAATCATCAGTAGCATATTCAAAAATAGTATCTAAAAGATTCATAAAGCTATTCTCGCCAAAATCAAAAAGATTATGCTGGCTTTGAATTTCTACTTCTCCATTATGAGTAAGTTTTATGGCTGTCCCAATGTGATAAAGCTTTGGGGGATTATCAACGACAGAGTCTCCTTCATTGTAAACTCTAAAAGTTTTACTTTTAAGAAAACTATCATAATTAGCCGCAAAAAGCATATCTCCTACTTTAGGCTGCCCAAAAGTATAAACGCCCTGAGTGGTCATATTTTCATCTACAAATCTTCTGGCAGCAAGCGTTGCTAAAGCTCCGCCTTGGCTATGCCCCGTCAACCATATTTTTTGGTGATTATTTTGTAAATCTTGCACTGATTTTTTAAGTGAAAACCAAACACTTTCCAAACTCTGCCAAAATCCTTGCCTTACGTTGCCTGTAGCGTAGCCAAAAGTTCTATTATCTATGTTGCTAAGCCAATCTTCTGTACTTTCGCTTTCTGTACCTCTAAAAGCCACTACGATTGCCGCTTCATTGGAACATACAAAAACCTCTGCATCATAACCAGAATTTTGAGGGGACTCTATAAAATGAACATTTGTGTAAAAAGGAATTGCTGAATTACGAAAAGAAACTTCGTTTTGATAAGAAAGCTGAGAAATTTCAGCTAAATGAATAGCATTCTGTAACTCAAATTCTTGGGCATTGGGTAATAACTGTATCATTAGGCTAAATAAATAGATTTGCTTCTTTTTTCATTTTCAGTAATTCTGTTTTCACCCTAATCATTTTTTTATCGTTACTATCCATTTCGGCAGTAATGAGCCAATCATCAATTTCTTTCACAGAAAAATTAAAAGTAAAGTTCTCACGCATCAAACTATCTAATTCTTTTTCAGTTTTTTCTGTATTTTGCATCAAGCCTTTCTGGGCAATGAGTTTCAAATACAACTCTACGGCTTTGTAGTTATGATTTTTATCTATCTTACAGAGCCTTTCAAGTAGTGTAAGAGCTTGAAAAAAGTTATCTGTTAAGATATAAATTTCAATTGCATTGTTATAGGCTGGAATAAAGTCGTTTTTCAAACGAATGGCTTTTTCGTAGTCTTCAGTGGCTTGGTCGTATTTTCTGAGTACGTGGTAACAATTCGCTCGGCGTGTATAGAGGAGATAATCATCTGGCTTAAATGTAATGGCTTCGCTGTACTTCGTAATGGCTTCTTGGTAGTTTTTTTGCTCGTACAAGGTGATACCCTCTTGTAATTTTTTTTCGTATTGTACGTCATAAACTACATTATACTCTTCTGTTTCAATGTTAGTTTCTGTGGTATTTTCTTTCGCTTCAAAAATAGTCTTTTCTTCTTCTGATGGCGTAGTTTCTTGCGGAGTGTTAGGGCTTTCGTCTTCTGCTTGCTGGTTTATATTTTCTTTCGCTTCGGTTGTGATTTCTTGTACTTCTATAGGCGTTTCTTCTATGATTTCTTCCCATATTTGCGGCTGTATGGGTTGTTGTGGGAGTTCCACAGATACACCAAGCTGCTGAGGAGTTGGCTTATTCGGATTTTGTTGGCTTAGCAGAGCCGTCTGTGTTTCAAAATCTTCTATGGCATTTTTGAGCAAGCTGGCAAGCTCTTCAAATTGCTCTTTTAATTCGTTATTAAGACTTTGCTCTTCTGTCGCTTGACTAATTTTCGCTTTTTCTTTGCTAAGAACTTCTTTGAGAAAGCCCTCAATAAGCAAGTTTATTTCATTTTGCTGTTTGCGAGCAAAATTAGACAAATAACGCTCTTGTTGGTCTTTCAAGAATTTTAGTGCCACAAAGAATAGAATAATGCTCAAAGCGATTATTCCCAAACTACCATAAAATAACATATCCGTTTGATGATTTATTTGTTGTTGTAATGAAGAGGTTTGTGCTTGGACAATACCTCCTATTTCATTTTTTCTTTCTTCTCTTTGTTTTTTTAATGCAGCCAGTTCTTCAGCATACTTTTTATCAGATTGCTCCAAGTATAAAGTAAGTGTTTGTAAGAGTTGTTTTTGGTTGCTGGTATCTTTGGCTGAAAGCAGCAAAATTTGGTTTTGTAAATACTCTAACTGCGTTCTATGGTTTTGCTCTAAATTCCTAATTTTTTCCTCTAAGACCCTGATAGTCATATTATTCTTTCTAAGCATATCCTCAGTTTCCCTTTGGGCAAACAAAGGCAAGGTTAAGCTAAAAAAACATAAGACTAAGATAATTTTGCTCATAGGAAATGTAACTTCTTTCTATTGAAATGCAAGTTATTTTATTTTTTAAACAAAGCAAAATAAAAATAAAATTCATTTTGACTTCATAAAAAAAGCCGAAACTAAGTTTCGGCTTTTTTTATGAATAGTCTTTCGTAATTACTTGGCAGGTTGGCAAAGGTCAATTACTTTCAATACAGTTTCTTTCGCAAAATCAGCGTTCAAATAGTCAGCTGCTTTCCATTCTGCACCTTTTTTAGAAGATTTTTTCCAAAACTCTAAATCCATAGCAGTAGTAGCTGTCTTTTGGAAGTGTTTTACTTGGTTATTCAAAACCTCATTCAATTCTTCCATTGATTTTACTTGTGATACACGAATAAACATATCAAACCAGTTAGAAGCCAAAGTTTCTTGAGCTTCTACGGTTTCTTTCACGAAATCAGGAGCATTATCAAAACCTACAGTTTTTTTCACGTTAGTGAAAGCATCTTTCAAAGTGTTTTTTACTTTTACCAATGCTTCTTGGTTTTGCTCAGCCAATTTAGTTACTGTTTCAGTTGCTGTGTTTTTTGCAGTTGTTGCCATAATAGTAGTTGTTTAGGGTTGAACATTTACTTTCTGACACAAAATTAAAAACTTGCTCAAGATTAAGCAAGTTTTTAAGATAAAATATTGCACTTTTTTTATTTTTTTTTACTTTTTTTGTCTTTTTTTGATTTTAAAATTGTATTTTAACAAGTTTATTCTATTTTTACATTGAAAGTAACATTAAAATCTTGCTCCCCACCTACATTGCTATTATATATCCAAGGGCTGGAAGTACTATTTGCACTTTTGTTAGGTTCGTGTACAAGTATCATTTGTAGATTTCCGCCACCTGTACCATTGAGAGTAGTTACTTTGCTACTCAATCCAATAGGCTTATTATTGTCATCGGCATCTTCGTAGCTAAAAGTAGGAAACATGGTAGCTTGCGAAAATCCAAAATAAATTTGGTGCTCATTTGCCTCTTCACTTATTTCGGCAGTGATATCTTCATTATCCTCACCTGTTACCTGCACCTCTATAGCATAGGTACTATTTTTTCTCAGTGTACCATTCGTGATAATTGGGCTGTTCCCGCCAGTTCCATCTTCATCATCATAAATAAAGTTTACTACATCAGCAGCATCAGCAGTGTTGGTAAAAGTTACGGTAACTTTAGTGATAACCTCCTGCTCATTTACAGGCTGCGGGTCATCTTTTTTACAAGCTCCCAAAAATAATACACCGCTTAAAAAAAGCATTGTCAAGGGTTTGAAAATTTGTTTTTTCATAAGAAATTTGAATTTTAGGATTAAAAACTATAACTAAATTGTAAGATAAAATTTCTGCCAAGTTCGTTGGCGTAATAACGCCAACGATTGAGATAATCGCGATAACTTGTATTTAAGAGATTTTCGGTCTTGAATAATATGTGATAACGTTTCTTTAAATCGCTTTCTATACCCGCTCCAATCAAAAAATAAGCATCAGGGGTAGCCATAAAGTCAAAGTTGCCAGCAGATAGGATTTCGTTTTTGTCTGCTTCGCTAATGTTATCAAAATTTTCTGGAGCAACTACACGCGGAGCATTGCTTTGTTTTGCCATATACAAAGTTTCTAAAAAGATGCGTATTTCATTTTCATTATCTCTAAGTAAGATTTTATACGCCAAGCTATTTTCCCAACGTAAGGGTGGCATATTGATTAAAGCATCTTTATTTTGGCGTATTTCGGCATATAAATAGGCTAATTTGGATTGCCAACTGATGTTTTTTCTCTCGTACCTGCTCGTAAAATCAAAACCTAAGATACTTACATTAGATTGCACATAACTGAACACAGGGAAAGTCCCGCGAATAGTCAAACGAATATCAGTAGGCGTAGCATATACAAAATTATCTATCCAATGCCAATAAGGACTAAATTCAAAATTCCAGTATTGATTTTTTAGGCTTAGCGTATTTATCCATTTGTAGGCTTTTTCCAAAGAGAATTTTTTATCTGGATTTAAAAAACCATTTTCAAAGAGTAGTCCCTCTTGGATATTACCAATCCCCAAATGCAAACCCTGACTAAATAGTTCAGCTGTATGCGGTGGGCGATAGGTTGCTCCAATATTTGTTTTGAAAGAAAGTTTATCCGTAGGATAGAAACCATAGCCCAAGGTAGCCGTAAAATAATTAAATTGATAAGTAGGCTGAATAAAAATTTCGTTATCAATAAATGTTTTTACTTGGGTGGTTCTAAAATCGTACCGAAGCCCCCATTCTATGTCATAACGAGTTTTGATGAAGCGTTCTAACCAAAAAAATCCTTGAGAATAAGTGCTAAAATTAGGTAATAAAGGAATAATACCCGTTTCGGGGACATTGTAGTTGTTCTGATAGAGGGCGTTTGTACCAATGCTTCCCCTGAAATTTCGCCAAGTATGATGCTCCCAAACAGCATCAAGGGTGTGGCTTTGCAGTTCCAACGAAAGAGCAGGTGTAGCAGAACGCCCTCCACGTCTTATATCAAACTCTTTGCGGATATTTTCTTGAAAAGCATATTGTAAATCTAAATTACCTTTATCTTTTAGGTCTATTTGGCTATGCCATTTAAGCAAATAGTGGGCTATTTTTTGCTTCGGATTGTTGATTTCGTAGGTAAAAGGAGCAACATACCAAGGCTCTAAACGACTAATAGAGTTGGCTAAATCTTGGATATTGCCTGTATGAGCAGCCCGCAAAACACCTATTTCTGTTTGATAAGAACTTAGGTATAATTCATTTTGCCAGTTTTTATGCTGATAGCCCAAAGTAGCTGACACATTAAACTCTTGCAAACCTGTATTAGAAAGCGTGTAAGTTGGGCTATGAAAATCCCCCGCTTTTTTAGCAGAAGTCTGCAAACGCCAAGCCCAACCTTTACCAAAGGCTTTTTCTACTTGCATTGCCATATTAAGCATTTGGCTATTACTATGACCAATTATATAAGTTTTTCCTAGCAATTTTTTACTTTGAGGAAGATTTTTCGGAGCTAAAATTACAACACCTGCTACCGCATCTGCTCCATAACGAACCCCTGCCGCTCCTTTGAGTACGCTTATTTGCTCAGCAGCAAAAACATCTATTTCGGGGGCATGTTCCTCGCCCCATTGTTGTCCCTCTTGCCTTACTCCGTTATTTAACAACAAAATTCTTTGGCTATGAAGCCCGTGTATCATAGGTTTGCTGATACCATTGCCCGTATTGAGAGCTGTTACCCCTGCAATAGTTTTTAACATTTCACCCAAATTTTTACCTCTTGCGTTCTCCAACTCTTTTTCGCTCAATGTATATTGGGTTTGCGTACTAATTGCCGCCTCCTTTTGACTACTAATCTCTACGGCTTCCAAGAAATCTTCCGCTTTTTGCAGATAAAAATCTTGGTGTAAATGTTTTTGCTCTTTTTTGATGGCGGTAGCTACTTGTATGCTATCATAACCTTCTTTGCTGATAAGCAGACTATACTGCCCTTCGCATATTCCCGCAAACTCAAATTCACCGTTTGTATTGCTGAATGTTTGCAGTCCCAACTCTTTTAAGAGTACTTTTGCTTTGACCACATTTCTTTTGCTCTTCTGCTCGTACAAATGCCCGTGTATGGTAGAATTACATTGAGCTTCCAAATAACCAGAAGCATAGCTCATCAATAAAATAAAAAGAAGAAATTGTTTCATACATTTTGTAAAGAAGTGCAATAATACTAAAAACGCAACAATGTTGCAAATATTTCATCAAGATAATTTTTCATTTAGCCAAAACATTTGTAGTTTTGAAAAGTTTTACACTAAAAAAACAAAATTCATTATGTATAACAGCACCTTACTTATTCACTCTTGGGCTCGCTGGCTCGTGCTTATCTTGGGAGTAGTCGTTATTCTTAAGTCTTTATTTGCTTGGCTTGGGCAAAAAAAATACGAAAAATTAGATAATATTCTTGGAGCTTCCTTTGTAGGTTTTATGCACTTACAATTACTTTTGGGCTTGTTACTTTATTTTGTTCTTAGTCCTGTAGGCTTACAAGCTATTCAAAACTCGGGAATGAAAGCCGTAATGAAAGATTCTAATCTTCGCTTTTGGGCTGTGGAGCATATCACGGTAATGATTTTAGCCGTTGTATTAGCACAAGTAGGCAGAAGTTTGGCAAAAAAGGCTTCTGTTGATGTCGCTAAACATAAAAAATCCTTTATGTTCTTTACTATTACCTTAGTATTGGTGCTTAGCCGTATCCCTTGGGATAGATAAAAAGTATAGGTTAAAAATATATTTCACTCAAAAATACTAAAAGTATGCTTTCTGAAAGAATGAAAAATATGCTCAACGCTCAAGTTGCCTTAGAGGCTCAGTCAAGCCATAGTTATTTGGCGATGGCTTGTTGGGCGGAGATACAACCAGGTTTGGACGGGGTAACCAGCTTCTTTTATCGCCATAGTGAAGAAGAAAGGGTACACATGCTTAAATTGATTGGCTACATCAATGAGCGAGGTGGTTTTGCTATTGTACCTGCCATTGAGCAGCCTGTACTCACTTTTCCCTCCCTCAAACACGCTTTTGAGCAACTTCTAAAACACGAAATGCAGGTAAGTGCGAGCATCAACGATTTAGTAGATATAGCTCTGCAAGAAAAAGACTTTGCCACCCACAACTTTTTGCAATGGTATGTAGCCGAACAAATAGAAGAAGAACAATTAGCCCGAAAACTCAACGATAAACTACAGCTTATTGGTGATGATAAAAGTGGCTTGTACTTGTTTGATAGGGACATTCTCAATTTTGGGCAAAGTAATAACAAAAAATAGTTATGTAACTTATTTACGGTACAAAAACGTTAAAGATATTTTCTTTAGCGTTTTTATTTTTGCTAAAAATAGCAATTTTGCTACTTTTGAGTTTTAACTTCTAAACGATGCTTTGTTATGTACAACCCTGATATGATTTTGGAGCTTTTGGAAGATGTAGGTAGAGAAATAATGCAAATATATGAACAAGATTTTGAGGTTTTTCGTAAAAAAGACTTATCTCCCATTACCTTAGCCGACCAAATATCGCATCAAATTATTACTGAGTTTCTACATCAACATACCCCTGATATACCCGTTATTTCGGAAGAAAATGATATTCCAGCGTTTGAGGAACGTAAAAATTGGCAGTATTTTTGGCTCTTAGACCCTTTAGATGGCACCAAAGAGTTTGTTGACAAAAATGGTGAGTTTACCATCAATTTAGCTTTGATAGAAGGCACTAAACCCATAGCTGGATTCATACAAGTACCTGCTATCAGTACAACTTACTGGGCAGAATTAGGGAAGGGAGCATTCAAACAAAAAGGCTTTAAAAAGCGGATACAAACACGCCAAAGCGTTCCTACAGGTCAAAGAATAGCGGCTATTAGTCGTTCACATCTTGCTCAGGAAGATAAAGAAAAACTAGAAGAATATCAGATTACACAAACTATCGCTATGGGAAGTGCCCTAAAATTTTGCCTCTTAGCCGAAGGAAAAGCTGATTTCTATTATAGATACAACCCCACAATGGAGTGGGATACCGCCGCTGGGCAAATTATTGTAGAAGAAGCTGGTGGAAAAGTCTTGGATAGTCAGGGAAATATATTTTCCTACAATAAGTTTAGCTTACTCAACGATTCTTTTCTTTGTACTGCCTTCTAAAAATGGAAACATTTTTGCTGCATACTTGTTTCTAAGTAAAAAAATATGCTCGGTTATAGATTTCAAAAATATCGCATTACTGAAGAAAACACCAATAAAGCGAACTTTCAAAGTTTACTCAAGATTTTCTTAGACCTCATCAACATAACGGGTGGTAATGTAGCCGAAACATTAGCTTGGCTGAATAATTTGGATAAAAAATACCAACTAACCGACGACAGCTACGGTATGGGAGATTTTATAGATGACCTCAAAAAAGAAGGTTACTTGGAAGAAAACCCAAACCCCAAAAATCCACTCGTAATTACTCCTAAAAGCGAAAGGACTATCAGAAAAAATGCCTTAGAAGAAATTTTTGGGAAACTAAAAAAGACGAAAGCAGGTAATCATAGTACCCGAAAATCGGGGCAAGGTGATGAAATTGGTGCAGAAAGAAAACGTTTTAACTTTGGAGATGACTTAGATAAAATTGCCTTCACAGAGTCTCTCCGCAATGCACAAATCAATCACGGTTTTGAAAACTTTACCATTACACCTGAAGATTTAGAAATCTTGGAAAGTGAGCATAAAGCACAGACTTCCACCGTTTTGATGATTGATATATCTCACTCTATGATTTTGTATGGTGAAGACCGTATCACCCCCGCCAAAAAAGTAGCTATGGGGCTTGCCGAGCTTATTACCACACGTTATCCAAAAGATACTTTAGACATTATTGTTTTTGGTAATGATGCTTGGCAAATTCAAATAAAAGACTTGCCCTATCTACAAGTAGGTCCTTACCACACAAATACCGTAGCAGGTTTGGAATTGGCAATGGATTTGTTGCGTAGAAGAAAAAATACCAACAAGCAGATTTTTATGATAACAGATGGAAAGCCTACTTGTCTCAAAGAGGGAATACGTTATTACAAAAATAGCTTCGGCTTAGATAGAAAAATACTCAATAAAACCCTCAACTTAGCAAGCCAATGCCGAAAACTAAAAATACCCATTACTACTTTTATGATAGCTACCGACCCTTACTTACAAGAGTTTGTACGGGAGTTTACACAAGCCAATCAAGGAAGAGCCTACTATAGCTCCTTAAATGGTTTAGGCAACTACTTGTTTGAAGACTACCAAAAAAACAGAAAAAAACACCTTTAAGTCATTAGTAAAAAAAGATTTTTGGGCAAAAACTTTTTTTATCTATTTGATAACCTTATCTTTGTGCCTCAAATTTTTAAAAGCACTATTAAAATAAAGAATAACAATGACAAAAGCAGAAGTTATTTCAGAGATTGCAAACAACACTGGTATTGACCGTTTGGAAGTGCAAAAAACCGTAGAGGAATTCTTCAACGTAATCAAAGGAAATATGTCAAGAGGCGAAAACGTCTATGTAAGAGGTTTCGGTTCTTTCATCAACAAAAAAAGGGCTAAGAAAACTGCCCGTAATATTTCTAAAAATACAGCACTCATCATTGATGCTCACTATATTCCTTCTTTCAAACCTGCAAAAGTATTTGTAGAAGAAATAAGAAAGGGTGTAAATGATAACAATGCTAAACAAGTGAAAAAGAGAAACTTAGCCTAAAAAAATGCTCAAACCACAAGTCATATTGCTTGCTGTCGCTTCTGTGTTAGTAGTAGCTCTTTCTTTTTTACCCAAAGTAGTTGTAAAAAACCCCTCAGGCCTGGCTACACAAGAATCTTTGGATAATAAAGTAGCTCAAAATCAGAAAGATAGTTCTCATACAGCCAGCAACATGCCTTTGAGTAAAGTTCAACAAGAGAGAATCAATGCTTGGAAACAAAAGTTCTCCAAAGCAAAAGAGGAAAAAGAACAAGTACAATGGCGAGATTCCCTTATGACTGCTTTTAAAGCAGCCAACCAATGGGATAGTGCAGCCTTCTATGCTGAACGTTTGGCTGAGAACTATCCAAAAGAACAAAATTGGCTACAAGCTGCCGAAACCTACTTTGAGGCTTTCAGCTTTGCTCTCAATGCCGAAAAAATGAAATCCATAGGGCAAAAATCCTATGATTTGTACGAAAAAGTGCTTGCATTAAATCCTGACAATTTATTAGCACAGACAAAAATGGGGGTTTTGTATAAGAATCTCAACCCACAAGCTCCTATGAAAGGTATTCAGATGATTTCAGCAGTCATCAAAAAAGACCCTAACAATGAATTAGCCTTATTTTATTTGGGTAGTTTGTTTATGGAGCGTGGAGCGTTCACAGAAGCCATAGAACGTCTGGAAAAGGTCGTAAAGTTGAATCCAAAAAATGCAGATGCTTGGATATACCTTGCACAAGCTTATGAAGCCAACAAAGAACCCGAGAAAGCAAAAGAAAGTCTGAGCAAAGTATTAGATTTGGAGGTAGCTCCAGAAATTAAAGAAGAAATTAGAAAAAAAATAAAGGTTAATCCTTAAGAAAATTATTTATTCACTTTTAAAACCCATACTATTATGCCTTGTGGAAAGAAAAGAAAAAGACACAAAATTGCGACACACAAACGCAAAAAAAGATTAAGAAAAAATCGTCATAAGAAAAAATAAGCAAGAATTTCTTGCCTATCATTGGGCTTTCAAGTCGTGAAAGCCCGTATTTTATTTATTGTATTACCTTAAAATATTACGAAATTGAGTAATGAACTGATTATCAATGCTAATTCGGAGAGTATTCGTATTGCTTTACTCAAAAATAAGCAAATAGTAGAGTACCACGAAGAGCAGAAGGGCAGTCAGTTTGGGGTTGGTGATATTTATCTGGGCGTTATCAAAAAACTTGTGCCGGGTATGAACGCAGCCTTTGTAGATGTAGGTTATGAAAAAGATGGCTTTCTGCACTACTTGGATTTAGGTCCTAATGTGCGGTCTTTGGCTAAATATACGAAAGAAGTAATAGCCAAACGACAACAATCAGCTTTTCTAAAAGGCTTCAAGTTAGAGCCTGAAACTGATAAAATGGGGAAAATAGATGATGTTTTACAAAAAAACAGCCCTATTTTAGTACAAATCTCCAAAGAGCCCATTTCTACAAAAGGTCCGAGACTTTCTTGTGAGCTTTCTTTAGCAGGAAGATACTTAGTTTTAGTACCTTTCTCCAATGCCGTAAGTATTTCAAAAAAAATAGTTAGCAAGGAAGAAAGGCAGCGTTTAGCTAAATTAGTAAATTCTATTAAACCAGAAAGTTTTGGCGTTATTATTCGTACGGTAGCCGAATCTGTGGATTTAGATGAAATAGAAGCTGATTTGCAAGGTCTTATGCAAAAATGGCAAGAAGGATTCAAAAACTTAAAAGAGGCTTTGCCTCGTCAAAAAGTAATTGGTGAAGTTAGCCGCGTTTCTACTATTTTGCGTGATATGCTTAACGATAACTTTGATAGTGTTGTGATTGATGATAAAATACTATACGAAGAAATCAAAGAATTTATCAAAAAAATAGCTCCTAAACAGGAAAAGATTTTAAAACTACATCCTAACAAAACCAAAGTTTTTGAAGCACTTGGCATAGAAAAGCAACTCAAAGGTCTTTTCGGAAAAATAGTACCCGTACAAGGTGGTTCTTATCTTGTAATAGAACACACAGAAGCTTTGCACGTTATTGATGTAAATAGTGGTACAAAATCTTCCTCTGAAGCAGACCAAGAAGCAACAGCCCTAAACGTAAACTTAGAAGCAGCCAAAGAAATAGCCCGCCAACTGCGTATGCGTGATATGGGCGGTATTATTGTCGTTGATTTCATAGATATGAAAAAAGTGGATAACAAACGCCTTATCTACGAAAAAATGAAAGAATCAATGGCTGACGACCGAGCTAAGCATACAATTTTGCCACTTACACGCTTCGGCTTGATGCAAATAACACGCCAACGCGTTCGTCCAGAGGTAAATATTATCACCCTTGAAAACTGCCCCGCCTGCCAAGGTACAGGAAAGATTAGTGCAAGTATTATAGTTTCTGACCTCATAGAGCAGAATTTAAACTATTTGGTGGAGAAAAATAATGAAAAAAATATTCACCTATTTATTCACCCTTACCTGCACGCTTATTTTACGAAAGGCTGGATACGCTCCAAGCGTTTCAAATGGTTTCTGCGTTATGGAAGATGGATACGCATTACACCTGACACCTCATTAGGAATCAACGAGTTCCTATTTAAAAACAAACAAGACGAAATCATAGAAATATAAGCCCTTTTAAGGGCTTATATTTTAAACTTAATGCTTTTAACTATTGTTTAGATAGGAAAATCTTATGAAAATACTATATGCTTACTTTTTTTTCCTTGTATATTTTTGGGCTTATTACGCTTCTGGTCAATATATTGCAGAAGGCAAAACCCTTACTGGTTTTGTTGAAGATACCGAAGGTACGGTATGGCGAGGGCAACTCAAATATGATACTGATAAAAAAACAGTAATCGTAGATATTGGCAATCAAAGTAAGACTTTCAATGCCCGAAACGTCAGTTATTTTGAGTTTTATGATACGAAAGTACAAAGTCAGAGAAGATTCTTATCTTTGATGTATGATGCAAAAAATACCAACTACGAATCAGCTCACTTTTTTGAACTTCTATTTGCAGGAAAAAATATCACCTTGTTAGGTACGGAATATCTTGAAACCCAGATGAATCCCAACCCTTGGTATGGAGTAGCGGCTACCACGTTTTCTTATAGGATAGTCAGCGAGTTTTATGTATTAGTTCCTGCTCAGAAGATAAAGAAAATCAAAAATAATAAGCGAAAAAATTTTATTACTTACTTCCCAAAAAACCAAAAGAAAGTAGAAGACTTTATCAAATCCAATCGTCTTAGTTTGCAAAAAAGGGTTGATGTAGTAAAAATATTTGAGTATTATGATAGTTTGTAATTGAAGTTTTTTATCTTTGCAAACTCTTTTAAGGAGAGGTGCCCGAGTGGTTGAAGGGGCACGCCTGGAAAGCGTGTATGCGGGAAACCGTATCGAGAGTTCGAATCTCTTCCTCTCCTCAAAAAGCCTTTAATTTCACAAATTAAGGGCTTTTTTATGATACTCGTCAGTTATGCGTC
>JANRLU010000144.1:0-3932 GCA_033762275.1 Thermonemataceae bacterium | reverse complement strand
AACAATCTCAATGAGCCGAAAATCCAAGTAGAAGGCACTACTTTCGATAAAGAAAAAGTGCTTTTGGAATTATTCAACCGACAAACGGCACTCAAACCCAAATTGGGACTTCAATTAGAAATCAATCGTTCTTTTTCTTTTTTTACAGAAATAGGCTATTTGATTCCATTGACAAAAGACGAAGGCTTGCTTTTTTCAAACGAAAATAAAAACGGTGCTTTGGGGAGAATCAGCTTAAAGAAGCAAACCCTTGATTTTTCCAATATGCGATTAGATTTTAGACTTGACGGACAAAAAGCAACACAAAATCCTTATACTACTTCCTTGTTTTTGAATGTGGGTATCAAAGGTTTTTTGAGATTTAGGTAATCTGCCCACAAAATTTGCTGTTATTCTATCTTAACTTCTCCTTTTTTAATGGTCTTACAGATACGTTTCTACACCTGTTTGCTCATACCGCTTTTGATAATTTTCTACCGCCCTGCCACTCAGTATTATCAACTCGCCACTATGACACAACAATATCAAAAGAACTGTAATTTTAAATAATTTCGGTTTGTAGCCCCACAACAACTTGTATTCTGCAAGGTCATGATGCTAAGATAGCACTTTTAAGAGGTACAAATAGAAAAGCCTTTTAATTTTTTGCATAAATAGACGGTTGTCTATTTTTTTGATTAGTTTTATTCGCTTAAAAGTAAAAATATGGATGAAGTACAAGTGTTTTTTCGTCAAAGCGGATTTTCAGAGGAGATAGCAGTAGCATTATCTGAAAAGTTTATTGAAAAATCCTTCGATAAAGGTGATTACTTTGTACTGGAAGGTAAGACCAATACGCATTTGGCTTATATAGCGCAAGGTATATTTCAATATTTCTACAATAAAGGCGGCGAAGAAATTACCTCTTATATCGCTATGGAGGGTGGTTTTTTAGCATCTCTTGCCAGCTTTATGAGCCAAACACCCGCTTCAGAAAATATACGCGCACTCACGCCTGCGAAACTTTGGATGATAAGCAAAAAAAATCTTGACCAACTCATCACTCAAAGCGAGGAGTTCAAGTCTTTTTATATCCAAATTTTAGAACAGCAAATTGTTTGTATTGACAAGAGTCGTTTAGATTTTATTATGCTCAATGCTGAGGAACGATATGAAAAAATGTTGTGTGAAAATGTTACCCTGTTACAACAAGTTCCCCTTCAATTACTTGCTTCTATGCTTGGTGTTACTCCGAGGCATCTAAGCCGTATTAGAAATCAGATTAGATAAGGGTGATTTAGACATTTGTCTAATTTTTCCTTTTTGAAACAGCCGAATTTTGCAAAACCTTTTCAAGTGAAGGTATAGCAAGGTTCGGCTTTTTATTTATATTCATAATATCAAAAATGGAAAAACTATCAGGATTCTTTCAATCTTTTGGCGAAACTACAAGGCATAAGATACTTTCACTTTTTCATAGAAAAGAGCTTGTGAGAGGGGAATATTTTGTGCGAACAGGTAAAATCAATACTCATTTAGCCTTTGTTGAGGAAGGTGTTTTTCAGTTTTTTCTCAATCATGAACGGGGGGAAGTTACAGTTTATCTCGCAATGGGAAATTATTTCATAGCCTCAATAGAAAGTTTTTTAAACCAAATACCTTCCAAAGAAAATATCAGGGCTCTGACTTCGGCAATTGTCTGGCTAATTTCAAAGCATCATTTTGATGAATTGCTCAGAGAGTGTGCGGAATTCAAAACTTTTTATATACAGTTATTAGAGCATCATATCATTTGTGTGGATAACAATAGACGTGATTTGATATGCATGACTGCCGAAGAACGCTATGAAAAACTTCTCATAAAAGAACCTAATCTACTACAAAAAATTCCACTACAATATCTTGCAAGTATATTAGGTATTACACCAAGGCATTTGAGTAGAATCAGAAGAAATATTCAGCAAAAGTGATTTTTAGACATTTGTCTATTAGATTGTTTGGAATCTAAATGACCTTTGAACTATTAAACCTAAAACAAAAAATATCATGAAATTTGTAATCATTTTTCTACTTGTCTTATTGGTAAACTCTGAAGCTTTTACACAAAGTCGATTTTCTAAAAATGAATTGAGCCTCAATGGTTTTCGTAATCCCTCCCTTGGATTGGAGTATAGACATAAATTTATCTCTTTTCATGCAGGTTATTATGTAACCAATTTGGAAAGTAATACAACTTGGCAATTCTTCAAAGCAGGTGCATCTTTATGGTTTCTGCCAGTAGGTAAGCGTGAAAACCCATCTTCTTTTTACGCTCAATTTAGCTATTTGCGAGGATTGAATCGAGATTATGGAGATACCAATGCAGGTTCTATAGATGTAGGTTTTCGTTGGATGGTGTGGAAAGGATTGAATCTAAGAATTGGGGTATTGGCACTTTTTTCTGAAGGCAAAGATACTGAGATTAATCCGACACCAGGTATTGGTTATGCCTTTTTCTTCTAACTCATGTTTATAATTAAGACACTGAAAAAGTGGCTTTCTGCCATGATTCTTCATAATAGAGCCAAGTTTGTAGCTAATCAGCTTCGAAAACCCTCAGGCATATTTGCTAAAAAAGTGGGAAAAAAAATGAATGAAAGTAATCACTTTTTATATGATTTGGTATTAAATAACTTCGAACTCAAACACCATTATCGTATTTTAGAAATAGGCTTTGGTAATGGATATTTTTTCAGGAATATTTTTTCCAAAGCCAATAATTTAAAGATAAGTGGTATAGAATTCTCAAAGGCTATGCTTAAAGAAGCAAGCAAGAGAAATCAAAAATATTTGAGAAACGGAAAGCTTGATTTATATCTCGGAAATAGTAACCAAATACCTTTTGAGGATAGCATATTTGATCTTATATTTTGTGTCAATGTGGTTTATTTCTGGGAAAATCTTGAAGAACATTTTAAAGAAATTTACCGAGTTCTAAAACCAAAAGGTAAACTTTATATAGGCATACGACCTAAAGAGATTTTGGAAAAACTACCTTTTGCTCAGTATGGATTTCATTTACTTGAAACAGATGAATGGGTAAAAGTCTTACAAGAAAATGGGTTTACATTTCTTAGCTATAAGATTCAAAGTGAACCTAATATGCAAATAAATAAAGAAGCCTTCACTATGAAAGGGATTTGCATGATAGCTGAGAAAAATCAAAAGTAAAATTATGAAAAATCAAGTTTTTGAATCGAGATATGTGGTGTGTTATCAATGGGATACCCTTAATATATTTGAAATTATTTGGTTCTCAGAATCTGAAAATGTGGATGAGGGTGAGTTGTTTGAACTTACTGAGCAAATGCTTGCAAATAGAAAACTACAATTTGTATTAACAGACACAAGGCATTTTTCCTTTCCAATTTCACCAGAACTACAACTTGAGTATGGTGCATACTCTACTAAAAAATTTATAGAATTAGGCTGTCAAAAATTAGCGGTTATTCTTCCTGATGAACTTATAGCAAATCTAAGTGTACAGCAATTAGTAGAAGAGGTAGATGATATGCACATTGCTCAAAAATTTGAAACCCGTTATTTTAAAAATACAATGGAGGCAAAAGAGTGGCTAACATCATAATTTTTTGATAAAAGTATATGGTCAAAAATTAGATAAGTTTCTCATAAATCAAAATAATTGGTAATTGATGTTTAAGAATATGGAACTAAAAATAATTGTTCAGAGATACCTGAGTGCTTCTTTTGTAGAAGAAACTCGTTTACTCAAAATAACATGGTTTCCTGAATCAGAGTATGGTACAATTAAGGAGTTTATTGAACTCAATGAAAAAATGCTATCGGGTCTAACTGTAGAAAGAGTATTTTCTGATTTGAGAGATTTTAAATTTACCATTGTTCCCAATTATCAGGCAGACCTTGCTAATCTTGCAGATGAAAGTTTTATAAGA
>JANRLU010000143.1:0-4446 GCA_033762275.1 Thermonemataceae bacterium | reverse complement strand
TAACAAAATGAACATACCTTTGAAGCTATCCGCATAAAAAACCTATTCAAAAAGAAAAGGCTTTTATGATAAATGACACAAAATTTATTATAAAAAGATAACAAGTGGCTTTAGTCCTCAAAATATTGCTAATATTGCTGTAAAACGCTACCTAATCTATTAGCAACAAAAATTTATCTATTGTCTCTTTATCAGCCATTCTGAAGTACTCATCTCTTAGATAATCAAGAATAATTTTATTTTTATTGCGAATTATTTCAGGAATGTAGCTCAATAAACCAATCGTTCCAAAGTAACTTAGCATTACATACGTAAAAAAAGGAGCATCAGGGCTATCGTCCGCTATTTCTTTCAAAATAGTATGTTTATCCATAAGCGGAAACCCTAAAGTTTCAATTGCCAATACCAAATCAATAGGCATAGATTTGTCGTGCGTAAGTTTGAAGCTAAAAGCAGGATTCGTTTTCAATTTTTCCACACCAAACTTGTTAGGTAGATAACTACAACTTAGAAAAAATAACATTCTGTTCTCATCTGAACCATGAATAATACCTTCATAATTTATAAAGCTGTTGGAGTAAGCCGTTTTATATTGGGCTGCTCCCCAATGCTCACCTTCTTTACCTGCTTCATTTTTACAGATTGGTTGAATAAATGAATTAGTTACAAATTTTTGATGTAAAAAACCCCATTTATCTGCTTGGTCTAAACCTAAAAAATACATTTCAGAGGCTTCTTTTTCGTTATCAAATATCAAAAGATTATCTGTTCGCTGACGTGTCCAACTTTGAAAAACTGATTGATTCAAATCCTCTTCAGTGTAGCTCTTCACAATCATTTGTTCCACAAAAATTTCCCATTCAGACGAGTGAATAATTACAAAATCCACAGATTCAGGCTCACCCACAAAATTGATTTTAATAACCGACTTATCAAAAGATTGGGGCTTTTGGAAAGCAACCTTGAGCGTTTTGAAGCTGGATTGAAAGAAAATAGAGATTTTTGTTTCCAAAATTTCGCTGTTGGTTTCAATTTCATAAGCTATATTGTGTTTATCAAGTACCTGCAATAAGTGTTCTATTCCGTACATAACTATAATTTTATTCTTTTAGCTGTTATTGATTTAGTTTTTTAGAACAAAATTCAACCAAACATCTCTCATAAATAATTACTTTCTTAATTGAGCAATTTCTTTTTTAAGAAACAAAATATATTGATTAAACATAAAATCATAAAAAAAATTTATATCCTCTTTTTTTCTGGCTTCCTCTAAAGCATCTATATAATGAATTCTATCTTTTTTGAATACCACAGAGAGTGGTAATCCAAAATAAGCCTGAATATAATTCATTATTAAACGAGAAGTCCTACCATTGCCATCTGCAAATGGGTGAATGCTTACCAAGTCAAAATGAGCTTTAAAAGCTACTTTGCATTTTTCCTCTAAACTTTTAGCATTTAATAAACCTTGATTGGTTTCTTTACAAAATTTTTTTACCAAATCAGGCACTTTTTTGAAATCAGGAAACGTCCTTGTACCAGCTCGCACCATAGAAAGCCTAAAATGCCCTTTTGAACTATCATATTCACCCAGAATTGTACGAATAACGCTACCCGTATTTTTCATTACTTTTTCATTTACCTCTTGTATAAAAATTGGAGAGAGTTCTTTTTTTAAATTAGCCGTTTCTATCACAAAAGATAAGGCTTTAAAATGGTCTGAAACCATCAAAAGTTCTTCAAAAGGCTTGTTTGACGTTTTTCCGTATTCTAATAGATTGATGACTTGATTTTCTGTGAGAGTGCTACCCTCCAATGCAGTAGAGTGATGTGTAAGAGCATAATAATTATATTTCTCATAATCAATAAGATTTTCACTCATTTTTTGATAAGAATCTATTAAATATTTCAGCTTCTTTGTTTCCATATTTTTTCCTTACGAACTACAAAATCGCAACAGTCTTAGTTTTTAAACAATCTCAGAACCTACTCACAAGTCTCAAAGTTATAAATACGCTTATCCCATTTATTAGTTTTGTAGTTTTTGCTGGTAAAAGTTATTTCTAAGTTTTCCTTCCCGTTGTTTTTCTTTACGATTTTCCAAGCATCGTTTCGCCACTCAGAACCATCACCAATAGAAAAAGGCTCCTCATTAAAATTGATTCCTAAAATATTCCCTTTTATAGTACCTTTGAAGTCAGTACTCAGTATTTCACCTGCATAGTCATCTCGGGTGAGTGTTCCTTTCACTTGATAAGTACTCAAAAATTCTATTTTGATAGTAACTTTATATTTTAAACCATCATTAGAAAAACATTTTTCTTTGTTTTGTGCCAATACCATAGACACAACAAAAACAAAACTTAGGGAAAGTAAAATTTTCTTGCTCATAAATGTAAATTTTTGTTTTAAGATACAAATTTTATACCATCAAAGCAACTTTTTCTATATTTTTTGCTAAAAATTCTATTTCTTGGCTTGTATTGAAACTATGCAAGCAGATACGAAGTATCTCTTCTCCTTCTTTGACGGTAGGCGAAAGCACCGCCCTAAGGTCAAAGCCTGCTTTTTGTAGCTCTTGGGCAAAAAATTTAGTTCTCTCATTACCCCCAATTTTTAGTACTTGTATAGGACTGAAGCTCTCTTTGAGTGTAATATGCTCGTGGCGAAAATCTCCTAAAATTTCTCTAAAAAAATTGATATTTATGTACAATTGCTGCTTCAACTCTTTATGCTGCTTAATAAATTCAAAGGCTTCTTTGATATGCACCAAACTATGTAAAGGGAGAGCAGTTGTATAAATAAAAGGTCTAGCAAAATTGATAAGATAATCAATAAGTACTTGGCTACCCACCACACAAGCACCATGTCCGCCAAGGGCTTTGCCAAAGGTATACACACGAGCCAAAATAGCCTGATGTAAGTTGTTTTCAAGCAAATAACCTTCTCCATTTTCGCCAAAAATACCTGTACTGTGAGCCTCATCTACGATGAGATAGGCTTCGTATTTTTCACAAAGTTTGCTAATCTCTGCAATAGGAGCTATATCGCCTTCCATAGAGTACACCGTTTCTATCACAACAAAAATATTTCCTTGTGCTTTTTGCATTTTTCTTTCCAAATCAGCTAAACTATTATGCTGGAAGTAAAATTTTTGAGCAAGACTAAGCCTCGCTCCCTCTCGCAAGCTGGCGTGTATAAAGTCATCAAGCAGAATTGTATCACCTTTCTGAGCAATGGTAGCCAATAAAGCAAGATTAAGTTGAAAACCAGAGTTGAAAATTAAGGCGGCTTCTGCTTGAAAAAAATCAGCTAAAAAACGCTCTAACAACAAACTATAAGGTTGCGTACCTGAGATAAGTCGCGAACCTGTAGCCCCTAAGTGTGGTTTGGGTAATTTTTGTATCTCCTTGTAAATGATTTCCTCTAAGATGCTATTAGCTGCAAGCCCCAGATAATCGTTGGAGGAAAAATCTATTAAGTTGCTTTGTGGGCTTAGCTGCCGCAAATTGCCTGTAACAACTCTTTTTTGGAGTTGTAGAGAGAGTTTTTCTAAAAGTTTCATTTCTGAAATTAAAATAGTAAAATGAATAAGCAAATGTATTGTATCATTCTTTCTCTTTCATAAATTTTTTAAATTTTTTATATAGTTTTTTCAATAAAAAATACCTTCCAATAGTTTTATACGAAAATCTCTGCTATTTTCGTTATAATGAGGATTATTTATTTTCAGTATGGAGTCTATTTTAAGCATCAGAAATTTAAGCAAGCAATATGCCAACCACAAAGCCCTTGATGAGGTAAGTTTGGAAATACCTGAGGGGAGTATTTTTGGGCTTTTGGGACCCAACGGAGCAGGAAAAACCACGCTTATCCGAACCATCACCCAAATTATCAGTTTGGACATGGGAGAAATTTTTTTCAGAGGGGAAAAATTAGCACCACATCATACCGAGATGATAGGTTACTTGCCCGAAGAAAGAGGTTTGTATAAAAAAATGAAAGTTGGAGAACAATTAGTTTATCTGGCTCGCCTCAAAGGGCTTAGCAATCAAGAATCCAAAAAACGCATTAGAAATTGGGTTGAAAAATTAGGTATGCAGGGCTGGGCAGAAAAAAACGTAGAAGACCTCTCCAAAGGTATGCAACAAAAAGTACAGTTTGTAGCAACCGTACTCCACGAACCCTCTTTTCTGATTTTAGATGAACCTTTCTCAGGTTTTGACCCCATCAATGCCGAAATTATCAAGAATGAAATCTTAGAACTTCGCAAAAAAGGAACGACCATTCTGTTTTCTACACACCGAATGGAGTCTGTGGAAGAACTCTGCGAACATATTGCTCTCATCAACAAATCCAAAAAAGTAATTGAAGGAAAAACCAAAGATATTAAACAACAATACAAAAACAATTCTTTCAAAGTGAGTTTTGAGGGTGAGTTGCCAG
>JANRLU010000142.1:0-4394 GCA_033762275.1 Thermonemataceae bacterium | reverse complement strand
CTCTTTCCATTGTTCTACTTCTTGCTCTGTAATGTTGAGAAGATGTTTTGTATTTTTTTCATAACTTCCAATGAGCTCTATCTGTGTATCAGGATACAAATTTTTTACTATTTTTGCTGCCTCTACATATTCTCTCAGCCCTTTATCATAAATCAGACGAGCTATCATCAAAAATACAAAGGGCTTTCGTATTGTTTGCTCCTGCTCTTTAGTTGGACTAAAATGCACCAAATCTATCCCCGAACCAGGCAATAAACCTGTTTGAGAAAAGTTTACCAACTTTTTATCCAAAAAAATACGTAAATCTTCCTCATTCTGAAAAAATACCTTTGGGGCAAATCTAAAAGCCAAGCGATAAAGCAAATGAGCAATCCGAGAGCTAATACTTTTTCGGATAAAAGTAGTGCCTAAACCTGATACATTATTGATACAAGGAATTTTGAGTCTTCGGCAAGCCAACGTACCATAAATATTGGGCTTGATGGTGAAATGTAAGACTATATCAGGTTTCAAGTGATTATATAAGTGAAGTAATTTTCTAAAAAATCTAGTATCTGCAAGGGGGTTCGTACCTTTATTCTCCAAAATAATTTCTTCATATGTGATATGCCACTTTTTTATTTCATCTGTGTATTTATCCCTAGGGGCTATTATAGTTACCTCATAACCTCTCTCTATAAGAAAATGTACAAGCCCTTTCCTAAAATTAAAAACATTCCAACTAGTATTGGCAACAATCGCTATTTTCATCTTATCAAAATCTAACAAAAATACCTGGACCTACCAAAAAAAACCAAGCCTTTGCACTCAAAAAATATCCCATGCCCGCAAAAAGTGGAAAGGTAAGTTTTACATCACGCCTCGTAGGGTACAAACTCCCCAACACCACAATACCTAAATCTCTATCTGTAGCCGTTGGACTAAAATTAAAAGCGTTGTTGGCAAGCACGCCGATACCTACCTTATAAGGTCTATAACGATTAATTTTGTTAGGATCATAAAAATTAAGCTGCTGAATAATGGCTAAGCTAATCCCTCCGAATGGGCTAAAGCCATCTTGGTCGCCACGCTTAATAAGTAGCCCTCCTGGGAAGCTAAATTCTGTATCAAAACGCATTTTTTTCTGCAAATAAATTTCAATTTTTTTAGAAAATCCATTTTCTTTGTATTTATCCTTTTCGTGCCTGAACACCATTTCTATTCTGCTCCAACCATCTAAGTCATAAGTTTTTCTGCCTAAAATACTATTGAGACTGATTGAATTTTTGCTACATTGGGCATCATCATAGAAATCTGCACGTAAAGAAGTTTCATCAGGGCAAACCAATATATTGGGAATATGCTTTATCTCTATCAAATCTCCTTTTGTATTGAAAACGGTAATATCCACACTCAAGTACTGTTTTCCAAAAAGTTTATTAGCTTCGTCTATTTTTTCAGGGCTGAAAGAAATTTCAATATCTCTGATAGTTTTAGGATAAAGAACGGTTTGAGGTAAATCCTCCAACATTTGCTTGCCTGCTCCATAATTTATATTGATAAAATTGAATTTATGAGGCTTTTGATGTTCTTTAATTGGAATTGTTTTTCCGAATTTTGTGCTAAAATTATATATCTCAACTTCTTTTTCTGTTATATTGATGGGTACTTGCAGACGGAAAGTTTGTATATTTTCGTTCTTTATGAGCGAGTCTGAGGCGATTTCTGTTAGCCCGCCAAAATGAAAACGAGTTTTATGCAAAGATAAGCCTTCTATGCGTACCTCTGCAGTTTCTCCAGGATAAAAAGCCGTTTCTTGTTTATTTCCTTCATGTGTAATTATAATTTGATTGATGATTGTTTTGGGGCTTACATTAAAATTGGTGATACAAATTGGCTCATCTGTATTTTTGATATATAAATAACCTTCTGTAAGACGATGGAGGCTATAGGGACGCAAAACGCAAAGAATTTTACCATTACTCAAAAACTTTTTGGTAAAAATTTCAGCAACTAACCTACCGCCTTTTTTCTCTTGGTTTTCTATACGATAGGTTCTGTCCAGCCCTAAGAGTCTTGTATAGTCCAATTCTATTTCTATACCTTCCGCTTGCGTTTTTTCTTCCAAAGTAATATCTTTTGGAAGGACATTTAAGTATGCTAATCTGCTTCCTTTCACTTGGAAATGCCTTTTTATGGTTGGTAAATCATAACGAATACGCCCTTTTTCATCTATATAGGGATTTTGCGTACTTAAATTAAGAACCAACTCTGATTTGCCCAATTTTGAAGGTAATAAATGTAATTTTAGTTGCTTGCCTACTAATTCTGTACGGTAGTTTATTTCTTCTTTTTCCGTGAAAATAGAGTTAATGCGTATATTTTCGGGATTATTGCAAAGCAAATCAAAGGTTCTTTCTTCACCAATGTAAAGCTCATCATCATCTTTCGGGTTGAAGCCTACTTCTGTGGTATGAAAAGGCATCAAAGGTATCTCGCAGGTGCTTTCCTTCAAAGGAACTTCAAAAATGGTAAATGAAAACTTCAAAAATTTACTTTGGTTCAAATTTTTAAAGCGTATTTTAAACCTAAAGTAATCATCTACTCGTAACGTAGAATCCAGTATTTCAAAATCAGAAGTATTAAAAAGAGAAATCTTCTGTATTTTATTGATGTCGTTGGGGTATACTTGTAGCTCGGCTATTGGCGTAGCTTCTTCATAGCGAAAAGGTAAATATTTGTCTCTTTTGTAAAAAATACCATTTTTTGTATAACTGTACTCTAAAGTATCTATTCGCAACAACACTTCTTTGAAACAATTCTGAGCGTAGGTAATACCCGTAAGTATTGCTAGTACAAAAGTTATATAAGTCTTTTTTTTCATTAGATAGTATATTTTTTTACAAATCTAATAGCTTTTTTGAGAAAACTCAAAAGGAAATTTATGCTTTTATGTCTTTTTATATGTAGCTTTGCATAATGAATGTTTGCTTTTTCGCTATGCGTTTTACTATTTTTTTCTATTACTTATTTATTTTACCTCTTACGCTTTCTGCCCAAAATCTTATTCCTAATGGTGGTTTTGAGGAGTATGGCAGATGCCCCAAAGAGTTAGGCTCTGTGCGTATTGGCAACCTCAAGTATTGGCAAGCTAATCCGCCTGACTGTACTCCCGACTTTTTCCACGAGTGTAGCCAAGAATTTGGGAAGCAAAATCCTTGTGGTAATCTCAAAGCCCAGGAAGGAAAAGGTTACTTAGGTTTGATTGTACGTGTAGGGGCATCACCAGAGCAGAATACTGACGAACTTTTTTACAGAGAGCATATCCAAACCAAGCTCCTAAGCCCACTTAAAGCACGTAATCGGTATATTTTCAGAATGTACGTATCTCTTTCAGAGTTTTCCTATTATGCCATGAGCAAAATTGGTGTGCTTTTCAGTCAAAATCCTGTTTTGGTAGGCGATAAGCACAATTTTAGCCCACAAATTGAGAGTTCTTTCATTGATATACAGAAAAACTGGGTGCTTATCACAGATACAATCATTGCTGATGGTAACGAGCAATATATCACCATTGGTGATTTTAGTTCTTTTTCTAAAAAAGATATTCGGAAAATTGCTGAAAACAAAAACTATGAAAAGTACTTTAGCTGTTTCAGAGCTTATTATTTTTTTGATAATCTGAGCCTTACTTGGCTTGACGCTCTACCTGAACCGATTTTAGCTAATGCCCCTATGCCACCTTTCAAGGCAGAAGCTCCTACTTTTACAGGCTGGGAAAAGCCTTGGCAATTAGAACCTACAGAGTTTGGCTATCTAAAACCTAATGAACCAATTATCCTGAAAAATGTCTTATTTGAGTTTGGAAAAGCTACTTTGTTGGATAAATCTAAAGTAGAGCTTGATAAATTATTCCGTTTACTAAAAGAATATCAAGAATTGAAAATCGTAATTTCGGGGCATACTGATGAAATCGGCAGTGCTGAAAAAAACATCAAACTTTCCGAACAAAGAGCTAAAGCTGTGTATGAATACCTTATCACTAAAGGAATTCTTGCAGACAGACTTTTCTTTGGGGGGTATGGCTCCACCAAGCCCATAGAAAGTAATCAGAGTGAAGTTGGCAGGAAGAAAAATAGACGTGTAGAGTTTTTTATTTTAGAACAAGAATAAGATGAAAATAATTATCAGTCGTACCGATAATTTGGGTGATGTAGTACTTACGCTTCCCCTTGCTGGTTTTCTTAAAGAGCAATATCCTGATAGTCAGCTTTTTTTTATAGGAAAAGCCTATACCAAAGCACTTATCAAAGCCTCCAAACATATAGATTTTTTTCTGGATAGAGATTTTATCCTCAAAAACCCTGATGAGCTAAAACTCATTGCTGCTGATGCTATTATTTTTGTCTTTCCTG
>JANRLU010000141.1:0-14067 GCA_033762275.1 Thermonemataceae bacterium | reverse complement strand
ACTTATAGAGTTTATAGTCTTGTTTTTTGTTGTCCTTTTGGTGGTGATGTTTACTCAAGCAATAAGAAAAATACCTGTACAATATGCTAAGCAAATTGTAGGTAATAAGGTATATGGAGGACAAAGACAATACATACCTTTGAAGCTCAATACAGCGGGGGTTATGCCCATTATATTTGCACAATCTTTGATGTTTTTACCCTCTTTATTAGCTGGTTTATTTTCAGATACTAATCAGACAGCCCAAGCAGTTGTAAATGTATTCTCTAATCAGTTTAGTTGGCAGTATAACTTGATTTTTGGCTTAATGATATTGGTATTTACTTATTTTTATACAGCCATAACAATCAATCCAAAGCAAATAGCTGATGATATGAAGAGAAATGGGGGCTTTGTACCAGGTATAAAACCAGGTGAGCCAACGGCAGAGTATATAGATGCAGTTATATCTAGGATAACTTTTCCTGGAGCTTTGTTTTTAGCCATTATAGCGGTGCTTCCTTCGTTAGTACGAGTAATTTTAGATGCTGATTCGCAGTTTGCTTTATTTTTCGGTGGAACTTCTTTGCTTATTATGGTAGGGGTTGTATTGGATACTTTGCAGCAAATAGAAAGCTACCTTTTGATGAAGCATTATGAAGGCTTGATGGAGTCAGGAAAAATATCGGATACTTCTAATATGGCAGCTATACAATAATGATAGTGTATAAAACACAAGCAGAAATAGAAATAATGCGTGCTAATGCTGAAATCTTAGGAAAAACACACGCAGAAGTAGCCAAGTTAATAGAACCAGGTGTAAAAACCTCGCTTCTCAATAAAGTGGCTGAGGAGTACATCAAGGATAATGCAGCTATACCTTCCTTTAAAGGATACGAAATTAGTAGCACGAATATCGCTTTTCCTTCTGCACTTTGTATTTCTGTAAATGAACAAGTAGTGCATGGTTTTCCAAGCGATTACGAGCTCAAAGAAGGCGACATTATTTCGGTGGATTGTGGTGTTTTTAAAGATGATTTTCATAGTGATAGTGCTTATACGTATGCGGTAGGAGAAGTAACAAAAGAGGTGCAAAAGTTATTAGAAGTTACAAAACAAGCTCTTTACAAAGGAATAGAAGAGGCAAAGTTTGGTGCAAGGGTTGGAGATATTAGTAATGCGATTCAAAAATATGCAGAAAGTAATGGGTTCTCGGTTGTTAGAGAGCTTGTGGGGCATGGTGTTGGTAAGAGCCTTCACGAAAAACCTGAAGTTCCTAATTATGGCAAAAAAGGTAAGGGAGTAATGCTGAAAAATGGTATGGTAATAGCCATAGAGCCAATGATTAATATGGGTAGAAAGGAAATTGTTCAAGAAAAAGATGGTTGGACTATCCGTACTGCTGATAAAAAGCCTTCTGCTCATTTCGAGCATACGGTGGCTATCAATGGAAATAAAGCAGATATACTCACTACATTTCGGTATATAGAGGAAGTTTTAGAGAAAAAATATGGCAAAGCAAACATCTATTGAGCAAGACGGCATCATCAAAGAGGCTCTATCTAATGCAATGTTTAGAGTACAACTGCAAAATGGGCACGAGCTTATTGCTCACATATCAGGTAAAATGAGGATGAATTATATCAAAATTTTACCCGGCGATAAGGTGAAGATAGAAATGTCTCCTTATGATTTAACAAAAGGAAGAATCATTTATAGATACAAATAAATTTTACTATTATGAAAGTGAGAGCTTCTGTAAAGAAACGCAGTGCAGACTGTAAAATAATCCGTAGAAAAGGAAAAATCTATGTGATTAACAAAAAAAATCCTAAATTCAAACAAAGACAAGGTTAGTTATGAGAATTGCTGGTGTAGATATTCCCAACAACAAACGTGGTGAAATAGCCCTGACCTATATTTATGGTATCGGGCGTAGCTCTGCTAAAAAGATATTAGAGAGAGCAGGCATTGACTTGGATAAAAGAGTAAATACTTGGACAGACGACGATGCTGTGAAAATCCGTACGATTATTAGTGATGAATTTACTGTAGAAGGGCAGCTTCGCTCCCAAGTACAGCTAAGCATCAAACGTTTGATGGATATAGGTTGTTACAGAGGTTTGAGGCATCGTAAAGGTTTGCCAGTGAGAGGACAAAGCACAAAGAATAATGCTCGTACTCGCAAAGGTAAGCGTAAGACTGTAGCAAACAAGAAAAAGGCAACCAAATAAAATCTGAGCGTTAGAAATTAGAGTTTCACAATTCTAACTTCTTACAACCTTTATATTTTTATCAATTATGGCAAAAGATAACAAAAAAGAAAAAGTAAAGAAAAGATTAGTACAAGTAGACCCCACAGGGCAAGTACATATTAAGGCTTCTTTCAATAATATCATCATTACAATCACTAATGCAAGCGGACAGGTTATTTCTTGGTCTTCGGCGGGTAAAATGGGCTTTAGAGGTTCTAAGAAAAATACCCCTTACGCTGCACAAGTAGCCGCCGCTGATTGTGCAAAAAAAGCTTATGACTTAGGATTGCGTAAAGTAGATGTATATGTAAAAGGACCTGGTGCTGGTCGTGAGTCGGCTATTAGAACGGTACAAAATACAGGAATAGATGTGGTTATTATCCAAGACGTAACCCCTCTTCCTCACAACGGCTGTCGTCCTCCTAAAAAGAGACGTGTTTAGTAAATTCAAAAAACTCTGCAAAGAATTGAGAGTTAAGGATTGTAAGAAACCAATAAGTAGGCTTACAAGACTAATTCTAATTGTTTCACTTTTAATCATTAGTAAATGGCAAGGTATACTGGTCCTAAAGCTAAAATAGGACGAAAATTTGGAGAAGCAATTCTAGGGGCAAACAAGTATGTTCAGAAAAAGAACTATGCACCCGGAATGCACGGCAAAGGCAAAAAAAGAAAACAGTCCGAATATGCTATACAGCTTTCGGCAAAGCAAAAAGCAAAATATACTTATGGTGTATTGGAAAAGCAATTTGCACGCATTTTTCACAAGGCTTCCATCAAAGATGGTATTACAGGGGAAAACTTATTGAAGTTTTTGGAAGCTCGTTTGGACAACACCGTCTACAGATTAGGAGTTGCTCCAAGTCGTAGAGCGGCTCGTCAGTTAGTTTCGCATAAGCATATCACCGTGAATGGTGAGATAGTTAATATACCCTCTTATCAACTTAAACCTGGGGATATTGTGGCGGTTCGTGAAAAGTCTAAATCTTTGGAAGCCATAACCAATAGTTTGGCTGTTCGTTCTGCTGCACGTTTCAATTGGTTAGAGTGGGATAAGAACTTAATGGCAGGAAAGTTTATCTCTTATCCAGAGAGAGACCAAATTCCTGAAAATATTCAAGAGCAACTTATCGTTGAATTGTACTCTAAATAATTCTTTTTGAAGTGTTTAGAACTTTTGTTCAAACCTAAAAACTGTAAAAATATGTCAATTTTAGCGTTTCAAATGCCTAATAAAGTCGTAATGGAGAAAGCCGATGACTTTCAGGGTCTATTTGAGTTCAAACCACTTGAGAAAGGTTATGGTACAACCATAGGCAGTGCCCTGAGAAGAGTACTACGTTCCTCTTTGGAGGGTTATGCCATTACTGCTGTCAGAATACAAGGCGTCTTGCACGAGTTCTCCACAATACCTGGGGTCGTTCAAGATGTAACCGAGATTATCTTGAACCTTAAAAAGGTGAGATTCAAGAAAATCAATGAGGTTGCTGAAAACAAAATAAGTATTCAGCTCAAAAACAAGGAAATATTCTTGGCAGGAGACATCAATAAATTTACGAGTGCTTACCAGATTCTTAATCCCGAGTTACTGATTTGTAATTTAGATAAGTCTGTAACTTTGGAAATGGAGATTATTATAGAAAAAGGCAGAGGTTATGTCCCTGCCGAAGAACATAAAATCCCAGACCAAACCCTCAACTTTATTGCCATAGACTCTATTTTTACGCCTATTAAAAATGTGAGATTTGCCGTAGAAAATACAAGGGTAGAACAAAAAACAGACTTTGAAAAGCTCATTATAGAGATAGAAACAGACGGTTCTATTCATCCTGAAGATGCATTGAAAGGAGCAGCACAAATATTGATACAACATTTTATGTTGTTCTCCGACCAAACGATGACCTTCGAAACCGTACAAAAAGAAGAAAGTGTAACCGTAGATGAGGAAATTTTACGTATGAGAAAACTCCTTAAAACTCCGCTTGCTGATCTTGACCTTTCTGTAAGAGCCTATAACTGCCTGAAATCTGCTGATATTAAAACTTTAGCTGATTTGGTGCAGTTAGAAATTGCTGATATGATGAGATTTAGAAATTTCGGAAAGAAGTCTTTAACCGAATTGGAGCAATTAGTTTCGGATAAAGGTTTACACTTTGGAATGGACGTTTTAAAATATAAATTAGATGAAGAATAGTGTTTTGAGTTTTCAAAACCTTAAAGAAAAAACATTATGAGACACGGAGATAAAATAAAAAATCTGAACAGAAAGGCTTCTCATAGAAAAGCTACGCTTGCTAGTTTAGCCAAGGCTCTTATTTTTAGTAAGCGTATAGAAACAACACTTGCTAAAGCGAAAGCCCTTAGAGTGTATGTAGAACCTCTAATTACGAGAGCAAAAGAAGAAAATAATACTACTTCTTTGCAATCTACTCATAACAGAAGAACAGTCTTTGCTTATCTTACTGATAAGGAAGCCATAAAAGAGTTGTTTTCTGTGATAGCTCCTAAAGTAGCTAATAGAGCAGGCGGATATACACGTATCATCAAATTAGGTACACGTGCTGGTGATGCTGCTGAGGTAGCCATTATTGAGTTGGTGGATTTCAACGAAACTTATCAGAAGGAAACTAAAGCCACTGCAACGAAGAAAACACGTCGTAGAGGTAAAGGTAAAGGTAAAGAGGAAGCTACTAAACCTACTGAGCAAGAAAATCAAGTAGAAGTAGATAACTCTACAAGTGTTCAAACAAATGAACAAACACCTGATAATCAGCAATAGTTTTTGCAAGAAAAATTACCAAACCGCCTCCCTAAAAGGCGGTTTTTTTGTATCTTTATCAAAAAGCAGATGGAAGCACAAATATATTTCCTACAATACATAAAAAAAATTTTAGCTCCCAATGTTTCTTTAGTAGATGAACTTGCAGAAATATTGGCAATGAGTAATGACAGCATATACAGGAGATTGAGGGGAGAAACTGCTCTAAGTCTTGAAGAAACATTTAAAATAGCTGCACACTACCATATTTCCATAGATAGTTTATTTAAAATCAGTAGTAGCGAAAAATTTACTTATTTTTCCTACAAACCCATTCATACAGAACAAGATTTATTGAAATATCTTCAAATGATAGAAGAAGATATAAGCATAATAGCTCAACACAAAGGGCAAATGATATATGCCGCCACTGATCTGCCTATTTTCTATAACTTTGCTTATCCCGAATTAGCGGCATTCAAACTTTATGCTTGGAAAAGGTATGCCCAAGTGAATAATCAAAAACCTGATTTATTCACTTTTGATAAATTAGACGCTGATTGGTGGAAATTATGCCAAAATATATACAAGTTGTACCAAAATATATCAAGTGTAGAGATTTGGACAAATCAAACTATAGATAGTACAATTCAACAGATAAACTATTACAATGATTTGGCTTTATTTGAGAACCCTACTGATGCAAAGAAACTTGTAGAGCAACTCATTATACTCATTGAACATATCAAACAAAAAACCTTTTTGAATCATCAACCTTTTAGTCTGTATCAAAGTGAGGTAACTCTGGATAATAATTGCATCATGACTGAAATACAAGGGCAGAAAAAGGTATACTTGCGTCATCAAAATCTGAATGTATTGGTTACAAAAGATGATATATTTTGCGAGGATACCTCAGCAGGATTAAATACAATTATCGGAAAATCAGTGTTATTAAGTGGAAGTTCAGAAAGAATTAGGCATCTTTTTTTTCAGGATATTCTAAAAAAGTGTGAAACTCTACACAAAAAAATTTCTTAAAAAGCACTTTTGGGCTAATAAAAAATTGCACTTTTTGCAAAATAATAGCCTTCCTTTTCAAAATTTGTAATTATTACTACTATTTCAAAAAAGTTACCTGCAAAGTTGGAGAAAATGCAACAAAAAGTTTAGAGTCTTTTTAAGCCGTTTTTACAGAATTTGGTTTTCACCTAATTTTGAGCATTCACTAAAAATTAAAAGTATGAAATCCAATTTTGTTATGCTTGCCTTTTTGTTAGCTTTTAGCTTAAAAGCTCAGACTATTACGGTACTACATATTGATACGAAGGGCTTAGGATATAGCCCCGCCCAGATGGGTGATTTGTTGAGAATAGAGTTAGATAAGTTGCAAAAGTATCAAGTTACTGACCGCTATGATGTAGCCTATCTTATCAAAGAGAAAAAACTCACGGTGGATAGTTGTTATGGAAAGATTTGTTTGGTAGAGATTGGAAAAGCCATCAAGTCTGATAAAATGTTAGGGGGAACTGTAGAGCGTTTGGGTAAAAAGATAATTGTGAGTCTTCGTCTGATAGACGTAAATTCAGAAACGGTAGAGAAGTCGTATATACGAGAGTTTTTAGATTTTCCCTCTGAAATTCAGGTGATTATGGCAATAAGTCTTAGAGAAATGTTTGGCTTGACAAATGATACAGCTATTGTAAAAAAATTAACCGAAACAGAGAGTTATGAGGGAATTTTAAATAACCCTTATGCAAGTCGGCTTAAATTGAGTGGTCCAAGAATGGGAGTTACTTATTTTACAGGGGATTTGGCGGAGAGGCTTGCCGAAGGTAAGCAACAAGGAGGTTTTGATGCAATGCCTTTAATGTTTCAGTTTGGCTATCAGTTAGAAACTCAGTATCTCAACGAAGGTAATTATCAGGGTTTATTTGAATTTATACCAATGCTGACAGGTTTTGACCAAGGGCTTATTATTCCAAGTTTTACTTTATTGAATGGTTTAAGAAATAATAAAACGGGCTGGGAAATAGCTTTTGGTCCGACTTTTAGCTTAGTAAAAGCAGGAGAAGGTTATTATGATGCTTCTGGTAATTGGCAGCTTCTTGGTGAGCAAGACAGAACGCAGGTTCTCTTTCCTATTGAAAAACGTTTGGATAGTAGAGGAAATTTAGATGAAGTAAGAGTTGGTTTTTTGATTGCGGCAGGTAAAACATTGCGTTCAGGTAAATTAAATATCCCTTTGAATATCTATTGTATTCCTTCAAAAGAGGGTTTACGTTTCGGAGCTTCTTTTGGTTTTAATGGAAAAAATAGAAGAAACTAAACTTTTGCTCTTTCCAAAAAACTTATTAAAAAGTTTGTATTTTTTGGAAAAAAAACTTTTATTTGGGTATACAAAAATTTACTATTATGATAAACAACACCCGTGAACAAGTTGAGGAAATGATCAATAAGTATATCGTTTCTGTTGGGCTTACTAAAGAAGGTACTTTTAACGAGCAACGTAGAGCTTGGTATTGGACTATAGGCTCTGCAAAAATAGAAGTATTTGTGCAGCCTATCAATATGAAAGACGGTACTCAGCGTTTTTTCTTACGTATTTTTTCCCCACTTCTGCAAGTGCCCAAGGAAAATGAAAAAGATTTTTACCGCCATCTTTTAGAGTTGAATGACTCTAAATTAGGTGTAAAACTTACAATTATGCCTGGCTCTGATACAGTATACGCCACTTATGAGAGAGATATTCAAGGTATTGATTATGAGGAGGTTGTAACCTGTATAGCTGATTTGGAGTGGTGGGCAGACACTTTAGATGACCAATTGAAGAATCAATTTTTTGGTAGATAACACAAAAGCATCAGGAGCTTAACCAAGTTCCTGATGCTTTTTGAAGTAAATATCAAATTGAGTGCCCTTATCCAATTCACTTTGCACCTCTATTCGCCCTCCTAAGGCTTCCACTTGCGTTTTACAAAGATACAAGCCCATTCCTTTGCCTTCTTTTTCCAAATGAAACCGCTGATATAAGCCAAAAAGTTTGTGTTTGTATTTCTTGAGGTCTATACCTAAACCATTATCTTTGAAAGAAAGGCGTATTTCGTTAGGAAAATCTGTACTAAAAACCAGTATTTCAGCTTTTCTATGCTGATGTTTATACTTGATAGCATTACTAATAAAATTGTAAAAAATACTTTTGAGATAGGCTTTTATAAAGATGACGGAGTCGGCATCTTTGAAATCAAAAGAGATACGGGCATCTGCGTTGGCGAAGTAATCGCTGATTACTTCTTTAGAAATAGCTTCAAAAGGGATTTTCTCAAGGCTTTGGTTTCTTCCTTTACGTACTTCAAGAATTTCATTGAGGTCTTGGAGAGTTCTTTGCATAGTTTGGGCAGAACTTACCATATACCTGAATATTTCAACATTGAGGGGGTCGGCAAAATTTTCTTTGTTGAAAAGCCCTGTAAGCCCTATAAGTTGAGCAACTGGTGAGCGTAAATTATGAGCGGTAATAAAAGCAAATTGTTCTAATTGTATATTTTGACTTACCAAAGTAAGATTAGCTTGACTTAGTTGTTTTGTTCTTTCTTCAACGATATTTTCTAAATTTTCATTATACTTAGTGAGTTCTGCATTTTGTTGTTCTATGACTTTATTTTGTTCAAATAATTGGTTATGACTTGCTTCTAACTCCTCTCGCTGTTGTCTTAGTTCTTCATTTTGCACTTCTATTTCTCTTTGTTTTTGAGCTAAATCTTGCGTTCTTTCTTCTATTTGTCGCTCCAGACGTACATTGTTTTCTTTTTGTAGTTCTATGACTTTTTGTTGGCTTCTCAGCCTATCTTGTCGTACTCTTTCATGTTTTACACGGCTCTTGTAGCTCAAAGCTAAAGCAAACATAATTACCTCAAAAATAGAAGATATTTCGCCTAAATGTGCTGTGATAAAAGTACGCGGGATGAATCCTAAAACAGAAAGAGCCAACAAAATAGTACCCGTAACGTAAGCTGTCCAAGCTACAGTAAAATATCTAGCATAAGGATTTTGCCTAAACCAACAAATCAAGCCAACAATCGTAATAATTATATTGCCAATATTGCCTATAACAATAATTTGAATGGTAAAAAAACGGTAAGGTAGAAAAAATACGCTCAGAACAGTCCAGATACCTAAAAGAGCGTATATATCCATCAATTTACCCCCCAAAGGGAAGTATCGGAAGGTATATAAAAAAGTTTTTGTAAATAAACCTGCTCCTATTATCCAAAGCCCTATGCCTATTCCTAAGATAGTTTTTCCCAAAAGAGCATCATCTTTCCAAAAATACTGAAATAAATGCCCACTGATAGATAAATAAAAAATGGTAGCCCCTAACAAAAACACACTGTAATAAATATAAGCTTTATCCCTAAAATATATCCAATAAAATAAACTACCAACAAGCATCAATGTAATTATACCAATAAAAATACCATAAAATAGCTCTTCAGAACGAGAGGGTTCGGAAAAGTAAGAAGCTCTTTCTATGTACAAAGGAACTTGAAGAGGTGTCGTGGAGCTTATTTTTAGATAGAAAGTATGTATTTCTATGCTTTTGAATGATAGAGGAAAGATGAGATAACGGTGTTTGATAGGGCGGTCTTGATAGGGGTATAATAAGCCTAATCTGCGTTCTACCCATTTATTCTCCATGTTTTGTTGATAAAGGGCGACTTCATCTAAAAAACCATTAGCTGAGTACAAAATCCAGTCTAAGTTTTTTAAATTCTGGTTTATGACTTGTATTTTAAGCCAATACACAGAAGTAGAGACTCCCTTATTAAAATTCTTTTGCTCTAAGGGCTTAAAGTTACTTTGAAATATTTCCGAACTGACTTTCTCAATAGTAGCATCACCACTTTTATCTTCCCAAACAAATAAAAATTTAGAAACATCTTTTAGGTTTTTTTCTTCATTTAGTATAATTTGTGCCCAGATTGTGGGAATACTGATGAGGTAAAAAATAACTGCGAATAGAAACTTCATAAGTATTGCTCTGCTAACAAAAGTTTTAGATAAAAAAATGGAGATATTTTTGCTCCTAAATAACTCTTAATTTTATTAAAAAACTTTTACTAATCAAAAAAAACTTTTATTTTTTTGAATAAAAAACAAAGAACTATGCAAAATATTAGAAAATTACTCACACAAGCTACCTTTTTGTTTGTGCTGGTGGCTTGCCAGCCAAAAGGCGGCGAGGAAATGAGGAAAGATGACTATTGGGTTTCTTATAAATCCAAAAAAGAGGAAAAATACGCCAAAAGAGTTTTAGATTACATTTCTGAGCAAAAATTTGACCTCAAAAGATTTCAAATTTTACACCCTGAAAAAGATACGGTATTGGTACGAGTTTTTGGCAAACCTAAAGGAAAACAAAAAACTCCCGAACAAAAAAAGTTTGCTATTTTCGGAATGGTGCTTTTAGCCAATGATTTATCCAAGGTTTGCTTTGATAATAAACCTGTTAGGGTAATGTTGGGAGAGAGTTTTGGAGACCCTAATCGTTACTTGGAAGGGGTGAGTGATGGAAAAGTAGGCTACAAAGACTATAACTTTAAAAAAGAATAGTGATTTTATTTCAGAAAAGGGTTGTGTTGCTTTTCGTAACCAATGCTTGTACGCTCTCCGTGCCCTGAAAAAATAATGGTATCATCTGGCAGGCAAAAAAGTTGATTTTTGATAGAGCTAAGAAGTTGTGTATGATTGCCACCAGGGAGATCTGTTCTGCCAATACTACGCCTAAACAAGACATCTCCATTGATGCAAAATTTTTGCTCTTCATTATAGAAAACGATATGCCCTGGCGAATGTCCAGGTGTAAAAAGAACTTTTAAATAACTATTTCCGAAAGTAATCAATTCATTTTCAGCTATATAGTTATCTATATGGGTGCTAATTTGCTTAGGAATACCAAACATCATACTTGCCTTGTCTAATAAACCTATATTAAATTCTTCTGCTTGGTGGGCGTAACAAGCAACCTTAAAAGTTTTTTTTATAAACTCGTTGCCAAATACGTGGTCTAAATGACAATGTGTATTGAGTAGTTTTACTACTTTCAACTCTTTCTTTTCTATAAAGCTTTGGAGTTGTCGTTCCTCCTCAGGGTGATAGCAACCCGCATCAATGATAAGGGCTTCACCACTTTCATCATACAAAACAAAAGTATTTTCAGCAAAAGGATTAAAAGTGAAAGAAGCTATTTGTATCATAGAAACAATATTTTCCTACAAACATACACAAAATTTGCTTTATAGAGTTTTTTTTTTTAGCTTCACGTTTTCAAAATTATACCTAAATCTACTGATTTTACGATATTTATGGCTCAATTTCTGAACGAGGAAGATAAGTTTAGGCAAATGATGCAAAGCCCTGAACTTGGTGAAGACGAACAAAGCCCTTTAGATAATCTTGACTTTGAGAAAATTAGACAAACCTTACTCAAAAACTGGTATTGGCTGCTAATAGTGCCAACCTTCTTTTTATCGCTTGCTTTTTTATATTTACGTTATACCAAACCTATCTATCAAAGTAACTCTAATCTAAAAATGGAGTTGAAAGACGAGAGTGCAGGTTTGAATGTTCAAAACTTGGTTGCAAATAATACTCCACAAGATAATATAATGGGCGAATTGGAGGTTATTCGTTCCCCCTTGATTTTTCAGGAGGTAGCTCTTAAAATGGATATGTCAGTGAGTTATTTTGCGGAAGGAAGGGTATTAGATAATGAAATGTATGGTTTCTCGCCTATTTATGTGCAAAGTATCATTACTAATGAAACTGCGTATGGAGATAAATTTTTTATTTCTACGGATAATGATAAAACCTATGAGCTAAAACGGGAAAAAAAAGATAAATCTGTAGTTATATATGAAGGAAAATTTGGAGAATCTTTAAGAGAAGCTGACTTTGAGTTTATTATCAAAAATAAAAGTAGTTTAAAAAATTATCCAGAGAAGGTATATTTTATTCCTAACGCTAAAGCCTATGTAATGGGGTATTTATCCAATAATTTGGAGGCTGCGGTCGTAAACCCGCAAGCAAAAATCATAGGCATTAGCTTTAAAGATAACAATGCGAACAAAGCCCGTGATATACTCAATACGCTGAGTGAGGTATACAGGGCAAAGAGTGTAGAAATAAAGAACAGAGCTAATAAACAAAAGGAGGAATATTTAGATGATAAAATAGCTAAAACAGAGAAAGAATTAGCTTTTTATGAGGAACAAATGGAGAAATTTATTATTGAGCATAAAACAACCAATATAGAGAGCAAAATAGTTGATTTGGTAAAACAAATAACAGAAATAACAGAGCAGCGGCTGAAAATAAATGCTATCTTACAAAGTTTGATAGAGCTGGAAATATTTGTTCAGCAACGAACATTCACCGAAAAAGTGATTCCACTAATGCCTGAGATAGATGCCGCTCTGACAACTCAAATAATGGAGTTGAATAAATTAAAAGCAGCTCGTCAGAAAGCCGAACTTTCTGAAAACACGAATACTTATGCTTTTCAGTCTTTAGATTTGCGTATCAGTATCCTTCAAAAAAGTATATTAGAAAGCGTGGAGCGTAATAAAGGCAAACTTTTCAAACAAATGGGAGAGCTGGGTACTAAACTTACAGAAATAGAAAGTGCTTTTTATGGTTTGCCTTCCAAAATTACGGAATTTAATAAGCTAAAGAAAAAATACGAGACTGTACAAAGCTATTACAATAGTCTTATTCAACAAAAAATACAAATAGAATTAGCTTCAGCGGGTACAGTTCCTAATTTTGAGGTAATAGCTCCAGCCAATTTACCCACAATACCGATTTCTCCTAAAAAGAATCTTATTTATATTATTGCAGCCTTAGCAGGGGTACTTATTGGGCTTTTGATAGTGGTTGCCAAGTATCTTTTAAATAATACCATTGCTACACAAAGTGAATTAGAAAAAATAGTTTCTGTTCCAATTATGGGGGCTATTCCTAAGTATAGAAAAGAAAAGTTAGAGGTTTCAAAGTTGGTTGTTCATAAAAGCCCCAAATCAGCTATCAGTGAGTCTTTAAGAAATATTCGTACCAACTTAGATTTTATGTTTTCTACCTCACTGAAAGATAAAAAACAAGCAACTCAGAAAGTGATTTCTGTTACTTCTACCATCAGTGGGGAGGGGAAAACCTTTGTTGCCATCAATTTGGGCGGAATTATTGCAATGTCAGGGTTAAAAGTTGTCATTTTAGACCTTGACATGCGTAAGCCAAAAGTGCACTTGGGTTTGGGTAGCACCAACGAAAAGGGCGTAAGTACTATTTTAATAGGCAGACACACAATAGATGAGTGCATCAAAAACACAGAAATAAAAGGATTAGATTTCATTTCTTCAGGACCTATTCCTCCAAATCCATCAGAATTAGTGCTCAAAGAAGATTTTGATGAATTATTGGTGAGCTTACAAGCCAAATATGATATTGTATTAGTTGATACGCCACCTGTGGGTTTGGTTACTGATGCAATGATTATTATGCAACAAGTGGACGTACGTCTTTTTGTATTACGCTCTAATTATTCCAGAAGACCATTTGCGAAAAATTTACAACGTCTCATCAAGTTACATCAGATACCACGGGCAGGGCTCATACTCAACTCTGTGGAAGCAAAAGGTTCGTATGGCTATGGCTATGGTTACGGCTATGGTTATTATGAAGAACACTCCAAAAAAATGTCCTTTGGAAAGAAACTCCTTCAGAAAATCACAAATATTCGTATAAAAAAATGACCTCACTTTTTGCTTTTCTATCTCCTAAAAAAAATATACAGACAAAGGCTATTGTAGAGGTAGATATCCATTCACATCTCTTGGCTGGCATTGATGACGGGGTAAGCAATATGGAGCAAGCCTTAGCAATTATCAAAAAATTTATGGCAATGGGCTATAAAAAAATAGTTACTACGCCCCATATTATGCAGGATTTTTACAGAAATACTCCAAGCATCATCAGAGAAAAACTAAAAGAGTTAAAAGATTATCTAAATAAAAATGA